>NZ_JASDCV010000001.1:0-510782 GCF_030407755.1 Rhodococcus sp. APC 3903
TGAACAACCTTGTCCTGCTGTGCCGTTCACATCACCGGCTGATGCACCGGAAATCGGGTTTCGTCGGGAAATGGGAAATCCGCATCGGCGTCGACAACAAACCGTGGTTCATCCCACCACCCTCGATCGACCCGCAGCAGCACCCGCGGCCCACGAACACCACCTTCAAAACCTGAGGTAGTGCTCCTCGGGCACAACAGAACACGGGCCAGCACCGCATCGAAGGGATCCTCCGATGCGGTGCCACCAGGCCGTGGGGGAGTCGAATCAGTGCTTCGAGCGCTTGTGGCGGTACATCTCGGCATCGGCCGTATCCCAAGTCTCGGAAAGGCTTTGGAACATGGAAAAGTCGGCTCGGCCGATCGAACAACAGACGTCGGCATTCCGGAACGCCTTCTCCAAACACTCGACCAGGTAGTCGACGGCGCGCGGCTGTGTATCGGGCAGAGCGATTCCGAACTCGTCTCCGGCCAACCGTGAAACCACCGCACCAGGGTGCGCGCATGCTGCCAAGATCTTGCCGGCCCGTTGAACATATTCGTCACCCGCGGCGTGACCGAGTTCGTCGTTGATGGTCTTCATGCCGTCCAGATCGACGATGATGATAGATCCCGGATCGGCGAATTGGCGGTACCGAGTTTGCTCGGCCGCGAGGATGCGGTTCCACCCGCGCCGATTGAGAAGACCTGTCAACGGGTCGGTCTCGGCATCGAGTTGCGCAGTTTCGGCCAGTCGCACTGACTGCGCGCGCTGATAGTCGACATCGAGAATCGTTCCGAGGAGTCGGCGCAGGAGAGTGAGGAGGGCCAGGTTGTCCTCGAGTACGGAGTCGCCCGTAATCGGGTCGGCGCCACACAGAGTGCCGAAGAGACTGCCGTCGTTGTGAAGGATTGGGATGCTGACGTATGCGCCTATGCCTTCCCACCTGTCATCTCGGGAAAGTGCAGGTACGAGTGCGCGATTCGATGAGACTGGCGGCGCATTTCCGAGGACTACCTCGCTGCACATAGTGTTTTTTGCCAAGTCCGGGTCTCGCCGACTTCGATGTGAAGTGGGTTGGGTGAGACGGTGAGAAAGATTTGATTCGCCCCGTCGAACCGCGTGATCGACCACAGTGCCAGCGGAAGATATTCGTCGAGGTAGGACACGACCGAGCGACTTGCGTCGTCGAAATTCGTCAGTGGTGGCAGGAGTGGCAGCATCGGGATGGTGCGCGCCTGGCCGTGCGGCATTTGGTGACCTCCTGATCGACCCTAAGATTCTGTCGATGCTCAGGCTCTCGGTCCCGCGTGCGACAAATCTTCCACGAACAGTCTGCCTCGAGAATCCTGGCGATTGCTGAAAGTGTGCTGTGATTCTTCCGACCGCGGGGCCGTTGATTCTTTGGTGGCCCGCTAATCTTCCGGTATGGAGCTGGCGCGTGGAGCGAACACAGTCGTTGACGGAACTTCGCTGAAGGTGGCGGTGAACGGTAGCGCCCCGGGCACGGTGGACCTGATGGTGTTCCAGCTCGACGAACGGAACAAGGTGCGGAACGACGCAGATTTTGTCTTCTTCAATCAGCCGGTGTCGCCCGAAGGTGCGGTGCGCTTGGAGTCCGGCGGCGTCATCGAAATCGACATTGCGAGGTTGCCCGCCGACATCCACCAGCTGAGTGTTGCCGTGGCGCTTGATGCGGCGGCAAACGGAACCCTTTCTGCTGTCGGGGGCCTTGGTGTCGTGGTGGAGCAGGCTGGTTCCACCGCTATCGTGGCTCAGGCTTTGGGTTTGACGAGTGAGAGGGCAGCGGTCCTCGTCGAGATCTATCGCCGCGGCACGGACTGGAAGGTTCGGAACGTTTCGGCGGGTTGGGACAGCGGATTGGCAGATCTGGTCACTGCCTTCGGAGTGTCGGTCGACGAGGAACCGCAGAGCCGATCCGCCGGCTCCGCTGAATCGGCAGATGGCATTCGGACCGTGCCCGACGAAGCCAAACTCTCGATGGTGAAGCGGGAAAAGCTGGACCTCCGAAAGCGCGAAGTGGCCAAGGTCCTGCTGACCAAGGGTGGCAACGGAATTCGGGCGCGAGTGGTCCTGGTGATCGACAAAACCGGAAGTATGGCCAAGCAGTACCGCACCAGAGTGGTGCATCGTGTTGTCGAACGCATGGTTCCCGTTGCGATCCAGCTCGATGACGACGGCAAGCTGGAGCCGTACTTGTATGCAGTCAGCTTCGTCAAGCTTCCCGAGATCTCTGTCCATGACGCGGAAGAGTGGTCGGATACCTACCTGCACTTGCGCGGCTCGCACGGCGGATTCAACTATGACAAGATCGGCGCCGCAAATCGTGAAGTGCCGATCATGACTGAGATTCTCTCCGGCCTGACACGTGGTTCGGCGCCGACGCTCGTCCTGTTCTTCACCGACGGAGGCTTCAGCGAGCGCAAGGAAATCACGAAATTGATGCGCGAAGCGTCTGGGCTCCCGGCCTTTTGGCAGTTCGTCGGAATCGGCAAGGCCAACTACGGAGTGCTGGAGAAGCTCGACGACCTCGACGGCAGGGTGGTCGACAATGCCGGTTTCTTCGCGCTGGACGACATCGACACCGTCGACGACGCCCAGTTGTACACCCGTTTGCTGAGTGAATTCCCGGATTGGCACAAGGCAGCTGTAGCCGCGGGCATCACGACGCCGTGATTTAGCTGGTCGAAACCAACTGCGGTGCATTCTCTTTCAAGAATTCGTCGATGTGCGCCCAGGTGGAGTCTCTCGCGGTGGGGCCGGCAACGAGCCCGAGGTGACTTCCCGGCGCCTTCTCGAACCGGACCGACGGCGCTCCGGTGAGGACCGACGTGATCGCTTCCACCGAAGCGATGGGTGCAATCACGTCAGTGGTGCCGCCGACCGCGAGAACGGGAACGCTCAGAGCTGACAGTTTGATCTCGCGTCCGGCAAGCGTGACAGCGTCGTTGTAGAGATTGTTGCCGAGCATGAGTTGTTCGCAGATCTGCTGAAATGCCTTGCCAGGGTATCCAGGCATGGCTGCCATGAACTTGTCTATCGATTCCATGCGAGCCAGAGTCTCGGTGTTGTGGAGGTTGCGCACGATGAACCATGGCTTGAGGACTTCGCGCTGCAACGCCGTCACCTTGTAACTCGCCTGAACGAGTGGAGCAGGCAGTCCGCCGACCAGATTGGTCGCGGACGTGAGCGGGGTGTCGCCCGTGTATTTGCCGATCAGCCTCAACGGGCTGATAGCGGGAATCTTCGTGTAATCGATTGGCGTGCCGATTGCCGTGATCGATGCGATCGGAAGGTCGGAGTGAGCGGAGCCCGTGAGCAGAGACATGGTCCCGCCGAGGCTCCACCCGATCAGCGAAACAGGTGCGCCGTCATGTAAGTCCGAGATCGTACGGATCGCTTCCGGGATGATGTCGTCGACCCAGGCCTCGAAACCCATTCCGCGGTCGGAGTACCGCATGGTCCCGTAGTCGAGGAGGTAGGGCGTGTTTGCGCCATCCAGTAGGTGTGCGGCGAGGCTCTGGCCTGCACGAAGGTCGTAGCAGTCGGCTGAAACCGCGAGGGGAGGTACGAGGAGGACCGGGTTGCCTCTGGGCGTCCACAATGCGCCGAAGCGATACAGATCGCGGTGTGGACCTTCGCTGATCAGTACCGACGGCGTGCGTTCGGCCTTCTCGACACCGTCGCCGAACGAGAGTCCCCATGCATTGCGCGCTGCGGTGTCCAGCGTCGGACGCCACGTCGCGATCAAACCACTGATATCGAGCACTGGTTCCCCTTGGAGTCGAATCGGCGGACGGCCGAGTCGGCCGCGCTCGGTGTATGTTACCTGCCTTCACATACATCGATCTCGGGGGTGCAAAAACCCAGCTCGGCAACGGAGCCACCGTGCCGAGCTGGGCTGATCGGGATGATGCGGCAGTGATCAGGCGGGGACGATCAAGCCGGTCGAGGCTGTGGCCGCCGCGTATCGCTGTGCAACGTCTTCCCAGTTGATGACGTTCCAGTAAGCCTTTACGTAGTCGGCCTTGACGTTCTTGTACTGCAGGTAGAAAGCGTGCTCCCACATGTCGAGCATGAGCAGCGGAACGATACCGATGCTGATGTTGCCTTGCTGGTCGGTGAGTTGCTCGATGACCAGGCGCTGCCCGACCGTGTCGTAGGCCAGTACCGCCCAGCCGGACCCCTGCAAAGTCGTTGCTACAGCGGAGAAGTGGTTGACGAATGCGTCGAAGGTACCGAAGTGCTCGTCGATCGCGGCTGCCAACTCGCCTTCTGGTCGCTCACCGCCGTTGGGGGAGAGGTTCTTCCAGAAGATCGAGTGATTGGTGTGGCCGCCGAGGTGGAAGGCGAGGTTCTTACTGAGCAGCGGCGCCTTCGCGGTGATCGTGCCGTCTTCGCGTGCAGCAGCCAACTGCTCGATTGCGCTGTTGGCGCCCGCCACGTACGTGGCGTGGTGCTTGCTGTGGTGCAGTTCCATGATCTCGCCGGAGATGTGCGGTTCGAGTGCGGCGTAGTCGTAGTCCAGCTCGGGGAGAACGTATTCAGTCATGTGACATGCCTTCCTTTGAGGAAATGTTGTGAGACGAGAGATTTCGATAGGTTCGATCGTGATAGACGAGCGGCGCTGACACGTGCTGCGGATCGATGACGTCGACGACGCGGGCGGTGACAATCACTGCGGAGCCACACGTCGTGGCATTCAAGGGAACCGCCCGCAAGGCGTGGCCCGTGCCGTGCAGGAATGGTTCACCCGTCGACAGAAACGACCAGCGCATGTCGTCTCCGAAGCGGACAGCGCCGCGGGTCGCGAACGTGGCCGCCAGTCGCGCGTTCGCCGAATTTGCCAGGTGAACAACAAAACTGCTTGCGGAAGCAATGACGCTCGCAGAACCACGCAACGACTGCAGTGAGAACGCCAGAACTGCCGGATCGGCGCTGATCGAGATCACCGAAGACGACGTGATGCCGGCCGGGCCGTCATCGCCCGTCGCGGTGATGATCGAGACGCCGGCGGGATGATTTCGGAATGCCTCGACGAATGCGCTTCGGATGGACGGCGCCGAATCAACAGCGACGTCCGAAACAGGTTGGGTGCCAACCAGTTTTGTCGTCACACTTAGCACCTCTTCTGACTCGGGATTTGCTGTCGTTGCACTGTCTTGTGCAATACCGACGTTAAAACCTCGAGTGCAGTTGAGGTCAAGGTGCTGTGGCGGACCTCACCGTCCGAGCTTGGCTGCCAGACGTTCCATGTATCCGACCACCTCTTCGGGGCTCTTGTCCGGAGTGCCGAACATCGCCTCCGTGACACCGATATCTACCCAGTGGGCGAGCTTCTCCGGATCGGGTTTGCCTGCCAGGACGGTTATTTCAGGCTCGCCGACTCTACCTGCTTCGGCCCAGATCTTTCGGAGCAGTTCCACGTTTCCGTCGATCTCCTGCTCGATGGGTGTGGTGATCCACCCGTCGGCAGACTTTGCGATCCACTTGAAAGTCTTCTCGTTACCGCCACCGCCCAAGAGGATGGGCGGACGGGGCTTCTGAACTGGCTTGGGCCAGGCCCAACTTGGCCCGTACTTCACGAATTGGCCGTCGTACGAAGCTTCTTCCTTCGACCACAGTTCACCCATGGCTTCGAGATACTCGCGGAGTGCGGTCCGGCGTTTGTTGGGCGGTACGCCGTGGTCGGCGAGTTCCTCTGCATTCCAGCCGAATCCGACGCCGAAAACCACGCGTCCGCCGGAAAGATGGTCCAGCGATGCGATGGTTTTCGCGAGAGTGATCGGATCGTGCTCGAGGGGGAGGGCCACCGAGGTGCCCAATCGGATGGTGCTCGTGACCGACGCGGCGGTGCCGAGGGCAACCCAGGGGTCGAGTGTGCGCATGTAACGGTCGTCGGGCAATTCTGCCGACTGGGTTCCGGGGTGATCGGAATCCCTCGATACGGGGATGTGAGTGTGCTCCGGAACGTAGAAGGCGTCGAATCCATTCGCCTCCGCAGCCTTTGCTGCATCGGCAGGGCGGATGCCGCGATCACTGGTGAACAGGCTGAGTCCGTAGCGCACTGGTTCTCCTTCGATGGTCCGTCGAAAAACTGTAACCTGTTGCATCTTCGTTCGGATAGGTTTCCAGCCCAGTAAATCGATTGCCGACGTGACCGGGGGCGTGGTGAACTCGGGCGGAGTTGTTGTGGGCCGAGAGGTGGATGCAGTAGAGATGGACGCAGTGGAGATGAATCGGTTGTCGTGGAATGCGGCGACCGTCGCTCACAACAGTCACAAAGGTGACCAAGCACAGTTCTTTCGCAACGGCGGGTCGACCTTGTTTCCGGAAGAAGTGGCGCTGCTCGGCGAAATCGACGGCTCCTCGATTCTTCATCTGCAGTGCAATTCCGGTCAGGATTCGTTGAGTTTGGCTGCTCTCGGTGCCGCGGTGACCGGCGTCGACATCTCGGATTCTGCGATCGACTTCGCGCGAACATTGTCTGCGGAATCCGGCATTGCCGCTGATTTCGAGCGAGCGGATGTATCTGCGTGGCTCCGAGATGCCGGCGCTACCGGGAGGAAGTTCGATCGAGTCTTCTCTTCGTACGGAACGGTGATCTGGTTATCCGATCTCGACGAGTGGGCCGAGGGGATTGCCGGTGTTCTGGCGCCGAACGGTCGATTCGTTCTGGTGGAGTTTCATCCGTTTGCCATGTGTTTCGACGAGAAGTGGTCGCTGACATACCCGTACGGAGGCGGGACTCCCGTGACCGAACCCGGTGGCGTTGGCGACTACGTGGCAGATTCAGCCGATCTCGTCTTGCCGGGCGCTCAGGGAGACGGAGTCGAGAACTTCGAAAATCCCTTCCCTTCATGTGAATTCAACTGGTCCATTGCCGAGGTGCTCGGCGCCCTGCGGCGTGCCGGATTGACGCTCGAGTCCTTCGACGAGTACCCGTACGCCAACGGTTGGCAAGGATTCGAGGAGATGGCAGAACTCGGCGGCAAGCGTTGGGGAGTCCCGGCCGGACGACCAGAGATACCGCTGATGTATTCGCTGTCTGTTCGCTTGGCCGACTGACGCCTATTTCCCCCGCATTTGCGGGTAATTGCAGACACAGGTAGTAATTACCCCCATGCCCACGACGCCACTGACACGACGCATCGCCGTCGACCTGTGCCGTCTTGGTGCCAACTACTGTTGCTGTTGATTCCTTCCGACTCTCCTGAGTGAGAACGGCGCCGCTCTGTGCGCCTTCGCCCCTGCATATGCGCTCGTTGCTGCATGTGTGCCGGAATTTTCCGTACGTCGAGGAAGAACAGCGATGTCGACTCCTGTCGAAGCAATAGAACCAACATCAGTCGCGGAACCGAACCGTGAGCCGCGTCGGCCGTGGACTTCGAGTGTGACCACTGTCGGACTGCCGGTGCTTTCCGTGATCGCATTCTTGGCCTTGTGGCAGGTCGCCGCGGCGAGCGGCACCTGGAGTGAGACCTTCGTGCCCTTTCCGAGCACGGTCTGGCATGCCTTCGTCAACACGATGACCACGCACGACGGAGTGCGTGGCTACCAGGGGTATTTGCTCTGGGAGCACCTCTACATGACGCTGCGACGGGTGCTGGTCGGTGTGATCATCGGCGTCGGCTTGGGCGTGATCTTAGGTTTGGCAATGGGATCGGTGACGTGGCTGCGGAGCCTGCTCGAACCGTGGTTGACCTTCCTGCGGGCACTGCCGCCCTTGGCGTACTTCTTCCTGCTGGTGATCTGGCTGGGAATCGACGAGGCGCCGAAGATCACGCTTCTGGCGCTGGCTGCCCTCCCGCCGGCAGCAGTGGCCACCACAGCTGCTGTTGTCGCGGCACCCGTCGGGCTGGTCGAAGCTGTCAGGGCGCTGGGAGCCTCACGGGCACAAGTGATCCGAGACGTGGTTGTCCCGTCGGCGCTGCCTGAAACTTTCACGGGCATTCGCTTGTCGGTGGGTATGGCGTACTCGTCAGTTGTCGCGGCCGAATTGTTCAACGGCATCCCCGGAATCGGCGGAATGGTCAAGGATGCAAGCAATTACAACAACACTCCGGTAGTGCTGGTGGGGATCTTCGCCATCGGATTCTCCGGTTTGATCATCGACGGACTGTTGCGGGCTGCTGAGCGCCGCGCCGTTCCCTGGAGGGGAAAAGTATGACCGACAATGAGATATATGGCAGCATTTCCGAGCCCAGCGGCAATCTGAAGCGCAACAGCAATCCGAACCGCAACGAGGGAAGGGCTTCCCGGACGGCGTTCACGGTGCTGATCGGCGTTCTTGCCCTTGTTCTCGGTGCGTGCTCGGTGGATCATTCGGGCCAGGATTCGTCCAAGGAAACGATCCGTATCGCTTACCAGTCGTTCCCGAGCGGCGACTTGATAGTCAAGAACAATCGCTGGCTCGAAGACGCACTGCCCGAGTACAACGTGAAGTGGACGAAGTTCGATTCGGGAGCCGACATCAACACCGCCTTCATCGCCGGTGAAATCGATTTCGGCGCAATCGGTTCGAGTCCGGTTGCTCGTGGCCTCTCGGCACCGCTGAACATTCCGTACCAGGTCGCGTTTGTTCTCGACGTGGCCGGCGACAACGAAGCCCTGGTGGCGCGCAACGCAACCGGAATCAAGACCGTCGCAGATCTGCGTGGCAAGAAAGTGGCCACGGCATTCGCCTCGACCGCGCACTACAGTCTGCTGGCAGCACTGAACCAGGCCGGACTCAGTGCCGACGACGTCCAGTTGGTGGATCTCCAGCCGCAAGCATCCCTCGCTGCCTGGCAGCGAGGTGACATCGATGCCGTCTACACCTGGTTGCCCACGCTCGACGAACTCCGTAAGGACGGAACACAGTTGATCGCCAGCCGCGAGCTCGCGACGGCTGGAAAGCCGACACTCGATCTTGGTGTGGTGTCGACCGCGTTTGCCAAGGACCACCCCGAGATCGTCGACACCTGGCGAAAGGTTCAGGCCCGCGCGCTCACGACAATCGCCACAGACCCGGACGCGGCAGCGGAAGCTGTTGCCGCGCAATTGGGTGCCTCGAAGGAAGACGCGGCAGCGCAGCTGAAGCAGGGAGTGTTCCTCACTCCCGAGCAGATCTCCTCGCCGGAATGGCTGGGCACCGAAGGCGCTCCCGGGAATCTTGCAATGAACCTGCAGAGTGCAGCGCAATTCCTGGCCGAGCAGAAGCAGATCGACAGTGTGCCTGATCTGGCGGTCTTTCAGAATGCTCTCTATGTGAAGGGGCTTCCCGATGTCCTTGACCAGTAGCGAGACCGCACAGCAGGCCGCGGGAGGATTCGCTGCCGACCGCCCGGGCGCGATCCGAATCGACACCGTCTCGCACAAGTACGGCCACGGTCGAGAGTCCGTCACAGCACTCGGGCCGGTATCGATCGACGTCGCCCCTGGTGAGTTTCTGGTCCTCGTCGGAGCGTCGGGTTGCGGCAAGAGCACGTTGCTGCGGCTGATTGCGGGTTTCGAAAATCCTTCCAGTGGAACAGTTCAGGTATCAGGATCCGACCCGATTCCCGGGTCGAGTGCCGGCGTGGTGTTTCAGCAACCACGACTGTTTCCGTGGAAATCGGTGGGCGGCAACATCGATCTGGCACTCAAATATGCCGGGGTGACGAAGAGCGAACGCGGGCGAAGGCGCGACGAGCTTCTCGACCGCGTCGGTCTGGGCGGCACAGCGGACCGGCGTATCTGGGAAATATCCGGCGGGCAGCAGCAGCGGGTGGCAATTGCCCGGGCCTTGGCGGCCGAAACGTCGTTGCTGTTGCTGGACGAGCCCTTTGCCGCATTGGACGCCCTCACTCGCGAGCGTCTGCAGGAGGACCTCCGCAGTGTCAGTGCCGAATCGGGGCGAACAAGTGTCTTCGTCACTCACAGTGCCGACGAGGCGGCCTTTCTCGGCTCCCGCGTCGTAGTTCTGACAAGCCGGCCCGGCAAGGTCGCGCTGGACCTGAAAATCGATCTGCCACGAACCGGCGTCGATCCCGACGATCTCCGAGGCTCACCCGAATACGCGGCATTCCGAGCCGAAGTCGGCCATGCGGTCAAGGTTGCTGCTGCAGCGTAGGTACCCTGCGCGTCGACTACCAGGTGGCCGCGTCGATAATAGGAAGGAGAACGTGCAGGACACGACGAACAAGGAGTGGTCATGGCAACTGAGGTGGAGTCCGGTGACCTCGTGCAGGCAGCCGGCCATGCGGGTCCGTGGACGGTAGTCGAAGTTCGCCAGGGCATGGCGTTGCTCGAACACAGTGACGGGCACAGGTTGTCGCGTCGAACGACGACGTTGACCGTCGTCCGCAAGGGCTCGGGCAAGAAGACGACGGCGGTCGACGACGGGAAAGACGAAAACGGGTCGCCTACCCTGTTCGACTGATCTTCTGTCAGCCCGAGAAGACGTCAGCTGGAGAAGACGTCGTCGACGCGTTTGTCGAAGTACTCGGCGATTCGGAACGCCAGTGACAGACGCGGGTCGAAGTGGCCCTTCTCGATCGAGATGACGGTTTGGCGCGTGATTCCGAGTGCGTCGGCGCACGCTTGCTGTGACAATCCGGCTGCCGTACGAAGTTCTTGAAGGTTGTTGCGCATCAGATCTCGATCGTGGGGGAGCGGTCCCTCGACACCGCCCAGTACCGAATTCCGAAGTCGACCAGGCCGAGGGCAGTGAAGATCAGGAGCGGCAGTTCGGGAGCGCCGAAGACATTGTGCGCGATCAGCGCGATTCCCATGGCAGTGATCAAGTCTGTGAACGCGCCGAATCCGGCCTTGCGACTCCATTCTGTTTCGACGGTGTCCTCGGGATAGGCGGGAGCCTTGTTCTTTTCCGATGGGAAAAGGGCCCATACCGATCCGATGCAAGCCGGCGCCATGACGATTGCGAAGACGACGAAGGTCAACGTCTTCTGGTCGCCGGCGGTCAGTGCTGCGAAAAAGCCGAGGGTCAGCGTTACTGCGACGCCGATGCCGATAACCAGGCTCCACCGTGCCGTGGTGCTCATGAAGCCTCCCGGATGTAAGAGTTCTTTGACAGGGTTGAGCGTAGATTCACGCACGCCGTATGTCAAAGAACTCTTACATCGCGCTCCGGGTCACGCGATTCCGAAAGGCGCTGCGTATGAAAACTTCCCCGTCTGATCAGCGCGATGTGTGGTGAGCGTTCTGATCTGAAAGTGAGCGCCCCACTCAGCTTCCGGAGACTCCACTCCGACGTCCGTGCTGGTGACGAATCCGAACCGCGGGTAGTACTCGGTGCTGCCCAAGAGTGCGATCAGCGGCACGTCCAGGGCGTCGCACGCGCCGACCACCGCGTGCATCAGTGCCGAACCAACCCCGCTGCGCTGGTTACCCGGGGTGACAGCCAGCGGGCCGAGGCCAACAGCCTCCACGGGACCGACCCATCCGCGTGTCCCGATCACGAAGCCGACGATCTCACCGCCGGCTACGGCGACCAGCGACAACTTCGGTAAGTAGTCGTCCGAGGCGAAGAGTTGGCGTGTCAGTTCGATCTCGTAGGGAGTCTCGCCGGGCGGTGCCTGGTCGGCAAACGCCGCCCCGAGCAGTGAATAGATGGCGTCACGGTCGGAAGAAGTTTCGCGGCGGATGTACATGGCCACGAAACTACCCGGTTCACTTCGGATTGTGCTCCCCGTTTTCGGCCTGACGTGCCACTCGCTTTTCGTAGTCCGCACGCCCGTTCGGATCTACCGATGTCAGTGCGCGGCGATCGTCGATCACCCGGCGGCCGATGTTGATGATCCATTCGGGGGCCAGTGCGTCGACGAGATCCCAGCCCGCAAGGTAACGGGGAACTGCAGTTTCGGCTCGCCGATGCGCGACCGTGTCGACGACGGCCTTGGCCACTACCTCGGGCTCAACCGTCGGCAGTCCCTTTCCGAGTGGCACGCCTGACGAGAGGCCGGTCCGCACCGCGCTGGGCAGGATCGCGCTGACGCTGACCCCGGAATCTGCGAATTCGACACGGGCAGAAGCCGAAAGACCCACTGCGCCGAACTTGCTGGCGTTGTACACGGCCATCCCGGGTACCGGAAGTTTGCCTGCCATCGATGCGATGTTGACGACGTGCCCGCGTCGTCGATCCACCATGCCGGGCAACACGGCGCGCATCCCGTGAATAGGCCCCCAGATGTTGACGTCGAGGGTGACTCGACTGGTGGCGTCGGACTCGTCGAGGAAGCTGCCGAGCGGCATCACTCCCGCGTTGTTGACGAGAATGTCGATGTGGCCGAATTCGCCGATCACCTTGGAGACGAACATATCCCAGGAATCGCGCGAGGTGACGTCCAGCAGGTAACCGCGGGCACGTGGGCCGATGGACTCCGCTGTGTCGACGGCCGTCTCCTCGTCGAGATCGCCGACGCATACGAGTGCACCGCGAGCAGCGAACAACTTGGCTGTCGCCCTGCCGATTCCGCGGCCACCGCCCGAGATGACGACGACCGCTCCGTCGAGATCGATCGGCGGGTAGGTGGTGCCGAAGAGGCTCATGCGGTGTACTCCGGTTCCGGACTGGTGGTGGGTTCAGACGGCGTGGGTTCAGGGGGCGTGTTGTCTGACTCAGGGTTCGACGTGTGGTTGTAGGCATACGGATCGAAGTCCCGTAGCCGTCGACGCATGGCGCCGGACGACCACGGCCAGTTGAAACTGTTGCGGCCGTTGACGTCGAAGAAATAGCTTTCGCAACCACCGGCGTTGTAGACCGTGGTCCCCAATGCCTCCTGAACCTGAGAGTTGAAGGCTGCCTGAACTTCCTCTCGCACGTCGATGGTCTGCCAGCCGTGACGACGGGCGTGGCCGATTGCCTGCGCCACATAGTTCAGTTGGGCTTCCAAGATCATGAACGCCGATGTGTGCCCGGTGCCGAGGCTGGGGCCCAGCAGAATGAACGCGTTGGGGAATCCACTGACGGCGGAACCGAAGTACGCCTGCGGGCTTCCCTGCCAATGATCGTCGAGTGATCGACCTTCTCCGTCGAATACCTTGGATGCGATGGGCATGTCGAGGATGTGGAAGCCCGTTCCGAAGATGATGGCGTCCACCTCCGCCTCCACTCCGTCGGCGCCGATCACGGTGTTACCGCGGATCTGCTCGACGGCGTTGGCATGGACGCTGACGTTGGGTTTGCCGAGGGCCGGATAGTACGAGTTCGACATGAGCAGTCGCTTGCAACCGAGGGTGTAGTCGGGAGTCAATGCCTTGCGCAGCTTCGGATCGCGTACCTGCAGGCGCAATTGGGCTGACCCGAGTTTCTGCACGATTCGCAGGATCCACGGATTACGGAATCCCAATCCGAGCGCTTCCATGATTCCGTATTCGATGCTGCGCAAGGCTTTCTGTGCTCCCGGCACGAATCGCATGACGGACCTTTCGATCCGCGGTACGTAGTGATCGGGTTTGGGAAGAACCCATTGAGCGGTTCGCTGGTAGAGGTGAAGGGCGGAGACCTGGGAAACGATGCGCGGAACGAACTGGACTGCCGAGGCTCCGGTTCCTACGACGGCGACGCGTTTTCCGGTCAGGTCGTAGTCGTGATTCCACTGCGAGGAATGAAACACCTCTCCCTCGAACGCTTCCAGTCCGGGTATCGCCGGTGTCAGGGGCTCGTTCCATGGGCCGGCAGCGGCTATCACGAAGCGAGCAGTCAGTTCGCCGCTGGAAGTTGTTATCTTCCACAGTGATTGCGACGCATCCCATCGCGCGGAGAGCATTTCGACCCCGAAGCGAACGTGTTTGTCCACTCCGTGCGTGCCCGCCGTGTTCTCGATGTATTCGCGGATCTCCGGTTGCTCCGCGAACAAGCGCGTCCAATCCGGATTGGCGGCAAAGGAGTACGAGTACAGACCGGATGGAACGTCGCAGGCGCACCCGGGATAGGTGTTGGCGCGCCAGGTTCCACCGAGGGAGTCGGCCTTCTCGAGGAGTGCGAAGTTGTCGATTCCGAGACGCTGCAGGTGGATAGCCGCGCCGATTCCGGAAATTCCACCGCCGATGATCACGACCTCGAAGTGGTCAGATTCGTTGTTCACTGAGTCTGCGCTTTCACTGGTGGGAACGAGTGGGCTGGAACGGGTGCACATCGAGTTCGCGCTTGACACTCGCACGTGTTGTACGCAGCGATGATTCGAAGGTGGCGAGCCGTCGGCGGCCGTCCATGAAGTTGGCGCCCATCACGGCAAGGTCGTCGTCGGTGGCATCGATTCGTATGACTCTGGTACCCGCGGAGCGGACCAGTTCGATCTCCTGATCGAGCCCCTTGGACATGGCATTGCGCAGGGCACTGCGTTCGATACGGGCGGCGCCGCGCGCCGGCCTCAGGGTTCGAGAAGCCATGGGCGCCAGTACAACCAGCTCGTCCAGTTGAAGGGGGAGCAGAAGGTCTACCGAAGCCGTGGATGCGGCGCCGCCGTCGATGTACCTGACGCCGTCGATCGTGACGGGTGGAAACCAGCCGGGAATCGCCCATGACGCTCGGAGCGCTTCACCGACGGTCACTTTCGGAGCCCCCTGTGCCCCGAATGCGACCCGTCGCCCCGTTCTGTAGTCCATGGATACCATGTACGCGTTCGGATGTGGGAGCCACGAATCGCCCGGAGCAAGTGATTCGGCGAGCGTAGTGAGCCAGGACGGGTCGCCGCCACCAACCGGTGCGATGCCGCTCATCCGGCTCAGAACCGGAAGGTCTCGACGCGTGAGGAGTCGTGGATTGCCGACGCCCAGTCTCGGAAGTGGCGGGAGCTTTCCGGGCGCCGACGCGATGTGGGTGAGGAGCTCGGGGCGTGCGGCGGCGTTGCCGAGTTGCATGGCAACCAACTCGTCGACACCGACTCCGCTGCCGAGCATCGTCACGAACTCGGCGCCGGCGGACGTCCCGATGATGGCTGTGGCTTCCCGTGGGTCCCAGTCGAGTGCATCCCGGACCGAGGCGAGCGCGGCAACGGTCCAGGCAAAACCGAGAGTGCCGCCGCAGCCGATGGCCAAGCCGCGTCTCGGTGCACTGTTTTGGCGCACGGTGGTACCGGTCACATCTGAAGTCATGTTTCGGAGACTATCAGTATCCGAATAACGTTGGTACCCCAAAATTGGTTTCAGTACTCCACTCGACAACCGTTCGCGGTATTCGGCTACCGTGGGAATCTCGATACCGAGGACCACTGGGAGGTTCCGATGGCGCGATTGACCAGGCAGGAAGCGCAGGCGCTGACCCGCGAGACCCTGTTGGCGACGGCCGTCGAGCACTTTCTCGATCGCGGATACGCCGCGGCCTCTCTCGATCAGATCGCCGAGGACGCCGGGTACTCCAAGGGGGCGGTGTACTCGAATTTCAAGAACAAGGATGAATTGTGTGCCGAAGTTCTCGGCCGGATCAGGCTGACCAAGGTCGGTGAGATCACTGCGCAACTCGGGGCGAAATCGACCCTCGACGATGCGGTGGCTGAATTCGCGCGGTGGGCCGAGCGAACAATCGGGGACCAGAGGTGGACGCTGCTCGAGGTCGAGTTCTCGGTGAGATCGCGGCACAGCGAGGACATTCGGGAGAAGATCGCGGCGGGTGCAGACCAGGTGCGGGGACTGATCGCCGGATTGGTCCAACACCTCACGGAATCCAACGGGGTGACGCCGACGCTGGATCCGGACGCAGCCGCGCTGCGAATGCTCAGCGTCGGAATCGGTTTGGGGCTACAGCGCGCAATCAGCCCAGAGCTTCCCGTCGATCCGCTGGTGGATACGGTGCGGGAGATTCTGTCGGGCGGCTGAGGAGTGCGCGGAGCATGCCGCCGATCTCGGCGACCGCTGCACGGGATCCGGCACTGGGCCCCAGAATGTTGACGAAGCCGTGGATGAAGCCGGGATAGCGTCGATCCGTGACATGAACACCGTTGTCTCGCAATCGTGCTGCGTACGCTTCGCCTTCGTCTCGGAGTGGATCGAATCCCGCCGTGATCACGATGGCTGGTGGCAGTCCGGCCACGTCGGGGGCGCGTAGCGGCGACACCAACGGGTCGAGTCGATCGGCATCCTTGCCGAGGAAGCTGGACTCGTAGAAGTTCATATTGGCCTCGGTCAGGAAGAAGCCTTCACCGAACGTCGTTCTCGAGGGAGCCTTCTCGTGAAAGTCGGTCGCGGGGTAGATCAACAGCTGTGCTGCCGGTGGGGTCTTGCCGTCGTCGCGGGCACGCAACGCCACCGTCGCGGACAGGTGCCCGCCCGCACTGTCTCCTCCGACAGCGATGCGTGTCGGGTCTGCCCCGAACTCTTCGGCGCGGTCGACGATATCCTGGTACGCGGAATAGGCGTCGTTTACCGGTGTGGGGAAAGCGAATTCGGGTGAAAGCCGGTAGTCGACCGAGATGACCCGTGCGCCGGAGGTCTCGGCCAACAGGCGACACGGAGCGTCGTGGGATTCGATGCCGCCCTGTACCCAGCCGCCGCCGTGGAAGTAGGCGAGCAGAGCGCCGGTGTCGGCAGTCGGAACGTAGAGCCGGGCGCGGAGCGGGCCGTCGGCACCCGAAACGGAGATCTCTTCGGTGCGGACCTGCGCGGGCCTGCCACCCATCATGATCGCGGTTCGGGTGAGATTGGCGCGAGCAGCGGCGAGTGACTGGGGATCGGTGGAATGTGAGGGGAGTGGCCGCGTCTTCGCGAGCGTGAGCAGCAGGTGTGCGTCGGCGTCGAGCGTGTTGCCCTCGATGACGACGGGTGGCCCGGTGATTCGACGTTTCACCGCGCTGGGCAGCGCGAATGCGGCTGCTACCAACGACGCTTCGGCGCGATCTCGAATGCTGCGGCTGCTGGCCTGCTTCACGGATTCCGACACGTGGCGCAGACTACCAAGCATGACTACTGCGGCACTGTCGATCACGCAGATCGAGAACACACATCTGGTTCGGTGCGGTCACGCCAATTGGGTCCTGGTCGAAGAGGGGTCCGATCTGACGTTGATCGACGGCGGATACCCGGCCAACGGCGCCGACGTCGAACGCTCGATCGAGCAGATCGGTCACCAGCTCGGGGATGTTCGGGCAATCCTCGTCACTCACGCGCATATCGATCACATCGGTGGAATCGCGGACATCGTGACTCGGCTCGAGGTTCCGGTCCTGATGGATCCGTTGGAAGTGCCCCACGCGAAGCGGGAGTACCTGCAGCAGTTGTCGCCGGCCAAAGTTCCGTTGCTGTTGTGGCGGCGAGGCGCTCCGAAGTGGCTACGCGACGTGATCGGAGCAGGCGCGTTGAAAGGCGCGGAACTGCCTCGAGCACAGGCCTTTGCGCCAGATGGTGCGCTGGACGTTCCCGGTCGGATCGTGCCGATTCCTACCCACGGGCATACCGACGGCCACAGCGCTTACCTTGTTCCCGACGCAGGAGTCATCGCGTCGGGTGACGCTCTGGTGACCGGGCACGCGACCTCGAGTGTCGCCGGACCACAATTTCTGGTGTGCCCCTTCAACCATGACCGTGGAGTGACGGACCAGGCGTTGGACAATATCGCCGCTGCGCCCGCCGGCGCGCTGTTTCCCGGACACGGGCCGGTCTACGAAGGCAGCTTGGCTGCCGCAGTCGAACAGGCCCGAGCGGGCCGGACAAGGATGCGTCCATGAGTACTGTCGAAGCGGTCGACGAAGGCGCGCTGCACGGTTTCCTGCACCGCCCCGAGTCAGTGCCCGTCGCAACCCTGGCATTGACCCACGGCGCCGGAAGTAATTGCGACACTGTGCTGTTGCGTGCTGTCGCCGACGGCTTTGCTGCAGCAGGAGTGCAAGTTCTGCGCTTCGATCTCGCGTTTCGGGTGCGTCGAGCTTCGGGGCCGCCGCATCCGTCGCGTGCTGCGGAGGATCGTGCGGGCATTGCCGAGGTGATTGCCGCTGTTCGCTCGGACTACTCGGTGCCCGGACCCGTTCTGCTCGGCGGACATTCGTACGGCGGTCGGCAGGCGTCGATGATGGCAGCGGAGAACCCGGGACTTGTCGACGGCCTGGTCCTGCTGTCCTATCCACTGCATCCACCGAAGAAGCCCGAGAAGCTCAGAACCGAACACCTGCCCGACCTGAACACACCGACCGTTGTCGTCCACGGATCGAAGGACGAGTTCGCGACGACGGAGGAGATACAGGCAGCACTCGACCTGGTTCCCGCCGCGACACGTCTGGTGGAGTTCGAAGGAGCGCGACACGACTTGTCCGTGGTGAAGTTTCCGGTGGTGGAGGCGACAGTCGCGGCCGCATCGGCTTTGTTCGTGTTCTGAACGCCGAGCGGGCAGTTGCCCGTGTCGGTGGTTCCTGGTGAGATCGGATCATGAGTGCCCAGCCGTATCAGCCCAGTGCCCTGTCCGACGTCACGGTGAGCGTCGACGGGGACGACACAGTCGTCAGCTTCCCTCGGGTGCTGCCGTATCCCGTCGAGAAGGTGTGGGAGGCGATCACCGACCCGGAGATGTTGGCGCAATGGACGCCGTACACCGCCGATCGGAATCTGAGCCGTACCGGTGACGCCGTGATCACCATGCTCACCGAGGACGGAGCCCCCGAAATGTCGCTGCCGGTCACCGTTCACGTTGTGGAGACCACTCGGCGGCTCGAACACGAGTGGGGCCCGGACGAATTGGTGTGGGATCTGACCTCGGTCGAGGGCGGCACCCGCGTCGTACTTACGCAGAGGTCGCGCGCCGAGGGGATGGCGTCGGCACTCGCTGCCGGGTGGCATTTGTGCTTCGACGTACTCGATGCCCTTCTGGCAGGCGAGCCCTTCGGACCGATCGTGGGCGAACGGGCGCGCGAGTACGGCTGGGACGCACTCAACTCCGGTTACGCGCGACAGTTGGGCATCGACGAATCTCAGGTTTGGTAGCTGCTCAGAGTTTGCGACTGGCAGGCTTTCTGGTGGAGGCTCGCACGATCAGTTCGACGGGAAGTTTCACGGATTCGACGTTCTTGCCGGAGATAAGTGCGAGTAGGTGCTCGAGCCCGGTCGCGCCGATCTTTCGGGCGGGGGACCTCACCGTTGTCAGGGGCACCGGGAGTTGCGAGACAACCGGAATGTCGTTGTAGCCGACCAGCGCAAGATCGTCGGGAATGCTTAACCCGAGATCACGGGCCACACCGAGTACGCCGATCGCGATGGTGTCGCTCACCGTGAAGACGGCGTCGGGGCGTGAATCTCCACCGAGCAATGTCGCCGCCGCATCGACACCCCCTTGAACTTCGAACTCGGACGCCACTATTCGGTTCGGCGGCAGTGCTAGACCGGCTTCGGTCAGGGCATCGCGGAAACCCGCGACGCGTTCCCTCGACGTGCTGGCGTGATCCGGCCCCGCGATCACTCCGAGATCGCGATAGCCGCAGTCCAGTAGATGCTTCCCCGCGAGGTAGCCGCCGAGTCGGTCGTCGCCGCTGACAAAGGGAAGACCTCGGTTCTGAGACGACGTCGCCGAGTCGATGTGCCGGTTCAGCAGCAGGATCGGCAGTGAGCGCAGGGGGAGCGAGTCGACGAAATCGGTACCCGGGAGGTGGATGCTGCTCAGCATGAGACCGTCGACCTGTCGGCTGACCAGGAACTCGACCGCTTTGCGCTGCGCGTCCAGATCGTCGGGTGGGCTGGAGAGCAGGACGGAGTACCCGGCTGCGGTGGCGGCTTCCTCGATGCCTTGGAACATCGTGGCCACCACGACGTCCGTCAGCCTCGGCATCACGACGCCGATGGTGGTGGTCTTGCGGGTACGCAGGCTGGCCGCCCACAGGTTCGGTTGGTAACCGAGTTCCTCGGCAACCTGACGAACTCGGAGTGCGGAGTCGGACCAACCGTCGGCGGGCTCGGGCTGACGGAGGACCCGCGACGCCGTCGAGATGTGGACCCCGGCCTGGTCGGCGATTTCGCGCAGCGTTGGCGGACGGCCGTTGCTGCGGTTCGACGGATCGGGCGTCATCTGCGTCGGGGCTCCTGGTGTGCGTCGGTTCTGAGCTGGTTCTGAGTCGGTTGGCCGTCCGGGGATTGACGGGTGTGCAACCGGGCCCTACTCTAGGCGATGCAAACGATTGCGCAATCGTTCTCGCAAAGGATTGCGCCCGAGAACACTGGAGGCCCCGTGACCACGCCGCAGTCCCTGTCCGAGCTTTTTGCCATCGACACCCTGCTGGACGCCGAGGAGATCGCGATCCGCGACACGGTCCGCAAGATGGTCGACGATCGCATTCGCCCGCACATAGGTGAATGGTTCGAAGCGGCAGCACTGCCGGCGCGTGAGCTGGCCAAGGAACTGGGCGCGCTCGGCGTTCTGGGCATGCACCTCGAGGGCTATGGCTGTGCCGGAATGAGTGCCACGGCGTACGGGTTGGCCTGCCAGGAACTCGAAGCTGTCGATTCGGGCATTCGCAGCCTCGTCTCGGTCCAGGGCTCACTGGCCATGTTCGCGATCCACCACAACGGAAGTGAAGAGCAGAAGGAAGAATGGCTCCCGCGGATGGCGGCGGGTGAAGCCATCGGCTGCTTCGGTCTCACGGAACCCGATTTCGGATCCAACCCCGGCGGTATGCGAACCAACGCCAAGCGCGACGGCGACGACTGGATCCTCAACGGAACCAAGATGTGGATCACCAACGGCTCCATCGCGGACGTCGCCGTGGTCTGGGCGCGAACCGAAGACGGCGTGCGCGGATTTGTCGTTCCCACCGACACTCCGGGATTCTCCGCCCCCGAGATCAAGAACAAGATGTCGCTGCGCGCGTCGGTCACCTCGGAACTGGTGCTCGAGGACGTGCGTCTTCCTGCCTCGGCGATGCTGCCCAAGGCACGCGGACTTTCCGGCCCGCTCGGCTGCCTCAACGAGGCACGCTTCGGCATCATCTTCGGCGCGATGGGCGCCGCACGTGACTGCCTCGAGACCGCGATTTCCTACGCGCGTGATCGCAAGGTCTTCGACAAGTCGCTCGCCGCGTACCAGATCACCCAGGCCAAGATCGCCGACATGGCAGTTGAATTGGGCAAGGGGCAGTTGCTCGCCATCCACCTCGGACGCCTCAAGGACGCCGGGACGGTTCGCCCCGAGCAGGTCAGTACCGGCAAGCTCAACAATGTCCGCGAGGCCATCAAGATCGCCCGTGAATGCCGCACCATTTTGGGCGCCAACGGCATCACGCTCGAGTACCCCGTGATTCGGCACGCCAACAACCTCGAATCCGTTCTCACCTACGAGGGCACCTCCGAGGTTCACCAGCTCGTGATCGGTCGCGCTCTCACCGGTGAAGAAGCGTTCCGGTGACGGTCGACGCTGTCGGAGCACTCGACGGGCTGGTGATCGCTGATTTCGGTCGCGTCCTCGCCGGCCCGTACGCCACGATGATTCTCGCCGACCTCGGCGCGGAGGTAGTCAAGATCGAACGTCCGGGTGTCGGCGACGACACTCGTAGTTGGGGTCCGCCATGGGTCGGGGACGAGTCGAGTTACTTCCTGTCGGTGAACCGCAACAAGAAGTCGGTCACTCTGGATCTGCGCGAGCAGGAGGATCTGGAGAGTGCGCGTGAGTTGGTTCGCGGCGCGGATGTAGTGGTTCAGAACTTCCTGCCGGGAACGATGGACCGGCTGGGATTGGGTTACGACTCTGTGCGAGAAATGAATCCGCGTGCGGTCTACTGCTCGATCAGCGGCTTCGGTGGCAACAACTCTTTGCCGGGATACGACCTGTTGATCCAGGCGGTGGGCGGATTGATGAGTATCACCGGCCCCGATTCCAAGACTCCCACCAAGGTCGGCGTCGCGGTGGTCGACGTCATCACGGGCCTACACGCCAGCGTGGGAATCCTTGCAGCGCTGCGCCATCGCGATCGAACGGGCGAAGGACAGCACGTCGAGGTCAATCTGTTGTCCTCGTTGCTCTCCGCGCTCGCCAACCAGTCGTCCGGCTATGTTGCCGCGGGCGTGGTGCCTCAGGCAATGGGCAATCGACATCCGAGCATCGCACCATATGAGGTATTCGACACCGCGGACCGTCCGCTGGTCCTCGCTGTCGGCAATGACCGGCAATTCGGTTCGTTGACAGAGGTTCTCGGAGTTCCCGAACTTGCCGCGGATGTGCGGTTCATCTCGAACCGGGATCGGGTCGCGCATCGAGAAGAGTTGTTCGATGCCGTCACTGCTGCGTTGGCCAAGGGCACTGCAGACTCGTGGTTCGAGGCGCTGACCGAGCGAGGTGTCCCGTGTGGACCTCTCAACGACATCGCCGACGCGATAGCGCTGGCGGAGCGTCTGAATCTCGATCCGGTGGTGTCCATCGACGACCCGCGTCGCGATGCACCGACCCGGCAGGTAGCCAATCCGATTCGGATGAGCGGCACGCCGGCAACCTATCGGTCGGCCCCGCCGCGGTTGGGGGAGGACAGCGTTCCCACTCCGTCGGGAGTCAGTTGACCCAAGCGAATCGGCCACCGGAATACCGGTGGCCGATCTGCGTGTGTGGGTGACTCAGCTGACCTTCAGGACCAGCTTTCCGGTGTTCGCACCGGCGAAGAGAAGGTTGAGGCTGTCGCCGAACGCGTCGATACCCCCGTCGACGACGTGCCCGCGGGCAGTCAATTCGCCACTCTTGATCCACTTTCCGATCTGCTCCTGCGCTTCTGCGTAGCGATCGAGGTAGTCGAAGACCACGAAGCCGGCCATCGTGGCCCGATTGACGAGAAGTGACAGGTAGTGCGCGGGGCCTGGCTGAGGCTCGGTGGCGTTGTAACCCGCGATGGCGCCGCAGATGACCACCCGAGCGCCCAGGCGCAAACGGGAGAGAGCAGCGTCGAGAATTTCTCCGCCGACGTTGTCGAAGTACACGTCGATACCGTCGGGAGCGTTGGACTTGAGCGCCTTGTAGACGGATTCGTTCTTGTAGTCGATGGCGACATCGAAGCCGAGGTCCTCGGTGAGCCACGCGCACTTCTCCGGACCGCCGGCGATGCCGATGACCTTGCATCCGTGGAGCTTTGCGATCTGACCGACCAGGCTGCCGACCGCGCCCGCAGCACCGGATACGACGACGGTGTCACCGTCTTTCAGCTTTCCGACGTCGAGCAGTCCGAAATATGCGGTGACGCCGGGGAATCCGAGAGCTCCGAGCCAGGTCGGTAGGGGAGCGATCGATTCGTCGACCCGGGTCACATCTGTTCCGTCGGACACTCCGTACTCGGAAGCGCCGAACGATCCCGCCACGATGTCCCCGACCTGGTAATCGGGGTGTTGGGATTCGGTGATGCGTCCGACGCCGTGGGCGCGCATGACGGAACCGAGCTTGACCGGCGGAACGTACGACTTGACGTCGTTGAGCCAACCGCGCATCGCGGGGTCGAGGGAGAGGTATTCGACCTTGACGACAAACTCACCCGGCCCGGCGGACGGGATCTCGGCGTCGACATATTCCCAGGTGGAAGCGTCGGGAAGTCCTGTCGGGCGGGCGGCGAGGCGTACTTGGCGGTTGGTCATCTCTCCCCTTCGGCGAAACGAATTGAACTTGAGGCCGGATTCAATATAGGTGATGGATCACGAACTGGGAAGAGTTGGATGAACCGATTGACGACTATGTATGTTCGATCGATGAGCAATGTCGTCGAAGACGCGCCTGGTTGGTTCACTCGGGCGCTGGAAGCGCCGGTCGAGACGGGGTCGGTGGAGGTCGAGGGCGCTTCGGTGCACTTTCGGGCTTGGGGGTCGGCGGGGCCGGGAATTGTGCTGATCCACGGCGGCGCAGCCCACAGTCGCTGGTGGGATCACATCGCGCCGCAGTTCGCCGAGGGGCGGCGCGTCGTCGCTCTCGACTTGACGGGCCACGGAGACAGTGACACTCGCGATGCCTACGCGATATCCCAGTGGGCTCGCGAGGTGCTGGCGGCGGCCGAGGCCGGGGGAATCGACGGCAAGCCGATTCTGGTGGGGCACAGTATGGGTGGGATTGTTTCCTTCGTGGCCTCGCATCTGCACGGTGAACTGTTGGACGGCGTTGTCATCATCGATTCGCCACTCAAGGCGCGGACGCCCGAAGAGGAGGCAGCTCGACGCCAGAATGCGTTCGGCCCCAAGAAGGTTTACCCCACCAGGGAAGACGCGATGGGTCGATTCCGCTTCGTTCCGCCCCAGGATTCGGGACTGCCTGCGGTGCGTGACCATGTGGCAGCCACGTCCATGGAGGAAGTCGATGGCGGTTGGTCATGGAAATTCGATCCGAACTTCTTTCTCCGAGTTGGCGCCGAAGATGTTCTCGACAGTGAACCGCGTTGCCGCGTAGCCTATTTCCGAGCTGAGAACGGTATCGTGTCCGATCGACTCATGGAGCACATGCGCGGACTGTTCGGACCGGAGGCCATCGTGGCGGAGATTCCCGAAGCCGGCCATCACGTCATGATCGATCAGCCGTTGCAACTCGTGACCGGGGTGCGAACTGTGTTGAGTGCGTGGGCCGTCGCAAGTCAAGTGCCGGTAAATCAAGCGGCAGGTAACATCGAGGAAAGGGTAGAAGCATGAGCACGGAATTGACGCTCGAACCGAAAGTCGAAGCTGCACTGCAGTTGTGGCATACCATGATCGAAACCGGTGACCTGTCGGCACTACCGACCATTGTCGCGCCCGACGCGCAGTTCCGATCGCCCTCCGGATTCAAGCCGTACCAGTCCGCGGATGCCGTTGTGCTCATTCTCAATACGGTGATCCAGGTGTTCGAGAATTTCGAGTACCACCGTCAGTTCGCCGGAGCCAACGGTCGGCAGGTCGTTCTCGAATTCAGTGCGAACATCGGAGACAAGAGCCTCAAGGGAATCGACATGGTCGAATTCGACGAGGACGGCAAGATCGTCGATTTCGAGGTCATGGTGCGTCCGGCCAGCGGGCTCGCCGCATTGGCTGCCGAGATGGGCCGCAGGCTCGGGCAGACGCTACCGACCTACAAGGCCTGACCTGAGTCCGGGCGCGGCCCAGTCTGCCTGCTCAGCTGGTGCGGAATCCACCGTTGGAGTGAAGGAGTTGTCCTGTTATCCAGCCTCCGGCGTCGGACATCAGAAATCGAACGAGGTCTGCAGTGTCGCCGGGAGTACCCAGCCGGCCGGCAGGGGTCTGGAGGGTTGCGGCCTGTCTGATCTCCGGTGTCATCCACCCTGTGTCGATCGGTCCTGGGTTGATGACGTTTGCCCTCACGCCGCGTGATCCAAGTTCGACTGCGGCGGCGATGACGATGCGGTCGAGAGCGCCCTTGCTGGCCCCGTACGGAAGATTGTGGGCCGCATGGTCGCTGGTGAGTGCGATGATCC
Source organism: Rhodococcus sp. APC 3903 (assembly GCF_030407755.1). Lineage (NCBI taxonomy): Bacteria > Bacillati > Actinomycetota > Actinomycetes > Mycobacteriales > Nocardiaceae > Rhodococcus > Rhodococcus sp. APC 3903. The sequence goes on from NZ_JASDCV010000001.1 coordinate 25,311, forward strand.
GCCCGGTCACCTGACTGACGTCGCGCTGCTCCGGAAGGCGTTCAGCGAACGCTTTGATCAGCAGCCAAGAGGCGCGGGCGTTGACCGCGAAATGTCGTTCCCAGCTCTCGACGGTGGTATCGAGGATCGAGCTGTCGACGCTTTCGCAATGCGAGAGAACCAGCCCACGAAGGTCATTCCGCGATGCGGCAGCGTCAACGAGCTGTGCGGCCGCATCCGGCGAGGCCAGATCTCCGGGAACCAGGTCGACACGGCTCCCGAGTGCGCGACACTTCTCGGCAACGTCCTGCGGATCGTGCGCTCCGCGGACGAACCCGACGCGTTCGTGATAAGGCGCCCAGTAGCCGATCGTCAGATCCCAACCATCCTCGGCGAGACCCAATGCGAGGCTTGCTCCGATCGACTTGCTCCGGCCGACGCCGGTGATCAACACGGTCCCGCGCCTGTCAGACACTGCTCGCCTCCAGAGATGTCCTGCAATTCAAATGGGGTGAGGTCACTTCAGTTGGAAGCATCACTGTAGCGGGCGAGCTGTCGACTGTATCGAGCGAGCTGTCGCCGTAGGTGCCTCGACCTGACCAGTGTCTTGACACGGCGCTGGTCACAGCGTTTGACTGAGATGCAAGCTCGAGTTGATTCGCCGGACTGTGTCCCGGGAGGTTGACCTATGCGCGGCAATGGAATTGCAGGCAAGGCTTTCTCAGGCGAGGGCTGTAGACGTGGACAAGAATCTCACCGAGCAAGATCTCATCGCGGGACGGTCTCGGTTCTGGCTTTGGTTGGGGTGTGCGTACTTTCGTTTGCCACCACTCAGATGGCCGGCGCTCAACCGGTTGCAGAGAATGTCGATACCGGGTTCGTGATCCCTTTTGCCGGGGCACCGGTCTACGAGAGCGTAGCGCCCACGCAGATGACTACTCCGGATCAACTCAACCAGCCACTCGGTCAGCAGACTGCGGAAGAGATTGCCGCGCAGATCGGACTCGAGCCAGCCGACGCTTTGACCGAGGACCAGTATCGCGACCTCATGACCGGCGGTGGGGTCGGTGGCAATCTCGAGGATGCCGAGGTGATCGACGAATGCGCTCGGATTCTCACCAATACGAACGGGCGGCCCCTCTATTCCGGCACTACGCCGTCGGTTCTGGCCAGTTACGGGTTGTACGTGAATCCCGACGGATTGCTGGAGAGTCCGGCCAACGCGGATGCGCCGACGCGACAGGTGAATACGCTGATCGCCCCTGGCGGTTTCGTGGGCACCTGGTTGCGCAACAACGGTGCGACGCACACTCTGATTGCGCTCTATCAGTCGGCATACACGGTGCAGGCAGTCTACGGATTCGCAGCGCAACAGATTTCGGGAGAAGCACAGCTGGTGACCAACACCAAAGGCGATGTGAGTTCGGAAGTCGGCATGTCGATGGCGCCGCCGCTCTGGATAGTGAACTTCGCACTGCTCTACATCTTGAAGCCGTCACTGGCGGCGGCCATGCCTGCGCACTGGGCTCCCATTCCGCCTGCCGTTGCCGACGCCGTGAAGGCGAGTCCCACCGGTCAAATCGCCTTCAGTGACTATGCGTCCTATTTCGAGTGATCGGTCTGCCGGATAGCGCTGACGAACTTCTCGATCAAAGCGTGGTCCTTGACGCCGCGGGAAGACTCGACGCCGCTGGAGACATCGACGCCCCAGGCGCCGGTGGCATCCAGCGCGTCGCGCACGTTCTCCGGGGACAGTCCGCCCGCCAGGATCCACTGGCCTTGGGGGCGCGATTGCTGTTGTGCCCAGTCCCACGGCACCCCGGATCCGGCGTCGGCGCCGTCGATCAGAAGTTCGTCCTCGCCGAGGTCGAGGTTGTAACCGTCGCGGACGTTGCTGGAGACAACAGCGCGGATGACAGTGAGGCCGGCGTCGTGCAGCCGCTGCACTTGCTCGGCGTCGACCAGATCGTGAATCTGCACGGTACGAAGACCGGTGATCTCGGCGATCTCGAGGACCTGATCGATCGGGTTCCCGAGAAATACTCCGATTGCCCGGATGTGTTCGGGGATTCGTGCAAGAAGATCGACTGCGAGTGCGGGGTCGACTTTGCGGACGCTCTCGGCGAAGACGAAACCGATGGCGTCGACGCCCAGGCCCACCGCGAGGTCGACCGTGTCAGCGTCCCGCAGCCCACAGACCTTGATGAATGTCACCTGATACACAGTACTAGCGTCGTCGCCGTATCAGCGTGGTCGTCTAGCCTCGTGCGTGCGACATTTCTACGTGCGAGAGGCTTGACGTGGACTGGCTCTACCGAATCAGTTTGATCTCGGGACCACTGCCGGTGATCCTGACTGTGCTCGGGGTCCTGGGTGGTGTGTGGCTGCTCGGTTCGAGCGTTCGCTGGTACTACCGCAGAGCGGTACCGATCGCGGGGCTGATCGCACTGGTGATCATGATCGCCGTCTGGATCACCGTCGAAAAGGTGATCGTGCCGTTCCCGGATCCCATCGAGATGTCGATCTACGTGTGGATCGGAATCGGTATCTACGCGGTGCTACTTCTCGGGCCGCGAATCAAGGCGGGCGGAACGATCGCGAAGGCGGTGGTGTCCGTCGTTGCGACCGTTCTGGTCATCGTCACCGCCGCGACGCAGATCAATCTGGTCTTTGCTGCCTACCCGACGGTGGGAATTGCCTTCGGACACGATGATTTCGACCGCATTTCACTCAGCGAAGTTCCCGGTCCGACGGATCCTGTTGTCACCGGCGATCCCACCGACACGGTGTGGAAAGCGCAGGAAGGCATGCCGATTCGCGGACGAGTCACGACTTTGCCTGTTCCCGGAACGATTTCGGGATTCTCCGCACGTGACGCCCAGGTGTATCTGCCGCCGTCGTACTTCACCAATCCGCGTCCACTACTGCCCGTCCTGGTGCTCATGGCCGGTCAGCCTGGCAAGCCCGAGGACTGGCTCCAGGGCGGAAAGCTCACCGCGACAATGGATGCTTTTGCCCGGGATCACGAGGGGTTGGCGCCGGTCGTCGTGATAGCCGATGGAACAGGCTCGCAGATGGCCAATCCGCTGTGCACCGACTCGTCGCAGGGCAAGGTCGGCACGTACCTGGCAAAGGATTTGCCCGCTGCAGTGGCGAATGCGTTCCAGATCGACACGAACCCGAGGGCGTGGGCCATCGGCGGACTCTCTTACGGCGGTACCTGCTCGCTGCAGATGGCTACCAACTACCCCGACGTGTATCCGACGTTCCTCGATCTCTCCGGTCAGTTGGAGCCCTCGCTCGGTGACCGACAGCGAACCGTCGACGAGATATTCGGCGGCGACGAGGCGGCATTCGTGAAGGTGAATCCGATGGACCTGCTGGCGACCCGGAAGTTCCCGAACTCGGGCGGAGTGTTTGTGGTCGGAACAGATGACAACGAGTTCAAGCCCGGCCAGCAAAAGGTGTACGAAGCGGCCAAAGCGGCCGGAATGGACGCCAGATATCTCGAGCTTCCCGGTGGTCACAGCTTTTCGGTGTGGTCGGCCGGCGTCGAGCAGGAGCTGACGTGGATCTCGCAGCGAATGGGTCTGATCAGCTGAATCCTGTTCCGGTTTTGGAACGTGTTCTATATTCGGTGTGTGGCTGCCGTTCGGCAGTCTCTCGATCGTTCACCGACTGGAGTTCAGGCACATGTACGAGTGGTCCGACACCGACCTGATGTTCCGCGACGCCTTGCGGGGCTTTATCGACAAAGAGGTGCGACCTCACGTCGACGAGCTCGAAAGTGGTGCGCTACCGCCGTTCGACATCATTCGCAAGCTGTACTCGACCTTCGGTCTGGCCGACATGGCACGCGAGGGCCTCGAGAAGTCGCTCGCACGCGAGCGCGGCGATGCTCCGTCCGGTGACGGTGAGAAGTCGAGCGCCTTCAGTGGCGCCGGCAGCATGGGCGTTGTGCTCAACAGCGAATTGGCCGGCGTCAGCCTCGGTCTTGTCGCGTCGTTGGGCGTCAGCCTCGGATTGGCCGCTGGAACTATCCGCAGCCGCGGCACACTCGCGCAGAAGGAACGCTGGCTCCCCGGCTTGGTGACATTCGAAACCGTCGGTGCATGGGCGATCACCGAACCGGACTCCGGCTCGGATGCCTTCGGCGGTATGAAGTCCTACGTACGCCGCGACGGTGACGACTACATCCTCAACGGCAACAAGACCTTCATCACCAACGGTCCGTACGCCGACGTGATGATCGTCTACGCAAAGCTCGACGAGGGGGACGCTTCGGTTGATCGTCGTGACCGCAAGGTGCTCGCCTTCATCCTCGACAAGGGCATGGAGGGGCTCACGCAGAGCCCGCCGTTCAAGAAGATGGGAATGAACTCCTCGCCCACCGGTGAGCTGTTCTTCGACAACGTCCGCATCACCAAGGATCGTCTGCTCGGCGAAACCGAGGACAGCGGAAAGTCCGACGGAAAGTCCAGCGCCAAGGAGAGCTTTGCCGCCGAACGCATCGGCATCGCGTCGCTCTCGCTGGGCATCATCAACGAATGTCACCGTCTGAGCATCGAATACGCGAAGTCCCGCAAACTGTGGGGACGTGAGATCGGGCAGTTCCAGCTCATCCAGCTCAAGCTCGCCGAGATGGAGGTCGCTCGAATCAACGTGCAGAACATGGTCTTCAACGCGATCGAGCGCACCGCGGCCGGAGACAAAGTGAGCCTGGCGGAGGCGTCGGCGATGAAGCTGTACTCGTCGCGCGCAGCGACCGAGGTCGCGATGGAAGCCGTACAGCTGTTCGGTGGAAACGGCTACATGGCCGAATACCGAGTCGAGCAGTTGGCGCGTGATGCCAAGTCGCTCATGATCTATGCGGGCAGCAACGAAATTCAGGTCACCCATATCGCCAAGGGCCTCCTGGGCTGACACCGGAACGTTTTCGCTGGTCGGTCGACCGCAGCAGGAACCGGATAGTCTTGCTGCGGTCGGCGACACCGCGCCGGCGGATCGGAGTAAGCAGTGAACGCGCCAGATCCCACAAATGTTCATCCGATGGCCGGGCAACCACGAGTGGTGTTGCTGAAGCCGTTGATCGACAACCCGTTGATCGAGGTAGGGGAGTACACCTACTACGACGATCCGGAGTTCGCCGAAGAGTTCGAGACTCGAAACGTGTTGCATCACTACGGTCCCGACAAACTGGTGATCGGAAAGTTCTGCGCCCTGGCCACCGGTGTCACCTTCATCATGAACGGCGCGAACCATCGTATGAACGGTGTCTCCACTTACCCGTTCCCGATCATGGGCGGCGATTGGGCCCGGCACATGGATTTGGTGCAGGATCTGCCGTCGCGCGGTGACACCGTCGTGGGGAACGACGTGTGGTTCGGCGGGAACGTGACAGTCATGCCCGGTGTCCGGATCGGCCACGGGTCGATCGTGTCCACCGGCGCAGTCGTAACACGCGACGTCCCGGACTACGCAATTGTCGGCGGCAACCCGGCAACGGAGATCAAGCGCCGCTTCAGCGCTGAAGACATCGAGAAGTTGGTGCGAATTGCGTGGTGGGACTGGCCGATCGAGAAGATCACCCGCCACGTCCGGTTGATCTCGGACGGGAGCGTCGCGGAACTCGAAGCGGTCGAGTGATCTCCGCGCCCGCTAGTTCGTTCGTGTGAGCGAGTAGTTCCGGACATAAAGCAGGGCGGCCGCGAGAAGGCCGACGGCGAGACCTGTTGCGGTGAACGTGATCAGGTTCGGCTCGAGGTCGAAGTGGATAACGGCCGATGGCGGGTAGGGGTTCTGCTGGTCGCGCGGTTCGGGGAGGACCACCGAATAGAAGGTGGGCGGCCAGATTCGTCCGACAACGGCAACCGCGAGTCCGTAGGCTGCGCCGAAAGCTGAAAGTGCAAGCGGAAGAGCAAATTTTCTACCGTGCGCGTCGCGGGCCAGTCGCCATCCCGTCGCGTTCAGTATCGCCGAGACGACAACGGCGACAGCCGTCCGACCATCAGGAACCAAGCGGCCGCGGGGAACCAATGTGGTGCGTCGGAGTAGCTGTAGCCGTCGATAACCCACATGTACCCCGTCTTGCCGTCCTCCATCGGCGGCGGTGGTGGAGGTTGGATGCCGATATGTTCTGTCCGCGTGGATGGCGTGGCAAATCGCCAGGCGAGCACTCCGAGGACGCTCAGGAGTAATCCGGTCGCGATGAAGACTGCGAAGAGTGGTTCTGCAACACGGTCGCGCAGCGTTGTGAATCGCATTCGAGGATCGTCTCATCTCAGCCCGAGATCGAGACTCTTTGTCGGTGGCTTGTATTAGCTTGTGCGCATGACTCTCACACTCGGCATGATCACTTTCGACAGTCTCGATCCCGGTCCGCTCGCAACGTGGTGGGCGGCGCAGTTGGGCGGAAACATCGTCGAGGAGAACGACGGTTGGTTCTACATCGTCGCGGTCCCTGACAGCGCCACCAACTTCGCATTCCAGAAGGTCCCGGACCCCACTGCCGGCAAGAATCGCATCCATCTCGATTTGGGGAGTCCGGATCTCGACGCCGAGGTGGCGCGGCTCGTCGAGGCCGGAGCAACCGAGCACCACCGGGAGAACATGGACGGTTTCCGTTGGGTGACGCTCCTCGATCCTGATGGGAACCAGTTCTGCGTGTCCGGTCCTCACGCCTGAGCTGACAGGTTCTGAGCTCACCCGATTCGCGCCCACTGATTTCGTGCCCACTGATTTCGCGGACACCGATTCGGGCATGATGAGGGGCATGACTTCTCAGACTTCTCGGACCGGGGCCGACGCAGACGGCCTGTGCAGCTTCGTCGATTCGTCACCGTCGCCGTTCCATGTGTGCGCGACGGTGGCGACCGAGCTGACGGCCGGCGGGTTCGTCGAAGTCCACGAAACGCAGTCGTGGCCAGCCGAGCCCGGACGGTACTTCCTCGTGCGCGGTGGTTCGCTGATTGCCTGGAGCACCGAGGGCGTGGAAAACGCCGCTCCGTTCCGGATCGTCGGAGGTCACACCGACAGCCCGAATCTGCGGGTCAAACAGCATCCCGACCTCACTTCGGCCGGGTGGCAGATGGTGGGCCTCGAACCGTATGGCGGGGCGTGGCTGAACTCCTGGCTCGACCGCGATCTCGGTATCTCCGGACGATTGAGTGTCCGGGTGGGAAACACGGTGGAGCAGAAGCTGGTTCGCATCGACGACCCGATTCTGCGTGTTCCGCAGCTGGCTATCCACCTGTCCGAAGATCGCAAGGGCGTGACGCTGGATCCGCAGCGGCACGTCAACGGAATCTGGGGCGTGGGTTCGAAACCCAAGTCGTTCATCGGATTTGTCGCCGAGCGTGCGGGTGTAGCCGCGTCGTCGGTTCTCGGCTGGGAATTGATGACATACGATCTTGCGCCCAGCGCAGTCGTGGGGGTGGACAAGGAATTGGTCAGCGCCCCTCGGCTGGACAATCAGGGCACGTGTTATGCAGGGACACAAGCACTTCTGGCCGCAGTCGAGTCGCCCGGTCAGCAGGTCCCGGTGCTCGCACTCTTCGATCATGAAGAGGTCGGCAGCATGTCCGACCGTGGAGCTTTCTCAGATCTGCTGAACACCGTGCTCGAACGGATCGTGTTGGGGCGCGGTGGTGGCCGCGAAGAATTCCTGCAGGCGATGGCGGGCTCGGTGTGCGCGTCGGGCGACATGGCTCACGCGACGCACCCCAACTACCCGGACCGCCATGAGCCCGCTCATCGGATCGAGATCAACGGTGGGCCTGTACTCAAGGTGAACCAGAACCTGCGATACGCCACCGATGCGGCCGGTGCAGGCGAATTCGCGCTCGCGTGTGATCAGGCGGGAGTGCCGATGCAGCGCTACGTCCACCGCGCCGATCTGCCGTGCGGCTCCACCATCGGACCCATCACGGCATCACGGACCGGACTGTCCACCGTCGACGTCGGCGCACCCCAGCTCGCGATGCACTCGGCCCGCGAGTTGATGGGCGCGTCAGACGTCCGCATGTATGCCGACGCGCTCGGTGCCTTCCTCACGCCTCGAAGTTAGAGGGCGCGTGGTCAAAGTGCTGAGAGCCCGGCGGGTGCGGCCGGGAGACCCTCGAAGAAGTCGGCGCTCGGTGTGAAGAACATCGAGCCCGTCACAGCCGTCGAGAAGTCGAGTAGTCGGTCGTAGTTGCCGCGGGGGTCGCCGAGAAACATGTTCTCCAGCATCCGTTCGGTGATCGCAGGCGTGCGGCAGTAGCCGATGAAAAAGGTGCCGATCTTGTCGTCACCGAGGCGCCCGTACGGCATGTTGGCACGCAGGATCTCGAGAGCCTTGCCGTTCTCGTCCTTGATCGCGTTGAGCGCGACGTGCGAGTTGGCCGGCTTCACGTCGGACGTCATCTCGATGTCCTCGAGCTTGCTGCGCCCGATCACACGCTCCTGCTCGTCGACGGTGATTGCTTCCCAATCGCGCATCTTGTGGATGTAGCGCTGGATATGGACGTAGCTGCCGCCGGTGAACGCAGGATCCTCGTCGCCGACCGTCACTGCGGCGACGGCGTCGCGGCCGACCGGATTCTCGGTGCCGTCGACGAAGCCGATGAGGTCGCGGTTCTCGAAGTACTGGAAGCCGTGAACCTCGTCGACCACCGTGGCCGCGCCGTGCAGTCGCTTCGTGATCTGCCGAGCCACCTCGAAACACGCGTCCATGCTCATCGCGCGGATGTGGAAGAGCAGATCACCGGGAGTCGACGGCGCCGAGTGAACGTCACCCTGCAAAGCGGTGAACGGGTGCAGCAGCGCAGGGCGCTGACCGGCGAACAGTCGATCCCAGGCCAGCGAACCGATGCTCGTCACGACGTCCAAACCCGATCCAGGGACACGCAGCCCCACAGCCCGCTGCAGACCGGCGACATCGGCGAGCAGTTCTCGTGTGGTGTTCTCGCCACCCGGATTCACGGTCGCGACCAGGAAAATTGCAGCCGGAGTGAGGGGAGTGGTCACCGACTGGGACTGTGCCGTGAGGTCGGCTTGACGAACATCCTGGGGCATGCGAGACCTTTCGAGGGAAAGAATGAACCGGCCTGACCTTAAGAAAACCGACCGGATTACCCAAACCGGGGCGGGTGTGACGGGCGATACTTCGCAGGCCCGGAGGTGTTGCGGGTGCTGCCGTCTGCGGAAGTCGTCGGCCCACACCGATAGACTGTCCCCCGGCACGTTCTTTCGTTGGGCACATTCGTGGTGTCCCGCTCCGCGCCGGCTTGCCTCTTGACTCCCGTAGGGAAGGGACCACTCTCCAGTGTCTGCTCACCAGGTCGATACCGTCACGCACGCATCGGCTGATCCCGATGCCGCTCAGCCGTTCAAGGAGCTCGGTCTCAAGGACGACGAATACGCACGCATCAAGGAGATCCTGGGCCGCCGTCCCACGGACGCCGAACTGGCGATGTACTCGGTGATGTGGAGCGAGCACTGCTCGTACAAGTCCTCGAAGGTCCACCTCGGATACTTCGGCAAGACCACCACCGACGAGATGCGCGCCAACATGTTGGCCGGTATCGGCGAGAACGCCGGCGTCGTCGACATCGGTGACGGCTGGGCAGTCACGTTCAAGGTCGAGAGCCACAACCACCCCTCGTACGTCGAGCCCTACCAGGGTGCGGCAACCGGTGTCGGTGGCATCGTCCGCGACATCATGGCCATGGGTGCTCGTCCGATCGCCGTCATGGATCAGCTTCGGTTCGGTGCTGCCGACGCCCCCGATACCCGTCGCGTCGTCGACGGTGTCGTGCGTGGTGTCGGTGGATACGGAAACTCCCTCGGCCTGCCGAACATCGGCGGCGAGACGGTCTTCGACGAGTCCTACGCAGGCAACCCGCTGGTCAACGCACTGGCAGCCGGCGTCATGCGCGTCGAGGATCTGCATCTGGCCTTCGCTTCGGGTGCAGGCAACAAGATCATCCTGTTCGGCGCACGCACCGGTCTCGACGGCATCGGCGGCGTCTCGGTCCTCGCGTCGGCGACGTTCGACGACGAGGGTGGAGACACCGGCGGACGTAAGAAGCTCCCTGCGGTTCAGGTTGGCGACCCCTTCACCGAGAAGGTGCTCATCGAGTGCTGTCTCGACCTCTACAAGGCCGGCCTCGTTGTCGGCATCCAGGACCTCGGCGGCGCCGGGCTGTCCTGCGCCACCTCCGAGCTGGCTGCAGCCGGTGACGGCGGCATGCACATCAACCTCGAGAAGGTTCCGATGCGCGCCACCGGCATGACCCCCGCCGAGGTGCTCTCCAGCGAATCGCAGGAGCGCATGTGCGCCGTGGTCACGCCCGAGAACGTCGATGCGTTCATGGAGGTCTGCAAGAAGTGGGACGTCCTGGCCACCGACATCGGCGAGGTCACCGACGGTGAGCACCTCACCATCTCCTGGCACGGCGAGACCGTCGTCGACGTTCCCCCGCGCACCGTCGCTCACGAAGGCCCGGTCTACAACCGTCCCGTCGAGCGCCCGGCAAGCCAGGACGCGTTGATCGCGAACACGACCGCCGGACTGAAGCGTCCCGAAACCGACGCCGAGCTCGAAGCGACCCTGCTGAAGATGATCGCCTCGCCTGCCCTGTGCAGCCGCAAGTGGATCACCGAGCAGTACGACCGCTACGTCCGCGGTAACACCGTCCTGGCCGAGAACGCCGACGGCGGTGTCATCCGCATCGACGAGAAGACCGGACGCGGAATCGCACTGTCCACCGACGCTTCGGGCCGCTACACCGCGCTCGATCCGTACACCGGTGCGCAGCTCGCATTGGCCGAGGCTTTCCGCAACGTGGCAGTCACGGGCGCAACGCCCAAGGCCGTCTCCAACTGCCTGAACTTCGGTTCTCCCGAGGACCCGGGTGTCATGTGGCAGTTCCAGCAGGCCGTTCGCGGCCTCGCCGACGGCTGCGCCACCCTCGGCATCCCCGTCACCGGCGGCAACGTCAGCTTCTACAACCAGACCGGATCCACGGCCATCCTGCCGACGCCGGTGGTTGCCGTCCTCGGTGTGATCGACGACGTTCACCGCCGTATCCCGACGGGCCTCGGACTCGAGCCTGGCGAGACGCTGATCCTGCTCGGCGACACCCACGACGAGTTCGACGGTTCCATCTGGTCGCAGGTCGAGCACGGTCACCTCGGTGGCGTGCCGCCGAAGGTCGACCTCGCCCGTGAGCAGCTGCTTGCGGACATCCTGCTCGCCTCCTCGCGTGACGGACTGGTCACCGCAGCTCACGACCTCTCCGAGGGTGGACTGGCCCAGGCTGTCGTCGAAGCCGCGCTGGCCGGCGAAACCGGTTGCCGCATCCTGATTCCCGAGGGCGCAGATCCGTTCGTGACCCTGTTCTCGGAATCGTCCGGACGCGTCCTGGTTGCGGTTCCTCGCACCGAGGAGACCCGCTTCACCGGTATGTGCACCGCTCGCGGCTTGCCGTGGACGCGTATCGGGGTCGTCGACGAGGGCAGCGACTCCGTCGAGGTCCAGGGACACTTCTCCGTCACGATGGCCAAGCTCCGTGAGGCCTTCGAGGGAACGCTGCCCGCACTGTTCGGGTGATAGATGGTCGATTCCGGAGAACTGACTTCTTCTGACAGCCAGCCGCAGGAACACCACCTGCGGCTGGCTGTTCCCGCATCTCTCGAGAAGTTCGACAACCGCTTCACCGAGTGGGCGTGGGGGCTCCTCAAACTCGACTTCACCGGCATCGCGTTTGCCGCGTTCTTCTTCTGCTGGTCTCTGACGCCGTCGTTGCTGCCGCGCGATTGGCTCTTCCAGGGTCTGATCGGCGGCATCAACTCGGCCATCGGCTACGGCGTCGGCACCGCGATCGGTTGGGCTGTGGAGCGATACCTGCTCAGCGGTCGACGGTGGTGGCCCCTGCCCGAGCCGGTGCCTTCCGCGATCAAGGTCTTCGTACCGGTCGCATCCATCGTCGCGGCGATCATCATGTTGGTCTACGCCGCCGGGTGGCAACGCGAAATTGCGGCGCTGACCGACGCCGAAGGCACGACCACCTCCGGCTACATCCGAACCCTCGGATTGAGCCTCTTCATCGGCGGCCTGCTCATCTCGATCTGGCGGGTCCTCCACGATCTGGTGAAACTGATTGCCCGACAGCTGATGCGGCGGTTCCACTGGTCGCGGTCTGTGGCCAATGGTGTCGGCGTCCTGGTTGTCACCGTCCTGTTCTTCATGTTGGTCGACGGCGTCCTCGTCCGCGGAATCTATGCCGCGACCAACTCGATCTTCAGTCTGCAGAACTCGACCACTCGAGACGGCGTCGTCGAACCGCAGGATCCGATGAAATCGGGTAGCCCCGAATCTGCTGCTCCCTGGGACACATTGGGGTTCGAGGGACGAAACTTCGTCTCGCGTGGACTGGACGCCCAGGAACTCGAAGCGGCAACCGGTAAGCCTGCGATGGATCCGATTCGCGTGTATGCCGGACTCGAAAGCGCCGAAGATCCCGAAGAGCGCATGGATCTGGTCATCAAGGAACTGGAGCGAACCGGCGCCTTCCAACGCAAGGTCCTCGTGGTCATTCCGACGACAGGTACGGGGTGGGTCAATCCCACTGCGGCACAGGCAATCGAGCTTGTACATGGCGGCGACACTGCTCTCGTCGCCAGCCAGTACTCGTACCTGCCGAGTTGGATCTCGTTCCTCGCAGACCAGGAGAAGGCGCAAGCTGCCGGTCGCCTGTTGATCGAGCGGGTACACGAAAGATGGCTTCAGGAACCGGAAGCCACCAGGCCGAAGTTCATGGTCTACGGCGAGAGCCTCGGCGTCATGGCCGGCGCGGGGGCATTCGACACACTGCAAGCGGCGCGCGATACCGCCGACGGAATTCTGTGGGTAGGTCCACCGAACGCGACGCAGTTGTGGCGTTCGATCGAGAAGAGGCGCGATCCCGGCACTCCCGAAGTGGCGCCCGTGTACGCGGACGGTCTGGCCGGAGTCCGGTTCGCGGATCGCTCCGCAGACATTCCGACCGACGGTATGACGTGGCCGCAGCCGCGAGTTCTGTTTGTCCAGCATCCTTCCGATCCGGTGGTGTGGTGGTCACCCGACCTCATGTTCAACCGGCCCGAGTGGCTCAAGGAAGTACCGGGATTCGACCGCTCACCGTCGATGAAATGGTTCCCGGTCGTGACGTTCTGGCAGGTGTCTGCAGACCTCGGTAACGCCGCGGGAGTTCCGGACGGTCACGGTCACAATTACGGAACCTCCGTTCTGGACGCCTGGATCAGCGTCGCCCAGCCCGAGGGATGGACGGCCGCAGAAACCGAGCGGGTGCGGTCGGCGTTGGTTGTCGCCGTGAAATCCGAGGGCCCAGAGAAGTGAGGGGAGTCGCCTCGATCGCGCTCTCCGCCGCCGCGATCACCTGGAGCAACGTCGTGCTTCCGGCATTCGGTCTTTCGCCTCGCGCTCGCGCCGTGGTCAACACCGCGGCCGGTCTGTCGGCCATCGGAGTCTTACTCGCACGTGGTTACACCCGCGAGGAACTCGGATTGGCACACACCGGAATTCGTGGTGGTGCCCAGTTCGGCGGAGCCGCGGCCGGGGCGGTCCTCACCGGTTACAGCGCCGCTCTGGTTGTCCCGTCCTTGCGTGCGACACTCGCTGCCGACGAGCGAGCAGACGGCCGTGAGGACTTCCTCGAATGGATCATCTTGCACATCCCCTTCGGCACGGTGCTTTCCGAGGAACTGTTGTTCCGTAGCGCGATGTCCGCAGTCTGGAATCGTGAGCTGAACCGTCCCACCGCGCAGGCTGTTCATGCACTGACTTTCGGGTTGTGGCACGTCGCCCCCGCCCGCGGTGCCGGCGACAACGTTCCCGCTGCAGTGGCATTCACCGGCGCGTCGGCACTGCTGTTCGAGTGGCTGCATCGCAGGGGTGGCAGCGTCCTCGCACCGGCATTGCTGCACCTCGCGACCAATGCCGGTGGCGCACTTGCCGTTCGTATCGCTACTCGAAGACAAGGAGTGAACTGATGCCGCCCCGCCGCGCCGTCGACCCCGCCGAATTCCGTGCCGCAGTCCTGGCTGTCGGCCCGTGGCTTCGCGATCCGGAACTTCCGAAGCCTTCTCGCGCTGAACTCGGCGCCGCAGTGAAGATGAGTGCGCGCACTCTCGAACAGATCGCCCCCGGATCGAGCGTCGAGGTGCGGGTGCCGCCGTTTGTCGCCGTGCAATGCATCGAAGGTCCACGTCATACGCGCGGAACCCCGCCAAACGTCGTCGAGACGGACGCTCGCACGTGGTTGCAGATGGTCACCGGACTGCTCGAGTTCTCCGAGGCCGCAGGTGACGGACGAGTCGACGCATCAGGTAGCCGCGCCCCCGAAATTGCGCACTGGCTCCCACTGCTCCGGTTGGCGTAGTGACAGAGACCATCCGGTTCGCTTCGGCGTGATCTGAGGCCCAAGGCTGCCCTCAGGGGAAGTGTGTCCCAAAATGGCCGTAGACTGTGTATGCCCCCCAACCCCTGCCCACAAAGGGAGCGCCCGGTGACTCGTGCCGATCTGTCGGTCAACAGTCCAAATCTCCTCGCTTCGAACCCGTCCGACGAGGACGAGAACGAGCCCCGCGAAGAATGCGGTGTATTCGGCGTCTGGGCGCCGGGAGAGGATGTGGCGAAGCTCACTTATTACGGCCTGTACGCACTTCAGCACCGTGGTCAAGAAGCTGCCGGCATTGCGGTAGCCGACGGCTCCCAGGTGTTGGTGTTCAAGGATCTCGGCCTGGTCAGCCAGGTATTCGACGAGCAGACTCTCGCAGCGATGCCAGGACATGTCGCCGTCGGACATTGCCGTTACTCCACCACCGGTTCCACGACGTGGGAGAACGCGCAGCCCATCTTCCGTACGACCACTGCCGGTACCGGCATCGCGCTCGGCCACAACGGCAACCTGGTCAACACCGCTGAACTCGCGAGCCGCACCCGTGCAGCCGGCCTGGTCAACGACAAGCGCCCCAATGCCGCGACTTCCGACTCCGACCTCATCGGTGGTCTCCTGGCACACGCTGCCGGCGACAGCACCATCGAACAGGCCGCGATGGAATTGCTTCCCACGTTGGAGGGCGCGTTCTGCCTCACCTTCATGGACGAGCACACGCTGTACGCAGCGCGCGATCCGCACGGCATCCGCCCGCTCTGCCTCGGTCGACTCGACCGCGGTTGGGTAGTCGCCAGCGAGACCGCAGCCCTCGACATCGTCGGCGCGTCGTTCGTTCGCGACATCGAGCCCGGTGAGCTACTCGCGATCGACGCAGACGGCGTCCGCTCCTCGCGTTTCGCGAACCCGACTCCCAAGGGTTGTGTCTTCGAGTACGTCTACCTCGCGCGTCCCGACAGCGTCATCGGTGGCCGTTCGGTCCACTCGACCCGCGTCGAGATCGGCCGTCTGCTCGCCAGCGAGCACCCCGCCGAAGGCGATCTGGTCATCCCCGTTCCCGAGTCCGGCACCCCCGCCGCCGTCGGGTATGCCCAGGGTTCGGGCATTCCTTACGGCCAGGGTTTGATGAAGAACGCCTACGTCGGCCGTACCTTCATCCAGCCGTCGCAGACGATCCGTCAGCTCGGTATCAGGCTCAAGCTCAACCCGCTCAAGGAAGTCATCCGCGGCAAGCGGCTTGTGGTGGTGGACGATTCGATCGTCCGCGGTAACACTCAGCGTGCGCTCATCCGGATGCTCCGCGAAGCCGGAGCCCTCGAAATTCACGTCCGTATCGCCTCGCCGCCGGTCAAGTGGCCCTGCTTCTACGGCATCGACTTCGCCTCACCGGCCGAATTGATTGCCAACGGAGCAGGCGGACAGGATGCGACGTTCGAGGAAATGCTCGACGGTGTGCGTCGTTCCATCGGAGCGGACACGCTCGGATACATCTCCACCGAAGGCATGATCGCCGCGACCGAGCAGCCGGCCAGCCGTCTGTGCGCCGCATGCTTCGACGGGACCTACCCGATCGCGCTTCCCAAGGAAACGTCGATCGGCAAGAACGTCCTCGAGGGGATGCTCGAGAGCACCGCAGGTTCGACGGCCACTCGCGACAACGACAACGCGAGCGCGCTCAGCCGCCCCTGAACACCGAAAGCTGCAGAGCACCGAAAATCGATAGCCGAGAATCTGCCGTCCACAACATGTGGGCGGCAGATTTTCTGTTCCACGACTTTCCGTTCGACGACACGGCATACGTCGTGAGCATCTGGCATAGTGCCCTCCGTGGCGCAACTGAGAATGGATGGGCACCGGGTACTGGTCGCAGACCTGGTGGGGGACACCATCAAAGCGATCAACGGTTCGATGGTGGCGTACGAGGGTGCGATCACCTTCAAGAACGCCGGTATGGGCGGTGGCGGAGGGTTACGTGCCGCGCTGAAACAGAAGGCGGCAGGTGAATCACTGTCCCTGATGGAAGTCAGCGGACAAGGCACCGTCTACTTCGCGGTCGACGCCCAGGACATCACGATCATCGAACTCGACAACGACGCTCTGCACGTGGAAGCCTCACAGTTGCTCGCACTGGTCGGACAGCTGCGAACCGATGTGAAATTTGCCGGCCTCCGCGGCGCAGGTTCCGGACAGGGCTTGTTCACGACGGTCGTCAGCGGCACCGGTCTGGTGGCCGTGCTGTCGAAGGGCGGACCGATCATCGCGCTCGAAGTCAGCCCGCAGTATCCGCTGGTTGCCGATCCCGATGCATTCGTCGCTCACCGTGGCCAGCTCAACCAGAGCTTCGTCACCGACGTCACCTGGCGCTCCGCGATCGGCGGTGGCAGCGGTGAAGCGTTCTCGCTGCGATTCGACGGATCCGGAGTCGTCTACATCCAGCCCGAGGAGCGCTGAACCATGCCGTTGGAATTGGTGAACAGCAAGGTCGTCAAGTCGACCCTCGCGCCTGGCCAGAACGTGCTCGCCCGCACCGGGTCGATGCTCTACTACACCGGTGACGTCCGCTTCATCCCGCACAGCATGGGCGGTGGGCCAGGCGCCATGCCGAACATGGGCGGTATCGCCGGGATGGCCGGCCGCATGATGTCCGGCGAGCATGCACGCATGATGGCGGCCGAGGGAAACGGTGAGGTCTTCTACGGGCACGCCGGTTTGTATGTCGAGGTCATCCACCTCGACGGTTCGTCGATGCTCACGGTCGAAGCCGACCGACTCCTCGCACACGACGGTTACCTCCAGAGTTCGATAGTCGCTCTCACGTCGCAGGGCGGTGTGCGCGGAGCGGTACGTGGAGCCATGACCGGTCAAGGACTGTTCACGACGCAGTTGCACGGACAGGGAAGCGTCGCGGTTCTCTCGCACGGGGGCGCGATTCCGTTGCAGGTCGGTCCGAACAATCCTCAGGTTGTCGTCGACCCGCAGGCATACGTGTGCCACATCGGTCAGATCAACGTCGACATCTCCGCGAACGTCGGGTGGCGCGAGGCCGTCGGCAAGGGCTCGGGGGAGTCCATCCAGCTGAAGATGACCGGCGCCGGCACCGTCTGGGTCCAGGCGTCCGAGCAGAAGTTCTGAGAGGGCAAAGAGCATGGGTATCGAAATTCACAATCCGGCGACTCTGCCCGCCAACGACAACGTCCCGGGCAACGACTACGCCTTCTGCGTCGAGATGGCCGGACAACCGTGGTTCACGTCCAAGGGCGCGATGATCGCGTACTACGGAAACATCAACTTCGAGCCGCTCGGGCGCACGAGCATGACGGCGATCGTCGCGGCCAGATTCTCTTCGCCGCTCTACGCGGACGACTGGGTGCTCGCCCAGGGGCAGGGCAAGTTGATCCTCGGCGACCGCGGATTCAACATCAATTCCTACGACCTCGACGACGGCAACCTCACGATTCGCGCGGCCAATCTCCTCGCCTTCGAGACGAGCCTGGACCTCAAACAGTCCATCGTCCCAGGCTTTTTGACGCTGCTGGGAACAGGCAAGTTCCTGGCGTCCTCCAACGGCCCGGTCATGTTCGCGGAGCCGCCGTTGCGCATCGACCCGCAGGCGTTGGTGGGTTGGGCCGACTGCCCGTCGCCGTCCCATCACTTCGATGCGGACTGGATGCAGAGCTTCCTGGGCGCGGTTCGCGGAAGCATGTTCGGCGCAAATACCGGTGAAGAACGCCAGTTCGATTTCACCGGAGCCGGCACGGTGCTGATCCAGTCGAGCGAGAAGGTCGTCCACGACGGGCACCTCCTCAAACACATTGAATCCGAGACCGTTGCACTCGGGCAGAACAGTCTGCGAGCGCTGCACTCCTCGATCGGTGCGCGGCTGCAGAACTGACGTCTCGGGGTACGCGAGGTCTCACCGAGGGGGCCGGTCCGGTAGCGTATGGGCGTAATCGTCGGTATTTGTGTGCGCGCTCTGGGTCTCGAGTCGAACGATCCATCTCGCGTCACGAGGATTGCAAACACTTCACATTGCAAGACCACTTACCTGTGCACGAGCAATACGTGCTCGCGAGAAATACAAGGCTGGAGTAGTAACCCGATGACCGAGGACAGTCACCGCACCGCAGGCGCCTCCTACGCGGCAGCAGGAGTCGATATCGCCGCAGGCGACCGGGCGGTGGAACTCTTCGCCCCTCTGGCCAAGAAGGCCAGCCGCCCCGAGGTCATGGGTGGCCTCGGTGGTTTCGCCGGCTTGTTCTCCCTCAAGGGTGACTACAAGGAGCCGCTGCTCGCCGCATCGACCGACGGCGTCGGAACCAAGCTCGCTGTCGCGCAGGCGATGGACAAGCACGACACGGTCGGACTCGACCTCGTCGCCATGGTTGTCGACGACCTCGTCGTCTGTGGCGCCGAGCCGCTGTTCCTTCAGGACTACATCGCTGTCGGCCGAGTCATCCCCGAGCGCGTCGCGGAATTGGTCAGCGGCATCGCCGAGGGCTGCATCCAGGCCGGTTGCGCTCTCCTCGGAGGCGAGACCGCCGAGCACCCCGGCATCATGGCCGACGGTGACTACGACCTCTCCGCCACCGGCGTCGGTGTCGTGGAGGCCGAGAAGCTGCTCGGACCGGACCGCGTTCGCCCCGGCGACGTCGTCATCGCCATGGGCTCGTCGGGACTTCACTCCAACGGTTACTCGCTGGCCCGCAAGGTCCTGCTCGAGATCGACCGCATGAACCTGAGCGCACACGTCGACGAGTTCGGCCGCACCCTCGGTGAGGAACTGCTCGAGCCCACCAAGATCTACGCCAAGGACTGCCTGGCACTCGCTGCCGAGACCGACGTGCGCACGTTCTGCCACGTCACGGGTGGTGGCCTTGCCAACAACCTCGCGCGCGTCATGCCCAAGGGCTTGGTCGCCGAACTCGATCGCGGAACCTGGAGCCCCGCTCCGGTGTTCGCGATGATCGCGCAGCGCGGACGCGTCGAGCGCGCCGAGATGGAGCAGACCTTCAACATGGGTGTCGGCATGGTTGCCGTCGTGGCGCCCGAGGACGTCGACCGCGCACTTGCCGTCCTGACTGCACGCCACATCGACTGCTGGACGCTCGGTAGCGTCAAGAAGGCGTCGGACGCCGCTGCAGAGCGTGCGTTCCTGGCCGGAGACCACCCGCGCTTCTAGACCGCAACGTCAGCTGCCCCATCGGAGAGATCCGGTGGGGCAGTTTTGTGTGTCCGTACAAGCAGGCGCGAGGCAGAAAATGGAACGCAAAAATGAGGAAGAGCGATCAGCTCTTCCTCATTTCACAGTCTGCGCGGTGGCAGTGCGCGGTCAACGCCGCCAGTCGTCGTAGTCGTCCTCTCGCGCATGCCCTTCCCTATCGGAAGTCTGGTCCGATCGGACACTGCTCCGATGCGAGTTGGTCGATCCACCTGCGAGCTCTCTTTGCAGGCTGTCGAAATCCGTGGTCGGTACGCTGTACTTCAATTCGCGTGCAACCTTGGTCTGCTTTGCCTTAGCCCGGCCGCGGCCCATGGCTGACCCCCTCGCGCTTTCGCGGGGCGGCCTGGGGAATTTGGCGGCCCCGTTTGAGTGTGTAAGTTTCCTGACACACACTCTAGCGTGGAAAAGTCGCTTCCGCTTCCACGAACGCCTCACCGCCGTGTCTGATTGCTCTCACTATGGCCGCGAGCTGCCAGGATGCTGAAAGAACTCGTCAGAACTTTGTGAGAACTGCTCAGAAGTTTCCGGGAATTGCGCGAATCGTCCCCACTCGGGCGTCCCCGCCGAAGACCGGAGCGGATGCGAGAGCCGCCAATTCCTCGGTCCACTCGGTGTTCATTCGCTTGAGCAGAGCTGCCGCCAATGGCAGGAGCGCCCGCTCGTGGCCGTCGTCGATCTTGAGGGCGAAAGCGGAACCGTCGGGAAGCGCTCCGGCGTAGATGCCGTCGTATCCGGTCTTGGAGAACAGACCCGGCACGGCGGACATCAGGCGCTGATCGTTGCGGCCCGTGCCCGAGACGAGGAAGGGGTTTTCGCGGACCGCGTCGGCCACAGCCCGTTCAGGGGAGTCCGGCTCAGCCGAGGGCAGGCGTCCGAATGCCCGAGCCAGGTTCGTGAGCGAAAGCGGGACGATCGGGAGACCACAACCGTCGATGCCGAGTTCCTGCTCTTCCTCGCCGCTGAGATCGAAGATCGTCTCCTGGATCGCGAGTTGGAGGGGATGGGTCGGCTCCATGTACGTCTCGAGCGGCCAGTCGTTCACGACGCACGTCGCGAGCATCGCGGAGTGCTTGCCCGAGCAGGTCATGTAGATCGGACTGGGAAGCTCGCCCGCTGCGATCAGTTCGGCTCGGGCCAGTTCGTTGCCCGGCAGATCGGAGGGGCACTGCAACTGGTCGACACCGAGTTGGTAGCGAGCGAGAAGCGCGGCGACCAGTTCGATGTGATCGGCCTCGCCCGCATGTGAGGACGACGCGACGGCCAACTCTTCCGGACTGGTGGGTGCAAAGCCGTTACGAAGCGCAGCGACGGCTTGCAGCGGCTTGTTCGCCGAGCGCGGGTAGATGGGTGTGTGAATCTCCCCGAGTCCGACAACGACCTCGCCGTCGGCGCCGAGAATGACGGCCGATCCGCGATGCACGCATTCGCGGAATCCCGAGCGGACCACTTCCACCAATTCGATACTCACGAGTGCACCTGCGCTTCTGCTTGTTCGATGAACCTCTGGACGCGCGCGGCGACGTTCGGTGCAAGATCGGTGTGTTCTGCGAGGAGCCGTCGGAGTCTCTCGGGGTCGGTTCCGGCGAAGACCTCTCGAACAGTCACGCCGTGATCCGGTACGTGGACTCGGGTGACCGAGTCGCCCGCGGCGATCGTGCCGGTCCGGTTGACGCGAAGGTAGGCGCCGACGTCGGTCCGCTCGGTGAATCTTTTGACCCAGCCCTTTTCCGCGGCCCAGATGCCGAAGGTGCCGCACGGGACGCGGGGAGCGGTTACCTCGAGTTCGAGAACGTCCGACGCCTCGGCTCCGGTGATGTGCCAACGCTCGCCGATCACGGCGTCCGTGACGAGCATTCCGCTGATGTGGAGGTTCTCGCCGAACCACCCCGGGGCGAGCGGTCGGCCCAACTCGTCCGACCATCGCTGCGCTTCGTCGCGCTGATACGCGTAGACAGCTTGGAAGGCGCCGCCGTGGAATTCGGTGTCGCAGACGTAGTCGCCACCCAGGCCGAGTCGGCCGACCGCTACGCGGCCGTCGACGGGACGCTTGTCGATCGCGGTTCGGGGGACTCGCCTGACGCCACTGTCACGTTCGGTGTGGACGACGCAGACCGCGTCGACCATGCCCGTCACTTTCCGCGCAATCGGTTGACAGCCTCACGTCCGGCCTGGGGTGCGTCGTCCGCGACGATCGAATCCGGATCGATGGACGCAGCGCTGGGGCCGGCCATCAGTTCGGTGTCGACCGGAATGTTGCGCTTGATCAGAGCGAGCGCGATGGGGCCGAGTTCGTGATGATTGACGACGGTCCCGACACGTCCGACTGCTCGTCCGCCCGCCGTGATCGGGTCACCCGGTTCCGGGACCGCTTCGGCGCTGCCGTCGAGGTGCAACATGACGAGATGGCGCGGGGGCTTGCCGAGATTGTGAACCCGGGCGACGGTTTCCTGACCGCGGTAGCAGCCCTTGTCGAGGTGGACGGCGCCGTGTTCGGCCGGCCCGCCGATCCAGTGGACCTCGTGCGGGATCGTCCGCTCGTCGGTGTCCAGTCCGAGGCGAGGCCTCCTCGCTTCGACGCGGAGCGCCTCGAACGCCCAACTTCCGGCGGGCTTGGCACCGGCATCGGTCAGCTTGGTCCACCACACCGCCAGTTGCTCCCGTGGGACGAGCAGATCGAAAGAGTCCTCGGTGGGCCACGGCATGCGGCGGACGAACCCGCCGTCGGCCAGCGCGAGAGCGTCGTAGGCATCGGTTGGTGTCTGCACGCCGATCGCGGAGAGGACAGCCGGGGATTCGGGACCGACCAGGCTCAATACCGCGAGTTCGTTGCCGTCCCGAGGCTCGGCCTTGGACCAGAACACCATCTTCTTCAAGAAGGAGAGGAGGTCGGGTCCGCGATCGGCTTCGGTGTCGATCCAGGTGACACCGGCCAGGTCCGTCTGCACGAAGTGGTGCTCGACGCGTCCGTTGACATCCAAGCTCAGGTTCTCGGCACTCTTGCCGTCGGGGAGCGCGGCGATGTGCTGGCTCGAAATCGTGTGCAGCCACGTGAGGCGTTCGTCGCCGGGAATGGCGATCACGAATCTGTGACTGCGGTCGACCACCACTGCTGCGCGCTGCGCGGTTCGCTGTTCACCGAGGGGATCGCCGTAGTGCCATGCGACACCGATGTCGGCCGAACCGTCCGGTGCGGTGACCGCGCCGGGGGAAGTCAGAAGTGGGCTGTTGGGCACAAGAGCGTTGTCGACCACAAGACCAGTCTAGGAGTGTGGGCGGGATCGCGGTTACAGGGCGGCCCCGGCGGCTTGGCGGATCGTTAGGGTTGATGGCATGCCTGATCGCGTATTGGTGACTCTCGACCATGAGGTGCTCGATGCTGACGCACCGTTTCTGCACGCCGACGACCTGGCGGTGGTGCGCGGCGACGGAGTCTTCGAGACGCTGTTGGTACGCGACGGTAGGGCGCGGGTGGTCGAGGGACATCTGAGTCGACTGGTTCTGAGCGCGCGGGCACTGGGTCTGCCCGCCCCCGTTCTCGATGACTGGCGTCTGGCGATCGAGATGGCAGCCGAGGAGTGGGGGACAGAGAAGGAAGGCGCTCTTCGTCTTGTTCTGACCCGCGGCCGTGAGAGCGGCGACAAGCCGACAGCCTTCGTGATGGTCGGTCCGGTGGCCGATCGGGTCAGACAGGTCCGCGAATCGGGGCTGTCGGTGATGACTCTCGAGCGAGGTTTCTCGGTCGATCTCTCTGCCCGGGCACCCTGGCAGCTACTGGGCGCGAAGACGTTGTCCTACGCAACCAACATGGCAGCGCTCCGATATGCGGCGAATTTGGGTGCCGACGATGTGATCTTCGTCAGTTCCGAGGGCAATGTGTTGGAGGGGCCACGCTCGACGGTGGTGATCGTTCGGGACAGGACTTTGATCACACCGCCTCCCGCACAGGGCATTTTGATGGGTACGACGCAGCGTGCCCTCTTCGACGTTGCCGGCAGTGCTCGCTTCGATTGCCGATACGAAACCCTCCGACCTGCGGATTTGATTGCAGCCGACGGAGTGTGGATGGTTTCGAGCGTCACGCTGGCCGCACGCGTCCATACACTCGACGGGCTCGCATTGCCAGAGCCGAAGGTCTCCGAGGAATTCGCGGAATTAGTTGAACGTGCAATTGATTCGGATTCAGCAGGGCGATAGGCGAATAGGAATCGCGACAGGTCTCTACTACATTTGGTAGTAGCAAAGTCCTGCGGTCCAAACCGGACAGCAGTACCGTGTCCGCAGGGGCCGAGCGACTGCCCGCGTCTCGAACCCCGAAGCCTGTCCCAGGGCCCTACTCTCGGAGTAGCCAATGGATACTTTGGACGTCTCCAGGTGGCAGTTCGGTATCACTACCGTCTACCACTTCATCCTTGTTCCGCTGACCATCGGACTTGCACCGATGATCGCGATCATGCAGACGATGTGGGTGGTCACCAAAAAGGACCACTGGTATCGGCTCACCAAGTTTTTCGGCAAGCTCTTTCTCATCAACTTCGCACTCGGTGTAGCCACCGGCATCGTGCAGGAGTTCCAGTTCGGAATGAACTGGAGCGAGTACTCGCGATTCGTCGGCGACGTCTTCGGAGCTCCGCTCGCATTGGAAGGTCTGGTCGCCTTCTTCATGGAGTCCGTCTTCATCGGACTCTGGATCTTCGGTTGGGGCAGGCTGCCCAAACTTGTACACCTGGCGTGCATTTGGCTCGTGGCGATCGGCGTCAACGCGTCGGCGTTCTTCATCATCGCGGCCAACTCGTTCATGCAGCATCCGGTCGGTGCGACGTACAACCCTGAGACGGGTCGTGCCGAACTCACCAGCATCTGGGAGTTGTTGACCAACAACACCGCTCTCGCTGCCTTCCCGCACGCGGTTGCCGGCGCCTTCCTGACGGCGGCGACGTTTGTTGCCGGCATCAGTGGTTGGTGGATGGTGCGGAACATGCGCCGCGCCAAGCAGGCTGAGGCCGCCGAGGCCGAGCGTCTCGAAACCGACGCACGAACGATGTACCGCCCGGCAACACGATTCGCCTTGCTCGTCATGATCGTGGCCGGGATCGGCATCATCTACACCGGTGACGTTCAAGGCAAGCTCATGTTCCAGCAACAACCCATGAAGATGGCGTCGGCAGAATCGCTGTGCGACACCGAGATGGATCCGGATTTCTCGATTCTCACCATCGGTACACACAACAACTGTGACAGCGTGACGCACGTTCTGAAGGTGCCGTTCGTTCTACCGTGGTTGGCCGAGGGCAAGTTCACCGGCGTCGAACTGCAAGGCGTGAACCAACTGCAGGAGCAGGCGGAGCAGGACTTCGGACCGGGCAACTACCGACCGAATCTCTTTGTCACGTACTGGTCTTTCCGCGCCATGATCGGCCTCGCCGCCGGTTCGGCAGCACTGGCTCTCGCGGGACTGTGGGTCACACGTAAGGGGCGGGTCCCGGACCAGAAGTGGTTCGGAATCCTCAGTCTCGTCGCGATTCCCACTCCGTTCATGGCGAACAGCGCGGGCTGGATCTTCACCGAGATGGGCCGTCAGCCCTGGGTGGTGCATCCCAATCCAACCGGCGTCGACATGATCAGACTGACTGTCGACCAAGGTGTTTCGGACCATGCGTCGGCTACCGTCTGGGCTTCGCTGATCACCTTCACCCTCCTGTACGGAGCGCTGGGTGTGGTCTGGTTCAAGCTGATCGTGCGGTACGCGAAGGAAGGTCCGTTGGAACACGACATGCATCCGCCGGGCGATACGGATCATGACGAGCCGGAAGATCCGGACAAGCCCAAACAACTGTCGTTCGCGTACTAGGAGGCGATCATGGGACTTCAAGAAGTATGGTTCGTGCTCGTCGCAGTACTGTTCATCGGTTACTTCGTCCTCGAAGGATTCGACTTCGGTGTCGGAATGCTTATGCCGATCGTCGGCAGAGGCAGTGACCTCCCGGCAGATACGCGTCGACGGGTGGCGCTCAACACGATCGGCCCGGTGTGGGACGGCAACGAGGTGTGGCTGATCACCGCCGGTGGCGCGATGTTCGCGGCATTCCCGGAGTGGTACGCGACATTGTTCTCCGGGTTCTATCTGCCGCTGCTGATCATCCTGGTGGCCTTGATCGTTCGAATCTGTGCCATCGAATGGCGAAGCAAGATCGACGACGACAAATGGCGTCAGCGCTGCGACTGGGGCATCATCTTCGGCTCCTGGGTCCCGGCAGTTCTCTGGGGCGTGGCTTTCGCGAACATCGTTCGGGGCGTGGCGATCAACGCCGACAAGCAGGTCGAGTCGGGATTCTTCGATCTGCTCAACCCGTACGCACTGCTCGGCGGTCTGACCACCGCGCTGGTGTTCGCTCTCCACGGCGCTGTGTTCCTGGCACTCAAGAGTGCCGACGAGGTTCGTGAAGACGCAGTGAAAATTGCTGCACGACTCGCAATTCCGGCTATTCCCGTCGCCGGCGGATTCGTCCTGTGGACGCAGCTCGCCTACGGCAAGGGATGGACGTGGATTCTGGTAGCCGCAGCTGCTGCTGCACTGATCGGCGTCGTCTTCCTGACGCGGGCCGAGCGAGAAGGCTGGGCTTTCGTTCTCACCTGTGTGGCCGTCATCGCCACCGTCGTGCTGCTGTTCGCCTCGCTGTTCCCGAACGTCATGCCGTCGACGCTCGATCCGGCGTACAGCCTGACCATCGAGAACGCGTCGTCGAGTCCGTACACGCTCAAGGTGATGACGTGGGCCGCGGCATTCATGACGCCGGTGGTGATCATCTACCAGGGTTGGACGTACTGGGTGTTCCGACAGCGCATCTCCTCCAAGCAGATTCCGGCGTCGATCGGTCTGCGATTCAAGGAGAAGACGTGGTAGTCACCAACCTTGAATCACGGAACATTCGAATGACGAAAGAACTGACGGTCGAATTCACGTGACTATCGAAGTAGGCGACGCTCCCACCACTCGGGAGCGTCGCCGGGGGCCGATCGACCCGCGGCTGTGGCGACATTCCGCTTCTGCGCGCGGCTATCTGATCCTGACGGTCGCTCTGTCGATGGTGAACGTCGTGATGGTCATCGTCGCGGCGCTCATGATCGGCCGAGTGCTGGCCGGAGTGATCACCACTCGAACTGTGGATGTTTCTTCGTGGACGACCGAATTGGTTGTTCTGGCCGCAGCTGTTGCGGTCAGGGTTCTGGGGACCTGGCTGCAGACCAGGTATGCGCACCGGGCGTCGACTCGTGTCGTTGCCGAGATCAAGAACGGCGTGCTGACGTCGGCGACGGCGATGAGTCCGCGCGATCTGGATCCTCGGCGTGACGAGATCGCGACCGTGGTCACCCGCGGTGTCGACGGCCTCGGTCCGTACCTGACTGGATACCTTCCGGCTCTGGTCCTGTCGGTGACACTGACGCCTATCACCCTGATAGTCATTGCGGTGCAGGACATGACGTCCGCGGTCATCATTTTCGTGACGCTGCCGCTGATCCCGATCTTCATGATTCTGATCGGCTTGCTGACGAAGGGTAAGTCGGAGAAGACACTGGCCGCGATGACCACGCTGTCTTCGCAACTGCTCGATCTACTTGCCGGACTGCCGACGCTACGAGCGCTCGGTCGTCAGCAAGGCCCTGCCGAGCGTGTCCGTGAACTCGGTGACGCCCATCGACGGACGACCATGTCTGCTCTGCGCGTTGCGTTCCTGTCCTCGATGGTGCTTGAACTGCTCGCAACACTCTGCGTCGCATTGGTGGCCGTGAGCATCGGCTTGCGACTCGTGTACGGGGACATGTCACTCGAGCCGGGGATAGTCGCGTTGATCCTCGCACCCGAGGTGTATCTGCCACTTCGGATGGTGGGAACCCAGTTCCACGCCGCCGAGGACGGAATGGCAGCAGCCGACAAGGCATTCGAGGTGATCGAGGCGGATTCTGCCGCACCGGAGGGTGGTAGCACGACGGTGGTCGCTTGCGGCGCCGACATCGTCTTCGACGGACTCGGCGTGACCTCTCGTGGGGGAGTCGCACCGTCTCAACTTTCCGCCGTGGCGTTGCCAGGGGCGATCACCGTGCTCACCGGTCCCAACGGCTGCGGCAAGTCGACGGCAGTGCACGCGCTACTCGGACTGATCGAACCGAGCAGTGGCCGCGTGACGGTCGCCGGCGTCGATGTCCGAGACCTGGACGAGCACGCGTGGTGGAGTCAGTTGGCATGGCTTCCCCAGCATCCGGTCCTCCTACCTGGCACCGTTCGTGAAAATCTCGATCTCACCGGGGTCGTCGATGCGCAAGCATTGGCTCGCGCCGCTGCTGCGACGGGATTCGACGCGGTATTGGCCGAGCTGCCTGCGGGTGTCGAGACCGTTATCGGCGTCGGCGGCACAGGTTTGTCGCTGGGGCAGCGACAACGACTGGCGCTGACACGCGTGCTCGCCTCCGACCGCGCAGTTCTTGTCCTGGACGAACCCACCGCTCACCTCGATTCCGATTCTGAAGGGACAGTGTTGGCTTCTCTGAGAGCACGGGCGGAGCTCGGCGACACTGTTGTCGTGATCGGCCACCGTCCAAGTGTGCTCGCCGCAGCTGACCGGATCGTCGAGGTGCGCGCTCATGAGAAGTGACGCTCACGATCCGCTTCTGCGTGCTCTTCGGCTACTGGAACTTCGACCACGACGCGTACTGACGGCGGTGGCCGCCGGTGTGGCAACACTCGGTAGCGCACTCGCCTTGGCCGCGCTGTCCGCATGGTTGATCACGCGCGCGTGGGAGATGCCTCCCGTTCTCGATCTCAGCGTCGCTGTGGTTGCCGTGCGTGCACTGGGAATCTCGCGTGGCGTCTTCCGCTATCTCGAGCGATTGACGACGCACGACGTCGCATTGCGCGGCACCACCGCAGCGCGGTCGAGGATCTACCAGCAGTTGGCAGCGGGAGATCCCGCGGCCGCCGCCGGACTACGACGCGGTGACCTGCTCTCCCGTACGGGCTCCGACGTGGACGCGCTGGGCGACGTCGTCGTCAAAGCGCTGATCCCGATTGCTGTTTCGGTTGTCCTCGCCTTCGCCGCGGTGGGAATCCTGTTGTTCATCTCGGTTCCGGCCGCACTCATTCTGGCTGTTGCGCTGGCGGTGTCCGGGATTGCGGCGCCCTGGCTGTCGGCGCGAGCTGCTCGACTTGCGGAGGCCGACAGTTCAGCTGCCGCAGCGCGATTCAGTGAGTCGGCGGTGACCGCGCTCGACCATTCCGCTGAGCTTCGAGTATCAGGTCGCTTGGATCAGGCGGTGAGCGAGGCTGTGTCCGCCGAGAACGAGGTGGTCGATGCAACCGATCGCGCGGCGGTACCGAGTGCCTTTGCCGCCGCTGCGACGCCCCTGGCAATCGGTGTGAGCGTCCTCGGTGCCCTGTTGATCGGAATTACG
The DNA here is from genome assembly GCF_030407755.1 of Rhodococcus sp. APC 3903. Classification (NCBI taxonomy): domain Bacteria; kingdom Bacillati; phylum Actinomycetota; class Actinomycetes; order Mycobacteriales; family Nocardiaceae; genus Rhodococcus; species Rhodococcus sp. APC 3903. Next base: position 54,393 of record NZ_JASDCV010000001.1, read on the forward strand.
CTGTACGGAACCACCGACATGTCACCGATGTCCATGGGAATCCTTGTACTGCTTCCGCTGTCGGCTTTCGAGGGAACCGCGATACTGCCCAGCGCGGCGGTGGCGTTGACCAAGGCGCGGCTGGCGTCGGCTCGCATCATGGCGGTACTCGATCGAGCCGACGCGGAACACGTCGAAGGAAATCGTGCGTGGCCGGAGAACGGGATTCTCAGCGTGCATGCATTGCAGGCGGGTTGGCCCGGGGGAAAGGTGACCGAACCGCTCTCCGTGGATCTTCCTCGCGGTGCCCGCGTTGCCGTCGTCGGGGAGAGTGGATCCGGAAAGACCACCGCACTGATGACGACGGCGGGGTTGCTGCCGCCCGTCGCGGGAACAGTTCGCGTTGGCGCAGTGGATATTTCGGATATCGATCCGGCCGAACTGCGCAGGCACGTGGGGTACTTCGCCGAAGATGCACACCTCTTCGAGACGTCGGTACTCGAGAATCTGCGCGTTGCGCGGGGTGACCTCACCGCCGAGGACGCGGAGAAGGCACTTGCCGCAGTTGGTCTCGGCGACTGGCTGTCGGAACTGCCGGAAGGGCTCGACACCTACCTGGTCGGCGGTATGCGAGCGGTTTCGGGCGGTGAGCGTCGTCGGTTGCTGTTGGCACGCGCGATCGTCTCGCCTGCGGAGGTGCTGCTGCTCGACGAGCCGACCGAGCACATGGACGCGGAGGCCGGTGCTCAGTTGCTCCGCGAGTTGCTCGCTCGCGACGCAACGCTGGTCGATTCTTCGCGAACCGTTGTTGTCGTCACCCACCAACTTCCGGACGGCACAGCAGCTGACCAGGTGATATGCGTCGGAAAAGTTTCTGTGGAAAATACGTTGCCGTCGTCGTGAAGTGGGCGTACTTTCTCCTTTACACAAGGAAGGAGGTGGTCTGAAATTGAAGTACAGACGGACGCGTGAGGTGGCTGCCAGCTAGCCGCAATCGCTGATGGAATTCACTTACCGCGTGAGCGGCCGGCGAATCCCAGGCAGCCACCCGACCCCCGAGCCCCCGATCAGTCCGACCGGGATCCGCGCGAAAGCGTGGGTGTGGCTCGGGGGTCGCTTCGTGCTGTGCGCCTTTATTAACCCCCGGCGGTTAATAAAGGCGCACAGCGTGGACAAGGATTAGGCCCCCACCATCCACCGCGCTCGAGGATCGCTCTGACCTCGGCTGCAGTTCGGCACGAGGCCCCCTCCACCTCCTCCCAACCGAAGACCAGTGTGGCGTTGCCTGACAGTTCGGATGCGTTACCTCGCCGCCGATCCCGCAGTGCAGTCGCCCGAGAAGAGTGGAAGGCAAAACCGTCGAGTCGAACGATCAGTGCGACACCGCAATTGCGGTAGTCGACGTCCTCGTAGAGAGTTCTCCCATCGACGAGGACCGGCGATTGCCGTCGCGCTTCCGGTAAACCGTGTGCTCGCTCGACTTCGATTGCATAGCGATGCTCGAGTACCGACTGGACGCCGCGATCCAAGAGGTCCAACGTCGAGGACAGCGCTTTGACATATCGCCTCGGCCGGCGGCATTCCATTCGGGTGCGTAGTTCCATCCGGGACACCTTGCACGCCGTGGCCGATCGGACCAGAGAACGAGCGGCGTCGCGAGCCGACGGCTCTGCAACCGCCAGGTCAATTGCGGTGTCAGCCAGCGAAGTACGAGCAGGCTGAGTGGCAACGCCGATGTGGGCCTGAGCGCGTGAACGATGAACGATCACTCCGGGATGGGCAGTGGACCACCCCAACGGAACGGGGCGCGCCGGGGAGCGTTCGGGTCTGACCGTCGGCCTCTGACAGCGTGAGGATCTGCCGTATCGGACAGTGATGTGGACCGGCAGTTCGGACTCGATGTCCGTGAGCCCCCACTCTTCAGCAGCAGTCCGGTGACTCAGGTAGGTCTCTCCGCCGCCGAACAGAAGGGCGGCCTCGAGAATCATTGCTCGGTTGAGTGGGCCGTTGGTGCTGGATTGAACGCCGTGGAGGACGGAAGTCCATTGACCCGATTCGACCAGATGTTGGATGCGCCGCGGTGAATAGCCGAAAGGGCGTAGTTGTTTATTGGTCGCGAGTCCGTGTTGGAAGTCGAAGAGTCTTCGGAGATCAGGATCGATGTAGTCGCAGTTCATGCGAATACCGTGAGATCGCGGTCCGACAGGAATCGGTCGAAACTGCCGCTCCAGAGCCCACCTGTGGAATTTGTCGGTGCCTGTGGATGGATCTGCTGTGCGCCTTTATTAACCGCCGGGGGTTAATAAAGGCGCACAGCAGAACTAGCCGATGTAGCGGGTCAGCCGCGCCGAGAGGCGCGGTTCCAGGCCACCGTCAGACATGATCCGCTCTTCGACGTACGCGAGGTCGCCGCCTTCGACGATGCCGTAGAGGCGCTTCGCGCCGCCGTACAGTGCACCGGACTGGCTGCGGATCACCACGTCGGTGGCAAGTTCCCACGACGCCTGGGTAAGCGCACGGCCGTAGTACATTTCGACGACGCCGGAGCTGTGGCTGAGCAGGAGCTCGACGACTTCCTGGTTGACGCTGCCCGGGATGCCGTCGCCGCCCATGCGCCAGTAACCGCTCTCGCGCAGATCAGGGCTCACGTACTTGCCCTCGGCGTCGAGACGCCAAGATCGGGACTCCCAATTGAGGTAGGGGCCACCGTCGTGAGAGATGACGATCTGCTGACCGAAGGCGTAGTCGCCGGTCTCGTCGTGCCCTTCACCTTCGCCGCGCCAGACGCCGACGAGGGGGAGCAGTGCGAGGAGTTCGGGATTGATGTCCGGGCCGAGGCGCAGGTTTGCGGTGTCCTCGGGCAACGGAAGGTCCGGCAGGGTCGGAATGTTGAGCGACGCCGTCGACTTGGAGCGCTCGACGGCGATGGCGACAGCTTCGTCCCCGCTGCCGCGCCTTACGGCACCTGCAGCGGCGGAATCGTCAGCGGTCGCGTCGGACCCTGAATCCGGAGCCTGACTCACGACTCGTCGGTGACCAAGCGGTACACGACGTACACGGAGAACCAAGCGATCATGACGGATGCGAGTGCGAGGAGTACCTCGAAGAAAATGACCACGGGTACATCTTAGACCGCGGCGACCGACCGGAAAAATCGGGAGCCGGAATGCAGAAGGCCCCGCACCGAAGGGGTGCGGGGCCGCCTGAAAAAGCAGGAATTACTTGCTGACGGTCACGTCCACGTTGTGCACGCCCGAGCCCTCGGGAGCGACGGTGGATGTGCCGTTGCCCGAGCTGGACAGTGCACGCACGGTCCACTCGCCCGGAGCGGCGAAGAAGCGGAAATCGCCGGTTCCCGATGCCACGACCTCGGCCGTGAACTCTCCGGAGCCGTCGAGCAGGCGCACGAATGCGCCGCCGATGGGCTGGCCGTCAGCGGCGAGAACGCGGCCGGTGATGACCGTTTCCTTCTCGACGTCGACGCCGGCAGGCAGGGTCTGCCCCTGGGTAGGTGCTCCACACATGATCAGGCTCCCAATTCGATCGGTGCGCCGACGAGTGAGCCGTATTCGACCCAGCTGCCGTCGTAGTTCTTGACGTTGTTCTTGCCGAGGATCTCCTGCAGTACGAACCAGGTGTGGCTCGAGCGCTCGCCGATGCGGCAGTAGGCGATCGTTTCCTTGGTGTCGTCGAAGCCCTTCTCCGCGTACAGCTTGGTGAGGTCGTCGTCCGACTTGAAGGTGCCGTCCTCGTTGGCGGTGGTGCTCCACGGGATGTTGATGGCTCCGGGGACGTGGCCACGCTGCTGCGCCTGCTCCTGCGGAAGGTGGGCGGGAGCGAGGATCTTGCCGGAGAACTCGTCAGGGCTGCGAACGTCGACGAGGTTCTTGCTGCCGATGGCGTCGATGACCTCGTCGCGGAATGCGCGGATCGAGAAGTCGGGGGTCTCGGCCTTGTACTGCGTGGCTTCGCGGTTGACTGCGTCCTTGGAGAGCGGGCGTCCGTCGAGTTCCCACTTCTTGCGGCCGCCGTCGATCAGCTTGATGTCCTGGTGGCCGTACAGCTTGAAGTACCAGTACGCGTAAGCGGCGAACCAGTTGTTGTTGCCACCGTAGAGAACGACGGTGTCGTCGTTCGCAATACCCTTGGCGGAGAGCAGGTCCGAGAACTGCTCCTGGTTCAGGAAGTCGCGTCGGACGCCGTCCTGGAGGTCCTTGCGCCAGTCGAGCTTGACTGCACCCTCGATGTGGCCGCCGTCGTATGCGCTGGTGTCCTCGTCCACCTCGACAAAAACGGTCTTGGGGGTGTTGAGGTTCTGCTCAGCCCAGTCAGCGGAGACTAGGACGTCGGAGCGAGCCATGGTGTTCCTTTCGATGTGGTCTTGCATCGGTCGATATCTAGCAGGGGTTCAGCGGGGTTGTGTGGCAAGCGTTTTCACGCGGTGGTCGCGCGGCCGGTATTTCGCAGCCTGGCGACGAGTGGGTAGATCTGGCAGCCGAGGCAGATGCCGAACGCGGCGTTGAGCAGGGCCGCGAACAGGGCGAAGCCGGTGGCAACGGTGCCGACGATCGTCGACCCGGCCAGGAAACCGACCGTGCCTGCCAACGCGAAGACGAAGCCGACGAACTGAGCGAAGCGCAACGGCGCCACGGGTTCGCGTTCGCTGACCGGCGAGAGTCGCGGGGCGACGAGCTTGCCGAAGATCTGGCCGTACGGGCTGCGCTTGGGGCCGAGTACCGCTCCGACTGCGAAGACGATCGCCTGCAATGCGAGAACGACGGTGGCGGCGGGCAGAGAGAAGGTCGAGAGGATGAGCGTGAGAACGAGAACGCCGGTGGTGACCCACGCGGCGAACCGAGGTCCGCGGACGTCGACTTGCTCGAGCTGGGCTGTGGTTGTGGACATCGGGAGTGCTCCTGCGCTGGATTGCATGGTGCTTGCCTGGACCGAGAAAAGGGGACGCAAAAGTCCCACTCGGTGGATTGATCACGTGAGCGAAAGCTCGAAGGTCAGAGAGATCTGACGGATGTGGTGATCAGCAACAGGTACAGCAACAGCCCCCGAGGCGGCACAGGTCTACTGCGCGGCGTCGGGTGAGCATCAGCTCGTGGCGGGTTTGCACGTCGGCGAGTTTACCCCGAATTCTCGGATTTTGGCTCGTGGGGTCCGGATAGTGGTACGAGCGCAGCTTTCAGATCGGCTGCGGACGGCACTCCGGACACTCGGAACTGTTCCTCCAGGCCACCGTCGAGGATGAACGTGGTGGGCAGCGACAGGACGCTCATTTCGCGTGCCAGGGCCGGTTCTTTGTCGATGTCGAGTTCGATCTCCACCGGCGGACGGGGAGCGTCCGCCATCGAAACCACAACCTGGCCGACGACGCGGCGTACTGCCGCGCACGGTCCGCACCAGTCGGCAGAGAAATGCAGTACGACGGGTCCGCCGTTCGGCGAAGAGACTCCGGCAGAACTCAGCAGTTCGAGGCGACTGTCAGCGGCGCCGGCTGCGGCAGGCGTGGTGACTCGGACCTTCCCGTTGCGTGACTTGAGAAAGAGCCCGACCGCGACGACGGCGACAAGCGCGACCAGCAGAATTGTGATCCCGGTCATCGGTTCTGCAGCTCTGCGAGATCGATCGTCGTGTTTTCGGCGCTGCCTTCGATCACGATTCTTCCGCCTTCCGCGTAGACCAGGCTCGGCTGAATTCCGTAGGGGAGTGCCTGCGGATCGATCGTGTAGCTGAACAATCCGAGGACCACGGGTTCGAGTGCTGCGGGGATCGAGAAATCGGCTTTGCCCTCCGGACCGAAGTACAGGTTGCTTGCGACGATCTTGACCTGCCCACCTTCCAGAACCAGGTTGGCCTGGACGCTCACTGCAGTCTCGACCGGACCGACGGCAACCGTTCCGGTCAGCACGACGGCCCCCGCGGTGCTCGCGCCCGTTCCACCGCTGCCCCCGGTGCCATCCGACTTGTTGGCCGGCGGCGAAGATACCTGCAGGTCAGGGATGTTGAGCAGCTTTCCGAGGTCGGTGGCGTTGATTCCCATCCGGCCGTCGAGTTTGTCGACGGGGAGCTGGGTGACATTGCCGTTCACGATGTCGGAGAAGGGAACGGTGACCCCGCGCAGGTCGGCTTCGACGGTCACTTCGCCGACCACGTCGCTCTGGACGCCGGTAGCTCTGACGTAGACGTCCTTGTATTTCCCGCCGAGTGCTTGGGTGAGGAAGGGGAACCCGTTGAAGGTGACCTCCGGATCCGACTCGAGTGATGCGCCGGTTCGGAGCTCGCGGGAAACCCGGTACTCGGCGTACGCGGCAGCGCCGAAATCGGCCACCAGTCCGAGGCCGAGGAGAAAGACGATGCCGATGATCAGTTTGCGCACCGCACCATTGTGACGGACTCCGGTCGGGGTTCGATGCGACGGCCCCGGTACCAGGCACGCTAATGTAGGGACCGACCAAAAGCGTCGAACTACTCGAGCGTTGCCCTCACGGGTTGCGCGGGCTACTAGATAGGAGGCCGTGTGGAACTGCTCCTCCTCACCTCCGACCCCAACCCGGAAGCTGTACTACCGGCGTTGGCGTTGCTGGCGCACTCGGTTCGGCCTGCCCCCACAGAGGTTTCCTCGCTACTCGAGGCAAGTTCCGCGGACGTGGCATTGGTGGATGCGCGCACTGATCTAGCTGCCGCACGCGGGTTGTGTCGATTGCTCGGAAGCACAGGATCCGCAGTACCTGTGGTCGCCGTCCTCACCGAAGGCGGACTCGTTGCCGTCAACGCCGACTGGGGGTTGGACGACATCCTGCTTCCCGGTACCGGTCCGGCTGAGGTGGACGCCCGATTGCGGTTGTTGGTCGCCCGCAGCGGCGGTGTTGCCAGTCCGGAAGCGTCGGGAAAGATCACGCTGGGCGAACTGGTTATCGACGAGGGGACGTACACGGCACGACTGCGTGGACGGCCCCTTGATTTGACTTACAAGGAATTCGAGCTGCTCAAGTACCTCGCGCAGCATGCCGGTCGGGTATTCACCCGGGCACAGCTGTTGCAGGAAGTGTGGGGCTACGACTTCTTCGGCGGCACCAGGACGGTCGACGTCCACGTGCGTCGTCTGCGGGCGAAACTCGGCACCGAATACGAGTCCTTGATCGGTACAGTCCGAAATGTCGGATACAAGGCAGTGCGTCCGACGAGGGCCAAGGGCGGCGCAGCTGCTCCCGTTCAGTTCGAGGACGATGAAGACGTCGACTACGACGCGGCCGACGGATCGGTGGTCTGACGTGGGTTGGACAGATTCACTGCCGGCCGGATCCGCCGAGCAGGTTTCCGCGCTTCTCGATCGCGCGACCGAGTTCGACGGCAAGGCGCCCGTGTCGGAACAGGGGCGCCATGCCGTTGCCGGGCGTGGCGCAGCACGACACTTTGTCGAACTCGACGGCGATACGGTCGTCGGTTATGCACAGCTGCAAGCCGGTTCGGACGAGCATCCCGACATGGCCGAGTTGGTGGTCGACCCGCAGGCGCGGCGCCGCGGTATCGGAACCAGGCTTGCCGCAGCGGTATTCGACGAAGGTCGGCCGGGCACGCGAGTCTGGGCGCACGGAAACGTCGACGCCGCAGTGGAATTCGCCAAGAGCCTCGATCTGGTCAGCGTTCGTGAACTCCTCCAGCTGCGTCGACCGCTCGATGCTCCGCAGCTTCCGGAAATCGTTGTGCCCGAAGGTATAACGATGCGGACGTACCGTGGGCCCGAAGACGATTCCGAGATCCTTCGCGTCAACAATGCGGCCTTCTCCTGGCATCCCGAGCAGGGTGGCTGGACCCAGGCGGAGATCGACGAGAGAACGGCCGAAGGCTGGTTCGACCCGGCCGGTCTGTTCATGGCGTTCGCGGACACCGATCCCGATACTCTTCTCGGCTTTCACTGGACCAAGGTGCACGCACCCGAAGGTGACGATCCGGAGTTGGGGGAGGTGTACGTCGTGGGTATCGATCCCGCGGCGCAGGGACGTGGTCTCGGCCGAGTGCTGACTCTCGCAGGCATGCATTACCTGCGAGATCGCGGCCTCGGAACGGTCCTTCTGTACGTCGAAGGTGACAACACTGCCGCCCTCCACACGTACGAGCGACTCGGCTTCGATCGGTTCCACGTGGACATGGCTTACGCTCGCGCGCTCTGACGTCACAGTCGAACACGCAGAAATGTCCAGTCTGTTCATTCTCTGTTAACCATGTGTGGTCCAACCGGACACCGCGCCCGCCTACTTTTCTCTGTGGGCAGCGCCGTGTTGCCTGATGCAGATTTCAATCATTTTGCATCTCATGTCGCCGCCCGATCGTGGGCGTGGCGGTAGCGATTTCCGGAGGATCTTGGTGAATCTCAAGCGCAGTGGTGCCCTGCTCGGTGTAGTGGCCGTGGGCGCCATGACCTTGGCCGCATGTGGCAGCGACAACAACTCGTCGTCGACGGGTGTGGACGCGTCCGCATCGAACGCAACGTGCGAAGGCAAGAGCAACCTCTCTGCCGCTGGTTCCTCGGCACAGAAGAATGCCATGGACCAGTTCGTCGCCACCTACATCTCCGTGTGCCAGGAAAAGGGCAAGACCGTCAACGTCGCCTACAACCCCAGCGGTTCGGGCGACGGTCGCACGCAGTTCATCGCCGGCCAGATCGACTTCGCCGGCTCCGACTCGGCCATCAAGGACGAGCAGGCCGACAAGGCCAAGGAGCGTTGCGTCGGCGGCGAAGCCTGGAACCTTCCCCTCGTCTTCGGCCCGATCGCGGTTGCATACAACCTCGACGGCGTCGACAAGCTCGTTCTCAACGCAGAAGTTCTCGCGAAGATCTTCAACGGTGGCATCACCAAGTGGAACGATCCGGCAATCGCCGCGCTCAACTCCGGTGCTTCGCTTCCCGACGAGAAGATCACCACCGTGATCCGCTCCGATTCCTCGGGCACCACCGACAACTTCCAGAAGTACCTCGACGCGGCATCGAACGGTGCTTGGACGTCGGGCGCAGGGTCCGACTTCACCGGTGGCGTCGGTGAGGGCGCCAAGGGTTCGGCGGGCGTTGCACAGGCAGTTGCCACGGCACCGGGTTCGATCACCTACGTCGAGAAGTCGTTCGCCGATCAGAACAAGCTCTCGGTTGCAGAAATCAACACCGGCTCCGAGGCAGTCGCACTGACCAACGACTCGGCCGCAAAGTCGATCGCAGGCGCGAAGTTCAAGTCCGACGCAACCGGCGACCTGACGCTCGACCTCGCGTCGATCTTCAAGACCAACGAAGCCGGCGCATACCCGCTGGTTCTCGCCACGTACTCGATCGTCTGCTCCAAGGGCTACGACGCGGACACCACCGCGGCAGTGAAGTCGTTCCTGACGAGCGCGGCCAACGAGGGTCAGGCCAACCTGGCCGAGCAGGGTTACGTCCCGCTGCCGGCCAACGTCCAGGATCGCCTCAACGCGTCCATCACGGCAATCAGCTGACCTAGAGACTCGTGCGGACAAGCTCATGGATCTACATTCAGACGTGAAGGAAGTGAGCGCACATGAGTGACGCGCCCATCACCTCGACATCTCGTTCTCCCGGCCCCGCAACCAGCGGGGCCGGGGTGGGCGGTCCGAACGGCACCACGGAGGACACGATTACTTCCACCAAGGCTCCAGAAACCGAGCATCCTCCGAAGGGTGACGGTCCGGGAAGCGGCAACAGCAAGACGGTGACCCGTCCGGGTGACCGCATCTTCAGCTCGCTCGCATCCGGTTCGGCAATCTTCATCACGGTTGTCATCGCGGCGATCGGCGCGTTCCTGATCTGGCGTGCTGTTCCTGCTTTGAGCCGGAACCAGGTCAACTTCCTGACCAGCCGTGAATGGGTGACGCAGAACATCAACGCGATGGCGTTCGGTGTCCTCGATCTTTTCCAGGTCACGGTGTTGGTCTCGCTGTTCGCACTGGTGCTCGCGATGCCGATCGCACTGGGCATCGCGATCTTCCTGACTTCGTACTCACCCAAGTGGCTCACGCGGCCACTGTCGTACACGATCGACCTTCTCGCGGCCGTGCCGTCCATCGTCTACGGCCTGTGGGGACTTCTCGTGTTCGCTCCGGCGATCACCCCGGTCGCGGTGTGGCTCAACGACACTCTCGGCTGGTTCCCGCTCTTCGCCGACGGCAGCGGATCGATCACCGGCGGCGGCACCATCTTCACCGCAGGCATCGTCCTCGCCGTGATGATCCTTCCGGTCATCACCGCAGTGACCCGCGAGGTGTTCATCCAGACCCCGCGCTCACAGATCGAAGCTGCACTCGCTCTCGGCGCCACGCGCTGGGAAGTTGTGCGCACCACGGTCATCCCGTTCGGTAAGTCCGGCTACATCAGCGGCTCGATGCTCGGTCTCGGACGCGCACTCGGCGAGACGATGGCGCTGTACCTGATCCTGCGCACCACCTCTCAGGCCTTCGGCTGGTCGCTGTTCGACGGCGGCTCGACCATCGCCTCCAAGATCGCCCTCGGCTACGCGGAGTTCAACAACGACATCCAGGCAGGCGCGTACATCGCGGCCGGACTGGTGCTGTTCGTACTGACCTTCGTCGTCAACGCGGCTGCCCGCGCAGTGATCGCCGGAAAGAAGGACTGACCCATGACCTCCACTCTGGACCGGCCGGTCAAGGCCCCCACTTTCCAAGGCGTCGGCGCCCGTCGTCGTGCCAAGGACGTCATCGCGACCATCCTGGTGAGCCTGGCAGTCGTCATCGCGCTCATCCCGTTGGTCTGGGTGCTCTTCACGGTCATCGCAAAGGGCCTGCCCGCTCTGACGTCGCCCACGTGGTTCACCAACTCACTGAGCGGATTGACGGCGTCGGCCGACGGCGGCGGTATCTATCACGCATTGATCGGCACCCTGCTGCAAGGCATCGTGTGTGCGGTCTTCTCCATCCCGCTCGGTATCTTCGTCGCGATCTACCTGGTGGAGTACGCCGACCGGAAGTCGAAGCTTGGCAAGCTCACCACGTTCATGGTCGACATCCTCAGCGGTGTTCCGTCGATCGTGGCCGCGCTGTTCATCTACGCACTGTGGATCGCGACCTTCGGCTTCCCCAAGTCCGCGTTCGCCGTGTCGCTGGCTCTGGTCCTTCTCATGGTCCCGGTCGTCATCCGCTCCACCGAGGAAATGCTGCGCATCGTCCCGATGGATCTGCGCGAGGCGTCGTACGCGCTCGGTGTGCCGAAGTGGAAGACCATCTCGAAAATCGTTCTGCCGACGGCGCTTCCCGGCATCATCACCGGCGTCATGCTGGCCCTGGCCCGCGTGCTCGGTGAGACCGCGCCGCTGCTGATCCTCGTCGGCTACGCGCCGTTCATCAACTTCGACCTGTTCAACGGCGAAATGGGCACTCTGCCTTCCGTCATGGTCGCCGAGATGAACAACCCCACCGATGCAGGCACCAACCGCATCTGGGGCGCAGCACTGACCCTGATCCTGCTGATCGCGATCCTCAACATCGTCGCGAAGCTGATCGGTCACTTCTCACAGGTCAGAAGCAAGTGATGCGGCCTCGGAACATGTTCGTACTCAACAGCGTCAACAACTCAGTAGGGAGCCGGTAATGGCCAAGCGTCTGGATCTCAAGGACGTCAACATCTACTACGGCAAGTTCCACGCCGTCGCCGATGTGGGCCTGTCCGTCCCGCCCCGGAGCGTCACCGCCTTCATCGGCCCGTCCGGTTGCGGCAAGTCCACCGTTCTCCGTTCACTCAACCGCATGCACGAAGTGATTCCCGGTGCGCGCGTCGAGGGTTCGGTCCTGCTCGACGGCGAGGACATCTACGGCTCGAACGTCGATCCTGTCGGCGTCCGCAAGACCATCGGCATGGTGTTCCAGCGACCCAACCCCTTCCCGACCATGTCCATCAAGGACAACGTCGTCGCGGGCTTGAAGTTGCAGGGCGAGCGCAGCAAGAAGAAGCTCGACGAGGTGGCCGAGCGTTCGCTGCGCGGTGCCAACCTGTGGACCGAGGTCAAGGATCGCCTCGACAAGCCCGGTGGCGGCCTCTCAGGCGGTCAGCAGCAGCGTCTGTGCATCGCGCGTGCCATCGCCGTCTCGCCCGACGTTCTGCTCATGGACGAGCCGTGCTCCGCGCTCGACCCGATCTCGACTCTCGCGATCGAGGACCTGATCACCGAGCTGAAGAAGGACTTCACGATCGTCATCGTCACGCACAACATGCAGCAGGCTGCGCGTGTGAGTGACCAGACGGCATTCTTCAACCTCGAGGCAACCGGTAAGCCCGGTCAACTCGTCGAGATCGACGACACCGAGAAGATCTTCTCGAACCCGACGCAGAAGGCCACCGAGGACTATATCTCCGGCCGCTTCGGATAGCCCCTGGGATTGCACACTGCACGATCATGTTTCACCCCCGTTTCCAACAGGAGACGGGGGTGAAACTTTTTGGTTGTGGTGATAGTTCCCACTCCGGGGCGCAGAGCTGAGCGTCGTTGGGCGCCCGAATAATTCGATGAGCAGCGTAAGTGCGCCGAGTGGGCGCTGAAGTAGCCGCCGATGTGAATCTCGTGGATACTGACGACGCTTCGGGCAATGCTAATCTCGGCCCGACAGCACGCTGTCGATCGATGTCGTTTCACAACCGGAAGGGCTTGTCAGTGCACCTCACCCCTTCAGATACCGAAAAGCTCCTCCTGAGCGTTGCGGGCATGGTAGCCCGCGACCGCCGCGAGCGCGGGGTACTGCTGAACTACCCCGAAGCGATGGCCCTGATCTCGTGTTGGATTCTCGAGCGTGCGCGTGACGGAATGACGGTTGCGGAACTGATGAACGCCGGTCGGCAAGTGCTCACCCGCGACGACGTGATGGAAGGGGTACCCGAGATGATTGCAAATGTCCAGGTGGAGGCCACTTTCCCGGACGGTCGCAAGCTGGTCACCGTGACGGAGCCCATTCGATGATCCCCGGTGAGGTACGTGTGTCCACCGAACCGCTCGAGTTCGGTACTGACGCGGAAAAGATCACGATGGTCGTCGTCAACGACGGCGACCGCCCCATTCAGATCGGTTCACATCTCCACCTTCCAGCGGCCAACCCGGCGCTGACCTTCGATCGCGAAGCGGCAGACGGCTTCCGGCTCGACATCCCCTCGGGAACGTCGGTTCGGTTCGAACCCGGGGTAAGCAGGACGGTGACACTGATCGCGCTCGGCGGACTCAAAAGGGTTCCGGGCCTGCAGATCGTGCGGGACGAAGACTTACCGACGCATGCGCGTGAGCCCAAGACCGTGATGCCGTTCGGCACGCCCGGTGTCGAGGTCGAAGAACCTTTGCGAGCGTCCTCGGTGAACGTTCGTGTGAGTGATGTTCCAGTCGAGGCGGATTCACCGGATGACGCCGCGACGCCAGTTGAGAGGACAGCCGAATGAGCAGGATCGATCGACGCGGTTACGCCTCCTTGTACGGCCCGACCGCGGGCGACCAGATCCGTTTGGCCGACACAGATCTGTGGATCGAGATCGAGCACGACTACACCGCGACCGGCGACGAGATGGTCTTCGGCGGCGGTAAGAGCATCCGCGAGTCGATGGGCCAGGGCCTGACCACTCGCGATCAGGGCGCTCTCGACGTCGTCATCACCAACACGGTGATCCTCGATCACTGGGGAATCGTCCGGGCAGACGTCGGAATTCGCGACGGACGCATCGTTGCGATCGGCAAGTCCGGTAACCCCGACATCATGGATGGCGTGCACCCCAAGTTGCTCATCGGGCCGAGCACCGACGTGATCGCCGGCGAGGGGAAGATCCTCACCGCGGGTGCGATCGACACTCACGTGCACTTCCTCAGTGAAATCGAGATGATGGAAGCGCTCGCGACCGGTACGACGACGGTGGCGGGCGGCGGAACGGGCCCAACCGAGGGAAGCAAGGCAACCACCGTCACGCCCGGTGCCTGGTCGCTGACGATGATGCACCGGGCCCTCGACCACATCCCGCTCAACGTTCTTCTCCTCGGCAAGGGCAGCACCGTCAGCCATGAGGCCATGCGTCAGGAAGCTCTCGCCGGCGCAGGTGGATTCAAGGTCCACGAGGACTGGGGTTCCACTCCGGCAGCGATCGACGCAGCTCTGCGAGCAGCCGACGAGTTCGGGCTCCAGGTGGCGCTGCACGCCGACAGCCTCAACGAAACCGGCTACGTACAGCACACTTTGGACGCGATCGCCGGACGCGGGATCCACGTGTTCCATGCGGAAGGCGCCGGCGGCGGGCACGCTCCGGACATCATCGTGACGGCAGGTGAGCCGAACGTTCTTCCGGCATCGACCAATCCGACGTTGCCGCACACCGTCAACACGGTTGCCGAGCACCTCGACATGCTCATCGTGTGTCATGCGCTCAATCCCCGGGTTCCGGAGGATCTTGCCTTTGCCGAGTCCCGGATCCGGCCGACAACTATTGCAGCGGAAGACTTTCTGCACGACATCGGTGCCATCTCCATCGCCTCGTCCGACGCCCAGGCGATGGGCCGTATCGGTGAGGTGACCCTGCGGACATGGCAGGTCGCCCACGTCATGAAGGCCCAGTACGGCAAGCTGGGCACCAGCATGCCGGCCGACAACGAGCGTGCGCGGCGTTACGTCGCCAAGTACACGATCTGCCCCGCGGTGGCTCACGGTATCGATCACGAGATCGGATCGGTCGAGGCCGGGAAGATGGCGGACCTGGTGCTGTGGGATCCCGCGTTCTTCGGTGTCCGTCCTTCTGCCGTGATCAAGGGTGGGGCGATAGTTGCTGCGCCGCTGGGTGATCCGAATGCTGCTATCCCGACCCCGCAGCCGGTGTTCGTTCGGCCGGCCATCGCGGCAACTCCGGGATCAGCCCCGCACCTGTCCACGACGTTCGTCTCGCCGATGGCCATCGAGGACGGTCTGGCCGGTCGTCTCGGTCTCACGCGCACCCTTACCGGTGTTCGTCCGACGAGGCACCTCACCAAGGCGGATATGCCGAACAACACGGCACTGCCGTCCATCGACGTCGATCCGGAGACGTTTGCCATCAAGGTCAACGGCGACCTGATCGCTCCCAACCCCGTTGACGTAGTGCCGATGGCTCAGCGCTACATGCTGTTCTGAAACCATGTCAATCGAGATGGCGTCTGCCGAGATAGCATCGATGCTCTTGGCAGACGGGCGTCTGCCTACCGGTGGTCACGCGCACTCGTCGGGGTTGGAACCGGCACTGGCGGGCGGACTCCTACAGAGTCAGGTCCCTGACTTCATTCGCGGTCGACTCGAAACAGTGGGACTTGTCGAGGCCGCTGCAACGGTGATCACGCGCCGCTGGGCCGTAAGTGCCGGTGGTGCAGGCGAACTCGAGGAGATCTCAAGGGAACTGCTCGCTCGGACGCCCAGCGCACCGCTGCGTGAGGCGTCTATTCAGCTCGGACGTGGACTGGCCAGGCTGGCGTCGCGATTGTGGCCGCAGCACCCCGCGGTCCAGATGCTCATGGCGCTGCCTGGGCATCCGATGCGTCCGCTCGCGTTGGGAGTCTTCACGGCGATCTCCGGGATGGACGACCTGCAGGCAGCCAGATCTTGTTTGTACGACGACGCTCAAACAGTGGCGTCGGCGGCACTGAAGCTACTGCCGGTGGATCCGGCAGAACCGGTCGAATGGTTGCTCCGAGCAGCCCCGACCATCGAAACCGTCGCCGCGGCTGCCGTAGCAGTCGAGGGCGTCACAGATATACCCGCAACAACAGGACCGTTGGTCGAACAATGGTCACTCGAACACCACGCTCGATCCAGGAGGATTTTCCGTGCTTGACAACCTGAACAACAACACCACCACTGCTGCAAGAGGTTTGAGGCTCGGCGTTGCCGGCCCCGTCGGCACCGGCAAAAGTACCCTCATCGCCACCATCTGCCGCGAGCTCGCGTCGGAGTACGAGATCGCGGTGGTCACCAACGACATCTACACCGACGAGGACGCGCGACTGTTGCGCGCGGCCAACGTACTTCCGATCGAGCGCATCGTCGCAGTCGAGACCGGAGCGTGCCCGCACACGGCCATCCGTGACGACGTGACGCCGAACCTCATTGCGGTCGAAGACCTCGAGCGTCAGTTCCATCCCCTCGACATGGTGATCGTGGAAAGCGGCGGTGACAACCTGACCGCCACGTTCAGCCCGGCACTGGTCGACGCCCAGATCTTCTGCATCGATGTCGCCGGCGGTGGAGACGTCGCACGTAAGGGTGGTCCCGGCATCGAGCGGGCAGATCTGTTGGTGGTCAACAAGATCGACCTGGCCCCGTACGTCGACGTCGACGCGGTCCAGATGGTTGCCGATGCCACGGCCGCGCGAGACGGACTTCCTGTTCTCGCGCTCAGCCAGAAGGATCACGCGACGATCGACCAGCTCAGTGCGTGGCTTCGCCAGGTCATCGCAGCTCACCGCGCGGGTAGTCACACCCCGCAGGATCCGGGGCCGATGGCGCCGCACTTCCATGCCGATGAAGAAGACCACGGACACGGTCACGGGCACAGCCACTCTCACGCTCACTGATGCGCACCGGAGCTACGCGGGTCGTCGTCGAGAGAGTGGGTGACACCGCTGTTGCGCGAGAGCTGATCTCGGGCGACTTCCTGGCCCCGCGGTTCGTCGACGCTCGCGGGCTCACCGTGCGAATTGCCTTGGTAGGGCACAGTGCAACGCTGCTGGCCGGCGACGACCTGCGTATCGAATTCGTAGTCGCTCCGGGTACGTGCCTCGAGGTGATCGAGCCGTCGGGGACCGTCGCGTACAACGCGCGTGGCGGCCGGGCGTCGTGGTCGGCTTCGGCGAGCGTCGGCGCCGGTGCGGCGCTGATCTGGCGCGCGGCACCGTTTGTCGTCGCGGGCGGCGCGGATGTGACCAGGCGCGTGGATATTTCACTGGAATCCGATGCGGTTGCGCTGCTCGACGAGATGATCGTGTTCGGCCGGACCGGCGAAACCGGCGGTGCCCTTCGCTCGGATCAGCGCATTACCGTCGACGGTGACGCGCTGCTCGTGGAAACACTCGACCTGCGTAGCGTGCCGGGCCGTTCGCTGCCGGGAATTCTCGGTGGCCATCGCGTGCTCGGTACGACCATGCTGTTGGGGATCAAGACTTCCGACGTGGTCGAAGGGCACGTGACGCCGCTGGCGGGAGCAGGGATGCTGGCACGGGCCGTGGCCGATCACGCACACGAGGCGAGCGCAGCGTTGGATCCGATCTGGTCGCAGTGGCGTGGGCGGGTTTCGCAGAAGTACAGCGACTGATTCGCCCGACCGTCACACTTCGGGAGGCTGCGTCGTCCAGTATGTGACCAGGCCGAAGAGAGCCGGGCGCACGGGTTTGACGGAGGCATCATGCAGATTGTTGTTCTGGGCGGAACCGGCCAGATGGGAAAGCTGCTCGTCGAGCAGGCGAAAATCGGGGGCCATGACGTCGTCGCCGCCGCTCGATCGACGGGAGTCGACATCTCCACGGGTGCGGGGTTGGACGAAGCATTTGTCGGTGCCGACGTTGTCATCGACGTGAGTGATCACGTCACCAACAGTGCCAAGAAGGCGATCGAGTTCTTCGAGACGGCAGCGAAGAACATCGCCGCGGCCGAAGCCAGAGCAGGCGTGAAGCATCACGTGCTGCTCTCGATCGTGAACTGCGACGATCCGCAGTTGAAGTCCTTCGGGTACTACCAGGGAAAGGCCGCGCAGGAACGCGCGGTGGAAGCGTCGGGCATTCCCTTCACGATCCTGCGATCCACTCAGTGGTTCGAGTTCGGCGAGAAGACCATCGCGCTCTTCGGACTGGGGCCGGTCGCGATGGTTCCCCGGATGCGCTCCCAACCGATAGCGGCGAAGACCGTCGCCGAGGCTCTGGTGACATGCGCTCAGAACGGTCCGACCGGGAGGGCTCCAGATCTCGCCGGGCCTGAGGTCCTCGAGATCCCGTCCATGACGCGTGAGATTTTGAAATACCGTGGCCGGCGCAAGTGGCTGATCCCGATCTCGATGCCGGGAGCGGGTAAGGCGATGAAGGGTGGGGCGCTGCTGCCCGGGCCGGGATCCACAACTGCAGGACCCACGTTGAAGACCTGGTTACACGAGAACTGAATAGGAAAGGCGGCCGCGCAAGTGCGCGGCCGCCTTTTACTCACGTGGACGGTTGGGTTCAGAGATCCGGGTACGAGGTGAGGTTGTCGACCTTCTCGGTGGTTTCCGGCTCTTCGGGCAGCTTGCCGGTCACCAGGAAGATGACGCGTCGGCCGACCTCGACGGCGTGGTCGGCGAACCGCTCGTAGAAGCGGCCGAGCAGCGTGACGTCGACTGCGGCGGCAACGCCGTGCTTCCACTCGCGGTCCATGAGGACGGTGAAGAGGTGGCGGTGGAGGTCGTCCATCGCTTCGTCTTCTTCGCGCAGGCGGGCAGCGCGCTCGGGGTCGCGGGTCTCGAGGACGACCTTGGCGGCCGCACCGATGGAGACAGCGATGCGTCCCATCTCGGCGAAGTAGCCGTTGACCTCTTCGGGAAGCACGTGGTTGGGATGTCGGCGGCGCGCGATCTTCGCGACGTGCAGGGCGAGTGCACCCATGCGGTCGATGTCGGCGACGATCTGGATTCCACTGACCACCGAGCGCAGATCTCCGGCAACGGGAGCCTGCAGGGCGAGCAGCGCAAACGCGCGCTCCTCGCAAATGGTGCTGAGTTCGGTGATCTTGTCGTGTTCGCCGATTACTTGTTCTGCCAGGGACAGGTCTGCCTGGAGCAGGGACTGGGTGGCGCGCTCCATAGCGGCACCTGCCAGTCCTGCCATCTCGCCGAGCGTGTCTGCAAGCTCGGTCATCTGTTCGTTGTAAGCCACGCGCATGAGGTCAGAGCCTACGTGCCGTGAAAGACCAAGTCACAAGCACCAGGTGAACGCAAGGTGAATGAACGCGTGTCAGTCGCAGGTGGTGTCGCCTGCGTTGACGCTGGCGATGTCGGCGGGCAGAGCCGTCGAGGTGCTGGTGTCGACCGATGTCGGATTTGCCGCCAGGATGGTCCCCGGGTCCGCGGGGGCGACGACGGTGCCGGCGAAATTGCTTCCGACGACGACCTCGATCATGTCTCCCATGCTCGGAGCGAGAACGAGAACCGCACCGGGAATCGACGACGCGACAGTGACCGCTTCAGCCTCGTAACCTGCTGCGTAACGCACGACGGTGGTCGAGGCTTGAGCATTCGCCAGGCCGGTGGCTGCGCTGAAGTTGCCGACCGTGGAGATCTGGAAACCGTAGGCAGCGAGGCTGTCGGCGATCGTCGCGGCCTGCCCGGCGATTCCCGACGCGTTGGAGACGTCGACCGAGATGTTGTAGGCGCTCATCGCTTCGACGGAAGTGGCGGCGGGCGGCGTGCTGGACGTAGGAGCGGTTGTCGTGGAACTGGTCGACGACGGTGTGGTGTCCTCGCGCTCTTCACCCGGAAGCGGTTCGTCGTCGATGATCGCCTGGAAGAGGGACTTGATCTCGTCGGTGCGAGGAATCTCGTTGCCCCAGTCGTTGGTGCCGTCCGTGGGGACCGTCAAGAACGTGACCGCGCCCGCGTCGACGTTCTGCAGCGAACGGCCGAGGGTGACCAGCGACTTCGTGTCGATGTTCTCGACGAACGTGTCGCTGGTGAAGGCGTTGATGAATCCGTTGAGCTTGCTCGGATTCAGGAGGACCTGGTTGGACAGGGCCGAGCGGAGCAGCGCCGACAGGAACTTCTGCTGACGGGTGATGCGTCCGTAGTCGCCGTTACCCTCGGCTTCGACGTGGCGCGCACGCACATAGTTGAGGGCGGTACGGCCGTCGAGCATCTGCGTTCCGCCGGATGCGAGGACGGTTCCGAGGATGCCGTCCTCGATCGGTCCGGGGGAGCAGACGTTCACGCCGCCGACGGTGTCGACCATGCGCTCGAAACCGGCGAAGTCCATTCCGACGAAGTGCCCGATTTTCAGGCCGGACATCTTCTGGATGACCTTGACCAGGCACTTGGGACCACCGAGTGCGTACGTCGCATTGAGCTTGTCGCCACTGGCGGCCGGGAAGGTTTCGCTGGTGTACTTGCCGGCGTCGTTGTCCCAGCCCTGGCAGATCGGACGTTCGACGTCGAGGTCACGCGGGAAGGAGACGGCGACGACGCGGCTTCGGTCGGCGGGAATGTTCACCAGCATGACCGTGTCGGCTCGGGCGCCTTCGGCGTCTTCGACGGTTCCGGCGCCGATCTCACCGCTCGCACCGGCGCGGGTATCGGTGCCGATGATCAAGTACGTCTCGTCGCCGAGCTGGCCGCCGGCGTCGATGATGTCGTCGGACTCGGTGTCGAGTGCCGCAATCTGATCGAAACCGCCTTCGACTGACCGCAGATAACCCCAGACGACGCCGGTCAACGCGAGAGACATGACGGCCAGGAACGCTACTGCCGATCGGCCGATCACTTTTGCGCGATGGCGGCGGCGAATCTTGCTTTGTGCCAGACGGGTAGCGCCGGTGTCACCGACTACCCGCGGCACTGCGGAGGTCACGGGATGTTCTTCGGTGATCCAGTCCGCAGCGGCGGGCGGGACTGTCGGACGCGCGGGAATCGGCCGGGCCGGGGGCGGCGCGGACGCTGATGGAGGTGGAGTCCTGGGTGGCACGGATTTGGTCGGCGCCGGCTTGGGCGGCGCAGCCGGGGCAGGTGGCGGCTTCTTGTCGCCTACCCGACGGACCAACTCGGCGACCGAAACAGAGTCGTCGGTCGGAGGCGAATCCCGGCGGCCGGTCCGTCCACTGCTGCGACGCTCCGGGGGACTGGGTGGTTGCGGTGCTGGTCGCTGGGGTGTGGCAGGACGCTGGGGTGTGGCAGGACGCTGGGGAGCTGCCGGTTGGTCCGGGCGGGCGTTGCGGAACCGCTTGTCTGCGAGCGGACGTTCCCAGGGGGCGCGGCTCTCGGGCGGAGGTGGGCCCGAATCGTGATCATCACCCACCGATGCAACCTGTCCCGTCGTCGACTGTCAGTAACTCGTCATTCAGATGCCGGCGTCAACCGGTTGTCGACGAAGCTGGAGCCATATTACTGGTGAATCCTGAGTGCTTCACTCAGAAAGTGATCAGAGTAATCCGACGGCGTGTTCTCGCTAGCCACCGGAGTGCATCATGTCAGCCCCCACCGGCACAAGATCGTCCTCGGGATCGTCGAGCCAACCTTCCGGAAGTGCTACCTGACCGGGCGAGCCTTGGCGACCCCGCGGACCTTCGGCGTCCTTGGGGAACGGGACGTCGTGATCGAGCTGTCCGAGCAGGTCGTCCAGTTCGGACAACGTGCTGACCAACGCCATCGAGACCCGCAGATCCGATCCGACCGGGAACCCACGCATGTACCAGGAGACGTGCTTGCGAAGTTCGCGCAAGCCCTTCATCTCACCGTGGTGTGCGGCGAGCAGCTGGGCGTGACGGGCGATGATCTTGGTGACTTCGCCGAGCGTCGGCGGCGTGGCGATCTGTTGTCCGTTGAGAGCTGCGCTGAGTTCCGCGAACAGCCATGGCCGTCCGAGGCAGCCACGCCCGACGACGACGCCGTCGCAGCCGGTCTCGTTCATCATCCGGGCAGCATCCGAAGCATCGAAGATGTCGCCGTTGCCGAGGATCGGAACGTCGGTGACGTGTTCCTTGAGACGCGTGATCTCGTTCCAGTCAGCAGTGCCGGAGTAGCGCTGCGACGCCGTACGTGCGTGAAGTGCGACGGCAGCAGCGCCTTCAGCTGCGGCGATCCGGCCGGCGTCGAGGTGCGTGTGATGTTCGGGGTCGATGCCGACGCGCATCTTCACGGTGACCGGAATATCGGTGCCCTCGGTGGCGCGCACAGCAGCCGCGACGATCTGTCCGAACAGCCGACGCTTGTACGGCAGCGCGGAGCCACCGCCCTTGCGGGTCACCTTCGGGACGGGGCAGCCGAAGTTCATGTCGATGTGATCGGCCATGTTCTCGTCGACGATCATCTTGGCCGCGGCGTAGGTCGTATCCGGGTCGACTGTGTAGAGCTGCAGCGACCGGGGTGTTTCGGTCGGGCCGAACGTGGTCATGTGCATCGTGGCCGGCTGGCGCTCGACGAGCGCACGTGCCGTGACCATCTCGCAGACGTAGAGGCCGGACGTGCTGCCTGCACGTTCGAGTTCGAGTTCACGGCACAGCGTGCGGAAGGCGACGTTGGTGACGCCCGCCATGGGGGCGAGGACCACGGGGCTGTGCAGCTCGAGTGAACCGATACGTAGGGATGACATGTCTACCTCTGAACAAATACTTGTGACAATTGGAAGTGCCCGGTACCGAATCCGGTACCGGGCACAGAATAGCTGGTGAAACTAAGAAGCCTGCTGTTCGCGCTTGGCGGCTTCGCGTGCGAGCATGCGATCGCGCTGTTCCTCGAACTTCGTCGCGTTGGCGGCGAGGGTCTCGAGGAAGGCCGCCAACTCTTCGCGCGTGTTCTCGCCTTCGGCGCTGAAATCGTTGCGCTCGAAGATGTTCCACTTGCGCAAGACGGGCCAGACGACCTCGTCGAGGTGCTGGCGAAGGTCGTAGATGCCGTGCTTGGCCATGAGAGCGCCGTTACGACGGAAGTTCGGCATGCCGGCGCCCGGCATCTGGAAGTTCTGGACGATGTTCGCCACAGCCTTGAGAGCCTGATCGGGAGCAAGATCGAGCGCGGCGGCGCAGATGTTGCGGTAGAAGATCATGTGCAGGTTCTCATCAGCGGCGATGCGCTGAAGCATCTTGTCGGCAATCGGCTCGTCGCAAGCCTTGCCGGTGTTGCGGTGGCTGACGCGCGTCGCGAGTTCCTGGAAGGTCACGTAGGCGACCGAGTGCAGCAGGCCGGCGTCGCCCTCGTCGATGGGTGCGCTGTAACCGTTTGTCATGTGTTCCATGCGGAAGCGCTCGAGCTCGACGGGGTCGACTGCGCGCGTGACGACGAGGTAGTCACGCATCACGATGCCGTGACGGTTCTCCTCGGCGGTCCACCGGCCGACCCACGTTCCCCAGGCGCCGTCCTGCGAAAAGTTTTCGGCGATCTCGCGGTGGTACGAGGGCAGGTTGTCCTCGGTGAGCAGGTTGGTGATCATCGCGGCGCGAGCTACCTCGCCGAGCTGTGACTGCTCGAGGCTCCAGTCTTCGCCGCCCATGGCTGCGAAGTTACGGCCCTCGTCCCACGGAACGTAGTCGTGTGGATGCCATTCCTTGGCCATGGAGATGTGGCGGTTGACGTTCTCCTCGGCAACCGGCTGCAGCTCTTGTAGCAGCTCCAGCTGCGTCAGAATCCTCGTCATTTCTTGCCTCCATGTTGAGTGAATGCGCGACTTCGCCCCAGCCTACGGCACCGTAGGTTTGAAAAGAATGGCATGAAAATTGCTCCCCTCGAGGGATGTTACCGATCCGTAGTTATCCGGGGGCACTTTCACGACCAAGTCGTTCTTTCGACGTAGTCGCGGAACGTCCGGGCGGGATCGGACAGCTCGCGGCTCTTCGACCAGATCAGCCCTATTTTTCGCTGTGCTCCTTCGATCGGTACGTAGACGACTCCTTCGGCCCAGATCGGTGGATCCTGCACCGGCATGACCGAGACACCGAAGGACGCGGAGACCAGTCCGCCGACCGTTGCCAGCTCGCTGCTCTCGAAGACGAAATTCGGCGTGAATCCTGCGGCCGCGCACAGTTCATCGAGAATTCTTCGCATCCCGAAGTTCGGATGCATACCGATGAACGGTTCGTCGGCCGCGTCCGCGAGCTCGACCGAATGCAACTTCGCAAAGCGATGATCAGCCGGAACAGCCAATGCCAGTGACTGCTGGGCGATCTGCATCCATGCCACCTGCGGATCACGCGGCTGCGGCGAGACGACGGCCAGGTCGGACGTGCCGGCGGCAATTCTGTCGACCAGGAACTGCGCACTGTCCTGATGCAGTTCGAATCGCACTCCGGGATGCTCGACGCGGTATCCGCGCAGCATGTGCGGCACCAACCAGGTGCCGAACGAGTGGAGGAAGTCGAGCCGGACCGTGCCGCTTTCGGGGCTCGCCAGCGACTGGATTTCGCTCTGCGCCGCGTCGAGTGAGTGAAGAGCGGTGCGAGCGTGTCGGTAGAGGATCTCGCCGTACCGGTTCAGTTCGAGTCGGCGTCCCTGACGGTCGAAGAGCGTCACTCCGATCTGTCGTTCGAGGCGTGCAAGTTTGCGCGAGAGTGTCGGCTGCGACAGGTGAGTCAGATCCGCGGTAGCGGTCACCTGTTGGGTTTCGGCGAGAACGACAAACCATTCGAGGTCTTCGGTCAGCATCACGAACCCAATCTATATACCTCTGACGCATATAGAACTCCAAGTTTATGCATTTTCTTTTGTCGAAGCTCGGCGGGAGGATTCTTACCGGAGGTAAGTGATGCCTGGAGGTATGTGGTGACTGTCGAGAATGTGATCGAATCCGAAGTGGTGCCGCTTCGCCGCGGGACATCGGGGTATCGCACGGTGACCGTTGCGTTGTTCGCGGCCGGGCTGTCGACATTCATCTCGATGTACGCGGCACAGGCATTGCTGCCTGCGTTCGCCGAAGGCTTCGACGTCTCGCCCGCGGTGTCTGCACTTTCGGTCTCGGCGACGACGGGCATGTTGGCGTTGGCGATCATTCCGGCCAGTGCGCTCTCCGAGCGGTTCGGTCGCACACGGGTGATGATCGCGTCGGCGTCGGCATCCTGTGTGATCGGTTTGCTTCTGCCGCTCAGTCCGACGATCGAGGTTCTGCTGATCGGACGCGCGGCGCAAGGCTTGGCTCTGGCGGGGGTCCCGGCGGTGGCGATGGCCTATCTGGCCGAGGAGGTCGATCGCAAGGACCTCGGTGCAGCGATGGGAAGGTACGTAGCCGGCACGACGATCGGTGGGCTGATCGGACGGCTGGTTCCGTCGGCCGTCGTCGATTTCAGTACGTGGCGCTGGGCATTGGTGACTGCGGCCTTGCTGTCAGCGTTGTTCGCGCTCAACATGATCCGGAAGCTTCCCGCGTCGAAGTTCTTTCGCCCGCAGCCGGTGTCGGTGCGTGCGATCGCATCGAATCTACGACGCCACCTTGCGAACCCGTCGCTGCGCACGCTTTTCGCCTTGGGGTTCATCCTCATGGGCGGATTCGTCTCGATCTACAACTTCCTCGGGTTTCGGCTCACGGCAGCACCTTTCGGACTTCCCGAAGCACTTGTCGGCCTGGTCTTTCTTTTCTACCTCGCCGGAACTTTCACCTCAGCGGTAGCCGGCGGGGCCTCGGACCGGCTGGGTAGGCGCAGTGTTCTGCTCGGCTCGGTTGTTGTCATCGGTATCGGTCTGGCACTGACCGTTCCGGACAATCTGGCGTTGACTCTCGTGGGGATGCTGCTCTTCACCGGAGGATTCTTCGCGGCACATTCGGTGGCCAGCGGTTGGGTGGGGCTGATCGCGACCGATCACCGGGCCGAGGCGTCGGCGTTGTATCTGTTTGCCTACTACGCGGGTTCGTCCGTGGCGGGCGCCCTCGCTGGTCTCGCGTACGCGGGCGGCGGTTGGGGTGGGGTCAGTGCCTTTGTGGGCGCGCTGCTGTTGGTTGCGTTTGCATTGTCGCTGAAGATGTTTCGATCTTCGACGGTCGAATGACAGAGCACTGCGGCGACCCCGAACGGGATCGCCGCAGTGCGAATCTGTCGAGCGTCTTACTTCTTGCCGCCGCCGAGGAGGCCGCCGAGCAGGTCACCGAGGCCGCCGCCACTGGATCCACCCAGGATGCCGCCGAGTGCGCCGCCGATGCCGCCGCCGGAATTGCCGCCACTGCCGAGAATTCCGCCGAGGAGATCCCCGAGCCCGCCGCCACCGGAGGCCTGGGTCTGCGCGCCGGCGCCGCCACCGGTGAACTGCTTGGCGAGGTAGGCCAGGACGATGGGAGCGAGGATCGGCAGCAACTGCTTCACCAGATCGTTTCCACCGCCGCCACCGACACCGCCCAGTGCGCTGGCGACCTGATCGGTGTTGCCGCCGAAGATGTTCGAGACGATCTTCTGACCGTCAGCGGTGTCGACTTTGCTGATGTCGACGCCGTCGTCGAGAAGGCTGGTGTCGGCGTGCGACTGCAGCGCACTTTCGAGTGAGGCTGCGCCTGCGGGATCCTGAGCGTTGGCGCCGAGGCCACCGACGAGGGTCGGAAGTGCAGTCTTGACCGCCGATTCGGCAGTTGCCTGGTCCACGCCGAGTTGCTGCGCGATCTGGTCGATGGGGATCTGGGATAGAAGGTCGTCAAGCGATGCCATTGATGCCCTACCTCTTCTGGGGTACTACTCGTCAGTACCCGGCTGTTGCAGACACTAGTGAATGTCGGCGTCGACGGTAACCCTCCGGTTGCCGAGCGGTCAGGCTCGGGTCTTCTCGCGGGGGACCAGACACGCTAGGAGAGCGAGAATCAGTCCGCCGGCCGTCAAGATGAATCCTGTCTGATTTGTCAGGATCGTGGAGTAGTTTTCCCTGATGACATTGTCGAATTGATCGTTCACTCGGTAGTAGAACGTGCCCAGAGTTCCCAATCCCACGATGATTCCGATCCACGCTGAAATACGAGAACCGAACAAAGCGGCGATCAGAATCAATACGGCTGCAGCGAGCAGAAGTATCGCCATCGAACGGTAGAAGGTCACGGACTGATCGCCGAGTTGCTCGATTGCCCACCCGGCCGGAAAACCGTCCCGCAGGTCCTCGAGGCGAACGTTGTTGGGTTTGACCCCGGCCAGTACGTACATGAACGAGCCGACGGCAACGGCGATTCCACAAATGAGCAGAACCAGATGAACTAACGTGCGCATGCCACTCTCCCTGTGTTCGGAGTTCGGTAACGCGGTCGTCGCCGAGCCTAGCTGTGTCGCGGGTGTCAAGCTCGGTATCGAGCGTGCAGAATCGTCTCCATGCCCGACAACATGCGTCGACTCGAAGAGATCTCGTTGTCCCTGCCGGAGGCGGAGCGCGTCGACATCGAAGCGTGGGACGGTCACCCGACCTTCCGGGTCCGCGGCAAGAACTTCGTGTTCTGCAACGTCGAAGCCACCTCCTTGACCGTCAAGTTGAGCAAGGAGGAAGCCGAAGCGGTGGTTGCCACCGAACCAGGCGCAAGCGCTGCCGGCTACGGTCTCGGTCGACACGGGTGGGTTGCGCTCGACATCGGCACCGACGTTTCCGAGGAGAAATGGTCGCAACTGGAGGAGTGGATCTACACCTCGTTCACCCTCGTTGCTCCGAAGCGGCTTGCCCGGATCGTTCTCGATGCGGATGAGGAACGCCCGTAACGGATAGATTCGTCAGTACAGACGCCGACTAGACGAGGATTTGTCATGACGACACCGGAAACTTCACCGGCCACCGAAAAACCGGGCATGCCGCCGTGGGCGAAGAAGGCCATCGGGATCGCAGTGATGGCGGTGGTCCTGGTCATCGCTTACTTCATCCTTGCCGCCTTCCTTCCGCGTTGGTGGGCGCAGCGAATTGCGTCGTTGTCGAACGGCAGCTTCAGCGCCGGAATCGCGTGGGGACTGCTGTTCGGTCTCGTCTGCACCCTGGTCCCGCTCATCTTCTTCCGAGCGGTCTGGCAGGTGCGCAAGCGCAAGCATGCTCGAATCATCCAGATCACGGCTCTCGCGTTGGGTGTGATCTTCGCGCTGCCGAATCTGCTCTCTCTGACAGTTGTTCTCGGCAACAACAATGCAGCGCATGCGGGCGAGCGGATCCTCGACGTCGACGGCCCCGGTTTCCGCGGAGCCTCCGTTGTCGGTGCAGTCCTGGGCGTCGCGTTGTTCCTGGGTCTTGTTGCGCTCGGCTATATGTACAAAAAGCGTGGCAAGGATCTCGACAAGATGCGCGGTGAGCTCAAGCAACACGAGCCGCAGAGTAAGGGCGAGGCTCCAGCCCCGGAAATCTGAGTCAGCTCTTCGACCGAGTACTCAGGCCGACACCGACTCCGACGGTTCCCGCCGCCACCAGTCCGGCGAGCGGGACCGCCCAGTGTTCGGCAAATGTGCAGGCGAGAACCAGGATTGCGCTCACCGGTAGAACAGCCTGCTCGATCCTGTCACGCTTGAAGTGTCGTGAGTGCATGAGCCACACGAAGATCAGGAACATCGCGGCGGGGATCGTGACCGCGGCAGATGCTGCGAACGTCGAAATGTGCGCCTCGCCAACTGCTTCCTCGACGGCTACTTCGATGCCGGCGCCGATGGCCGCAGCGGATCCGAATACGAAGTAGTGCCCGTATCCCCACAACAAGACGGCGCGATTGCCCTGGTCTGCGAGGTACTCGTGGATCGGGACGGCGAAGTAGATCCACAACGCGGAGAACACGATCAGAACTCCGCCGACAGCAATCGGAATCAATAGGTCGGCGGCGTCGAAATCACGAATGCCGGATTGGACCGCGATGGTGGCGGCAGCAATGGTTTCGCCGAGCATGATGATGGTGAAGAGGCCGTAGCGTTCGGCGATGTGTTGCGGGTGCCACGGCGTCTGGTGGTTGCGCTCGGCGATTGCCGGCACCGCGAGTTCGGCGATCATGAGAACGAAGAAGCCCGGAATCCACGCCGACGCCGGCATCAGGAGCAGCACGATCCAGCCGGCCTGGACGATCACGAGCCCGGCGGCATATTGCAAAGCAGTGGTTCGCGCTGCACCGGATTCACCGCTGGCGGCTCGAAGCCATTGGCAGGTGAGCGCAATTCGCATGATGAGGTAGCCGACGATGGCCGTCGTACGGTCGGTTCCGTCGAATGCGTCGGGGATTCCGGCGGCGAAGACGAGCACGCCACAAATCTGTACGAAGGTCGCGATCCGGTAGGGGACGTCGTCCGTGTCGTAGGCAGACGCGAACCAGGTGAAGTTCACCCACGCCCACCACAGCGCGAAGAAGACGAACATATAACCGGCGATGCCGTCGACGTAGTGGCCCTCGGCAACAGCATGCACCAGTTGAACTCCGGCCTGTGCGGCCGCAACCACGAAACACAGGTCGAAGAACAGTTCGAGTGGCGTCGATGCGCGATGGTTCTCGTCGCGGCTGCGTGCGCGCATCCGGATGATCGGCATAACGGCCCGGCCGTGGCCCGCGCCTGTACTGGTGTGTTCTGTCATCGTCCCCACCTTGCTCCGACGTCTAGTGCAGGAGCGCAGTCTAGGGCGAATTCCGTCGGGTCGACGAATGAGACATTTCGCCCCTCACCACACGAGAACGGGTTTGATGACGCGCCCCGACGCTTGATCTTCGACGGCTTTGTTGATGTCGGCGAATGCGTAGCGCGTCACCAAGCGGTCGATCGGAAACCGGCCACCAGTGAAGAGTTCGACGAGTTCGGGGATGAACGTCGAGACTTCCGACTCTCCTTCGATGCATCCTCGAATTGTCTTTCCGCTCAGCATGATGTCGGCCATGTTCACCTCGACCGTGGATGCTCCGAGTCCGACTACCGCCAGTGTTCCCCGTGCTCGAAGTGATGTGACGGCTTGATTGATCACGGAGCCGATTCCGGTGGTGTCGAGGGAATGCGTCGAACCTCCGTCGGTGGCGGCGCGGACCGCGTCGAGCGCATCTTCATTCGAGGGATCGACAGTGACGGCGCCGAATTCCTCGGCGAGTTCGCGCCGCTGCGCAACGGGGTCCACGGCGACCAGGGTGGAAACGCCGGCAGCCCTCGCCGCCAGCAGCGCTGCGAGTCCGACGCTGCCTGCCCCGAAAACGACAAACGTCGAGTCGGGCTCGGGGCGAAGTAGATTCAGCACGGCACCCGCGCCGGTTTGAAACCCGCAGCCGAGCGGAGCCGCGACGGTCAGGTCCACCGCAGGATCGACGACGACGGTGTTGTCGGCAGAGGCGATGACGTATTCCGCGAAGCTGGACTGGCCGAAGAATGCGGACCGTATCGGAGTTCCGTTTCGCCGGACCGGCGTCGAGCCGTCGGTGCGTGCGCCAGAGCTGTTGAGCCCGTGTGAGCTTTCGCAGTACGCCCGATGGCCGCTGAGACATTGCCTGCATACACCGCAACTGCGGTAGCTCAGCAATACGTGATCACCAGCCGCGATGTTGTCGATCGACGAGCCAACGGCTTGCACGACGCCGGCGCCTTCGTGTCCGAACACGCAGGGCCCGAGCTTTTCCGGTAGCACCGTCTTCGTGAACAGATCCGTGTGGCACAGGCCTGTCGCGACGATGCGAACCAGGATCTCGTCTGCGCGGGGTTCGTCGATCTCGACGGTGTCGAGTGTGAAGGGGGAGTGCGGGCCGTGTGAGAGCGCCGCTGTCATCTGCATGGCGGACGTCGAATTCTGTTCGGCGCGAATCACGCTCGCTCGAGCAGGAAGTAGTAGTGCTGTCCGCCGTCGAGAACCAACGCCGATTTGCCGTTCATGATGCCCATGAGCGTCGAATCGTCGACTTTCTTGAAGTGGTCGAAGATCGGCGCGCCGTCGTAGACCATCGTCGCCGTGACTTCGCCACGAAACTCGATGTTCCACAGGCTTGCCTCGCCATTGCCGCTCTTGACGTCGGAGTAGAGGTTGCCGTCTTCGTCTCGGCAGATCAACGGCTTTGCATCCTCGACGGAATTGAAAGTCTTGCCGTACCAGCGGCTCGCGAACAGTTTTTCGTGCAGACGATGACCGGTGGCGAAGTCGTCGCCCTTCCATTCCCCGAGGATTTCTTCGGCGGCAACGGTTTCCAGCGCGGCCCACACTTCGTCGAGTTCTGCTGGTGAAACACCACTTTCCGATCCACGGAGCCGGGTGAATGCGGTTCGAGCGTCATCGAGATTCATGTCTCTCCTTGCGTCGGCGGGTGAGTTGGCCGAAGTTCGCGAACCAAATTGTTCGTCAACTCTGCACGCTACGCCGAACCGGATGGTTCGGCAACGGTCGATTCGTTCTAGGCTGTGAACATGCGCTCAGCAGGGGAAGCCACGAGAGACCGCATTCTGGCGGCCGCAAAGGACGAATTTGCGACGTACGGCCTGGCCGGCGCGCGGATCAATCGGATCGCCGCGCAAGCGCGTGCCAGCAAGGACCGTCTCTACGCGTACTTCGCGAGCAAGGAAGAGTTGTTTTCTGCCGTCACTGAGCAATGGACGTCCGAAACCACAGCGGAGACAGCGCTACGAGGTGATGATCTGCCGGGGTATGCAGGTCGACTTTTCGACAACTACGTCGCGCATCCCGAGAACGCTCGATTGCAGCAATGGGCGGATCTCGAAGCACCGGACGTCATGAGCGAGGACGACATACGAAGCAAGACGTTCCGGCCGAAGGTAGCCGAGATTCGCAAAGGTCAACTCGAGGGACACATCGACCCCGAGTGGAATCCCGCGGAGTTGATTCTGTTGATCACCGACATCGCCCGGATGTTCGCGCTCAAGTCGTCCCGTCCCGTCGCTCAGCGTCGCGAGGCTGCGGTCGGGGCGGTTCAGCGGTTGATCGCGACGTGACGAACCGGATGTGCAACGTGATCAATGGCCAACGCCGCGTTCCCTTGTGCTCTCGCACGAGGGGACGCGGCGTTGAATTCCAGTTCGGAGCGGGTCAGAGCTTGACCGACGGCTGACCACTCCTGATACGACTTACCTCGGATCGAGCGAATTCGACTCGGCCGGTGTTGGTTCCGTGGGAGTCTGCCAGAGCGTCGGCGAGGTCTGCCGCGGCTTCGAGGACGTATTCGGCGCGTTTACGGGCCGCGTGTCCGCCTGCAGATTTGCGGAAAGCCCTGCGTGCCTTGTGGTCGCCGCACAGAGCGACGAATTCTTCGTCCGTGATGACACCACGGTCGACTTCCGGTGCCAGGATGTCGCTCAGGAACTGGCGTTCACGTGGAACCGTCATTCGAAACACGCGGACCACGAGGGTCAATGCAGCGGCGACCATGACAAAGAAGAGCGAAAAGAGGAGTGCATTCTTGCCTTGTGTCAAGGCACCGGCGGAATCCCACAGGCCGTGGAGCAGCATCGCGGTCGCCATCAGCGCGAGTCCGCGCCCCACACGACGCGGTTCCGCCGGCCGTCCCAGTAGATAGACGAGTCCGGCACCGAAGATCGCACTGTACAGAGTGTGTGCGGCCACTCCGAATACCATGCGGAGGATGATCGTCGGCATCGCAGCGCCGACCGGATCGGCTCCGAACTGCGACGCGGCCGAGTTCAAGGCGTACAGAACGTCTTCGAAGATCTGGAAGCCGAGTCCGATGAAGGCGCCGAGGATGAATCCGTCGAATGCGGTGCGCACCAATCGAGATGCCAGTGCGATGAGCAGGAGCAACCCGATGCCCTTGGCGATTTCTTCGGTGAACGGAGCTGTCAGGCCGGGGCCCCAGTCCGATGCCCACGCCTGTCCGAATGTCTTGGCGTACAAGGACAAGATGGCGTCGTTGGCGTTTGCGGCCATCACCCATGTAGCGGCGAAGCTGCCCCACAGGAACGCAACGACGATCAGTTTGACCGGTTGGCGCGCGTACCTGTCGATGTGCTGCGTGAACCACCAGAAGATGGCGCCGTACACACCGAACAGCACCAGCGAAAGCGCGATGGCTTCTCCGTAAGCGCCGGCGGACGACGACAGCAGCGAGAAGAATTTGAAGGCGCCGCTCACCACCAAAGCGAGGTAAACCCAGAAAGCGGCGTTGCGCGGCTGGTAGAACGTGAACGACCTACCCCAACCGGAGTTCTCGATCGCACCGGCGCGGGTGAGGAGATCGTTTGCGGGTTGTGTTGTGGGAGTGCTCATCAGGAACCCTCTCCGGCTCGGTGGCTGATGCTCACGATCATGTGAGCAATGTCGTCCGTGATGGTCGGAGCCACATCGCTCGGCCCGGTGGAGACAACTTCGATGCCTTTTCCGTCGACGACAAATGCTGCGATCACGCCGTCGGCAGTCGAGTTCGAGTAGCTGGTGATGACACCACGAATGCCGCTCGCCGTGGTGATCGAGGAAGAGTCGCCGCTGACGCGCAAAGACTCTGCTGTTGCCAGGGCGTCCGAGGTCTTCTTGATCTGTTCGAGTAGAGCGTTCGCGTCACCGGCGAAGGGTGCCGTGTAGACGGTGAACAGTGCACCGCTGTTCACCAGAGTTGCGCGCTGCGGGAACGAACCGGAGACGGGAGCATCAGTTTCGCGGACCCCGTCTGTGATTCCCCAGCCGACGGCGGGAACGAAGGTGATGCCGTCTTTGAGTTCCATGACATCCCCGGCCACGACTTCGTCGTCGTAGGCGACAGAGTTGTTGACGGCCGGGATGAGGATGCTCATGACTATCGCAACGGCCAGCACTATCGCTGCCGGGATGATGGTCGCTCGGTCCAGGCCGAACCATCTACGGTCGACGGGAACCCAGCGATCCTCGGGTTCGAATGGCGTCCGCGGCGGGTCGTCCCGCACTGTGGTTTCCGTTTCGGTCATGTTTGCCCGGGCTTTCGTGAGTGCTTGGTAAGGCGTTCGCGGGCCGCAGTATCCGATTTGTACTGCACGCCGTTTGTGCTGGGTCGACAGCGAATCTGAGGAGTGCGCCTCAGGGGGTAAAAGTACCAAACAGAACGATTCAGGCAGGACGTGAACCTGGACATCGCTTGGGGGAGTTTCGAAAGGCGCCGGCCCCGGCGTCTGCACGATGTTTACGTGATTCTCAGTATTGGTGCGTAGCTTGGTCGTTGGCTCGTTGACGCCCTCGGGATGTTGACGTGCCGCCCAAACTTTTGTTGTCGACTGTTCAGATACTGGTGAGCTAAAGGATCGCGGCCGGCCACCCGTACTGAATATCGTCGACACTCAGCGTGTTCCTTAGACGCGCGCACCTGTTCAGTATCTGGAGTGGAACCGTGTCTCAGTGGCCGTGCCAATGAAGATCTCGAAGAAGGTAGCCCTGGTGCTGGTGGCTGCATTCGCGTTGGCGTTGGGTTCGGGGGAAGTCGGAACCGCCCGCGCAGACACGTCTGTCCGGGTGAGTGTGGCCGGTCATGTTGTGAGCGCCGGACACTTCGAGCAAGTGCGGCGCCCCAACCGGTGTGTGAAGGCTGGGCCGGGGAAGTCGAAACCGAGCGAGCAGAAGTCCACGAATCGCAGTGGGCGTCGAGGTAGCGGGGGATGCTTCTGACGGTGGTTGTGAAGTTCCGCAATCAGCCGTCCTGAATCTGTAACACGTTCTAATCTTGCGTGATGGACGTGACCTATGAGGGGACCAAACGCGAAGTCGCTACCGACAAGGGGACTTTGCGCTTTCACGAGGCGGGCGATGGTCCGCCGTTGATCCTGTTGCACGGCTCAGGGATCGGTGTGAGTGGTTGGCGGAACTATCGGGGGAACCTCGAGGTATTCGCGAAGCATTTCCACTGCTACATCCTCGAGTTCCCGGGTTTCGGCGTGAGCGATCCCGTCGACGGCCATCCGGTGATCACGGCAGCGTCGTCGGTGATCCGATTCATGGACGCGCTGGGAATCGAATCGGCTGCGATGATCGGCAATTCGATGGGTGGGGTAGTCGGCGTCAACGTCGCGATGAGGTTCCCGGAGCGTGTCTGCAGGCTGGTCACCATCGGTGGCGTCGGCCCGAACATCTTCAGTCAGAATCCAAGTGAAGGTACCCGTCTCCTGCAGGACTTCGCCGACGCTCCCAGCCGTGAGAAGTTGGTTCGATGGCTCGAATGCATGGTGTACGACAAGACTGTCGTCACCGAGGCGCGGATCGAGGAACGATGGGAAACGGCCAACGATCCGGCCTCGCACCAGGCATTGACCGCGATGTACGGATCCAAAGCCTTTGCCGCTCAGCAGCAGATGATGTCCAACTCGGATGTGCCGCCGTACTGGTCGATGATGCACAAGGTGCAATGCCCGACCTTGCTGACATGGGGGCTCGACGACAGGCAGTGTCCACCGGACATGCCGATGATTCCGATGCGACTGATTCCGAACGCCGAACTGCATGTATTCCCGAACTGCGGGCACTGGGTGATGATCGAAGCCAAGGAGGCATTCGAGCGCGTGACCCTCGAGTTCCTGCTTCGATGACCTGCTGATGCATTCACGTGGCACGGATTGATGTGGCACGAACGCACAAGACCCGGCGCCTCCGAATGAGGCGCCGGGTCTGTGTTTGTGCCCCCAGTAGGACTCGAACCTACGACCTGCGGATTAAAAGTCCGTAGCTCTACCAACTGAGCTATAGGGGCGCGGCGCAGAGTCTAACGGGACCGCAGAGTCCGTGAAAACACCACCCCCACCAGAAGGGCGATTCCGATGACGGCGATGGTCCCGCCCGTGCGATGCAGACCCGCGTCGTCGATGGTTCCGCGCATGGTCAGCTCGATGACGACGGCCGCAAGGTTGGCGCCGATGTACTGGATTGTTCGGTACAGGCCGATCGCGGTCCCGACGTCGGCGGAGGTGGTCACCGAGTTGATCAGGTTCTGGTTTCCCATGTTGTTGAAGCCGTTGGGGATGCCCAGGATCGCCGCTATCAGCAGGAGTGCCACAAGGGGAGTCGAACTGGATTCGACAAAGGCGATCAGAATCCCGCCGACAGCCAACGCGGCGGTGCCGATCAGGAGGGTGATTCGTGCGCCGAATTTCCCGTACACCCTGGACGCGGACATGGTCGCGAAGATCCCGACCGCAGCGACGGGCAGCATGAAGAGCCCGGCGCTGATCGGTGACATTCCGCGGGCTACCTGTAGCCACTGGGGGAGTCCGAAGAAGATGCAGTAGAACGCTGTGTAAGTCAGCAGGGTCCGGCCGAGAGTCATGCTCAGTGCGCGGTTTCGGGCGACGGCACGGACGTCGATGAACGCCGAAGCGGTTCGACGTTCCCACCAGACGAACAGGAACGCGAAGAGGGCCGTCGACGGGACGAGATACCACTTCGCGTGCTCGGCGAGAGACAGGAGAAAAAGCATCGTCGACGTCGTCAGGGCCAGGAACAGCGTGATACCGAGTGGGTCGAGAGACTTGAACACCGCAGCGGCGCCGGCCCGGTCGGGCAGTGCGGAGTCGCTCGGAGCGGCGAAGAAGACCCATACGGCAGTGACGACGACAAGCGGGAGGTTCACCCACATGATCGACTGCCAACCGAGTGTGCCGACCAGCAACCCGCCGAGAGTAGGCCCCAGCGCGACGACCGATTGAGCGCAAATGGTGAGTGTTGCTATAGCTGAACGGGTTTGAGCCCGGTGGCGGTCAGCGTATTCGCGGATGACGGTCATCGCGTTCGGATACTGTGTCGCCGTGCCGATTCCGAGCAGGATTCGCGCCGCGATAAGCCAACCCAGCGACGGGGCGAGCGAGCCGAGGATCGATCCGGCAGCGATCAGACCCAATCCCGCCAGATAGACGCGTTTGGCGCCGAGGATCGATCCGAGTCGCCCCGCCGCCGGTGCCGTGACTGCAGTCGCGATGTAGAGAGCCGAGATGACCCACGCTGTGCCCGAACTGGAACCGAAGTATGTGGCGATCGGGACGATTGCCACCGCAATCATCGACGAGTTCAGTGCCTGAAGAACGGTTCCCGAACCGAGAGCAAGACTCAGTTTCAGAGGAACGGAGGCTTGGGGTGTCGACGTTTCGGCGACGGCGGTCACGGGTTCATCAGTGACTCCTCTGATATCGATGTCGATGCTGGGGACGCGCCCTGGCCTAGTCTGCGCAGGATGCGGCCGGCGATCAGCAGCAAGTCACGCTCGGCTTCGGTGCACTCGGCGTCGATGACCTCGGCCAGCCACTGCGTGCGTTTCGTTCGGTCTTCGTGAAGGGTCGATGTGCCTAGTTCGGTCATCGTGACCAGGGCCGCGCGGCCGTCCGATGGATCCGCCCTTCGCGTCACCATGCCCTGTTCCTCGAGCGCGGCCACGGTCTTTGCGATGGATTGCGGTGTGACGCGCTCGAATTTCGCCAACTCTTTTGCGGTCAACGGACCTTGTCGGTCGAGGTGGCCGAGAGCTTGGATCTGGCTCGGCGTGAGTTTGTGGTCGTGGCGTTTGGTGCGGAGACGCCGGACGAAGGCACCCAGATCGTCCCAAAGTACGTCGATCTCGTCCCGAGTCTTGCTGCGACCCTCGCCATCGTTCATTTAGACAGTCTAACTGTGTTATTTCGATGCTGCCAGCATGGTTTCGACAAAAACTGGGGAATAAACAATCGCATTAGTTGTTTAAAACCTTGGGATTGCCGTTCATCCGTCGGCGAAGCAGGTCCGTCTGCGAGGTCGGATTATCGGAATCTCGGACACGAAAAAGCTCGGATGCGCACCCCCTGCAGCGCACCCGAGCGGCCAAAACCATACCACTTGGTGTCTTTTGGGCATAAAGTCGGTTGTTGTCCCCCGAACAGCCGATTGCCTCTAGTACTTTTGGCGGGTATCGCTCTAGTCCTTACGTAGGGTGTGTTGGAGGGGATATTGTGAGGTTTCGGGGGATGACAGGCGCCGATCACGGCGATTCTGCGTACCAACTCTGCGAGAGGCACAACACCGTAAATGGCACGTCAACAAGAGCGTGCGCGGCGTACCCGCGCCGCCCTGGTCGAAGCGGCTGCAGTCGAATTCGCCAAGCGCGGCTATGCAGCTGCGTCGGTGAACACGATCCTCGAGGGCTCCCGCGCCACCAAAGGCGCCATGTATTTCCATTTCCAGTCCAAGGAAGAGTTGGCGCGAGCGGTTCTGACCTCGGCTATCGAAACCTTCACTGGAATCACTGATCGTTGGGCCAAGAGAACAGACCTCGATCCATTCGTCGCTTTGCACGGGCTTGTGCTCGACATTGCCGAGGTCTTCCGTACCGAGGTAATCGTGCAGGCGGAATTCCGGCTGATCATCGAGCCGGAGTTCTACAAGGATGTGCAATCGGGTGGCGGGCAGGTCTGGGGAAAGACCGCCTACGAGTTGGCATTGCGCGCCAAGGACGACGGTTTGCTCCGCGAAGACGTGGACCCGGAGAAATTCACGCGCGTACTGGCAGCGAGCCTTGCCGGCCAGCGGTACATGGCGGACCTGATTGCCTCGAGTGGTGATCTGGGTGTGTGGTTCGAGGAGTCCCTCGAAGTGGTGCTCGAAGCCATGGCCACACCGGAGTGGTTGGAGAAGTTTCATCGCGACGGCTGGCCACAAGTGGAGTTCCCCGACGCGGAATAGTCCATTTTTCGCCCATGACCAGGCGATTTGTGATTTCCGAACGCTGTGCCATAAGCTATCCAAGCTCCCAACGGAACGCCGTTGGGGTACTAGTTCGGAGAGATCCGGCGGGCCCCCTTCGTCTAGCGGCCTAGGACGCCGCCCTTTCAAGGCGGTAGCGCGGGTTCGAATCCCGTAGGGGGTACGTTTTGCGAAAGCGAAACGATGCAGTATGGTTTGACCCGCACGACACGCTTTGAGATGCACAAATGCCAGGCCAGGACAGTGGTTTGGGAGCGGCTCGAAGATGTAGTACGGTTTCACAGCAAGGAAAAAGCAAGGCCCTGTGGCGCAGTTGGTTAGCGCGCCGCCCTGTCACGGCGGAGGTCGCGGGTTCGAGTCCCGTCAGGGTCGCAAAGCTTTGTTCTCAATCAATTGGTTGAGAACAAAGCAATGCGATAGGCATTCGGTTCGGGTGCCGTCCGGCCAGGTAGCTCAGTTGGTACGAGCGTCCGCCTGAAAAGCGGAAGGTCGCCGGTTCGATCCCGGCCCTGGCCACCATAATTCTTATCGACAAGCTCCAATCTCATGTTCTTCGAACATAAGGTTGGAGCTTTTTCGTGTTCGGATGTCAGTCGCCGTCAACCACTCGGCCCGATCATCTCAGTTGTGCGCATCCTTTGTCTCCGTGAATGTTTCCGGTCACCGGGAACGTGCTGGGCGTCACTCCACAGAGGACATCACTATTAGCCGATTGCGGCCGATCCGTGGCTGCGTCTACTGGAAGTGAGGTGGAATCTCCGTGTCGCACTCGAGATCTTGGCGCATCGGGAAAGTCAGCCGGGTCGCCGTCGCGTTGCTCGGTACCGGGGTTCTGTTGGTGGGCTGCGCGAGCAACGGTGACGACAGCGGGACCGATACGACGAACACGTCGGGGGACGTCGTGACCGGCATGGTCAACGAGCAACCGGACCCAGGCGACGCGGTCGCCGGCGGGACCATGACGTACGGCGTGCAGGTTCTCGTTCCCTCACTTGACCCGACCAAGACGGCAGCGCGCGGCGGTTCCGGCGGTGAGGCCTTCGCTGCGGTGTACGACGTCCTGATGAGTTACGACACTGCGAGCGGCGAGTTCGAGCCCAAGTTGGCTGAATCGCTCGATACCAGCGACGACGGAAGCACGTGGACGTTGAAACTTCGCGACGGTGTGAAGTTCAGCGACGGTTCCGCGCTCGACGCCAACGCCGTGATTGCAAGCATCGATCGGTACAACGCGGGCAAGGGCAATGGCGCCGAGTTGTGGCTGGCTTCGGTGGAATCGGCGCAGGCAAGCGGCCCCACGACAGTCGACTTCAAGCTGAAGACGCCGTGGATGCGCTTTCCGTCGATGCTCGCTCTCGGGCACGGGATGATCGTCGCCCCGAGTTCGCAGCAAGGCGACAAGTTCACCGCGGTGGGTGCCGGACCCTTTACCGAAGATCTCTTCACGCCGAGCGTCGAGCGAATCTTCAAGGCCAACCCGTCCTACTACGGCGGCGCTCCCAAGCTGGACAAACTGCGGATGGTTGCACTTAACGGTCCGCAGGCCAATCTCGAATCATTGAACAGTGGTCAGCTCGATGTTGCCTACATTCGCGGCCTTACTTCGGCGATCAATTCCGCCAAGTCCGCTGGTTACCCCGGTTACATCGACGTGCTCAACGCCGGTAGTGCCGAGATTGTCAACAATCGTGAAGGCCGACCGGGCTCGGATGTTCGCGTTCGCCAGGCTATCGGCTACGCGCTGGACACGACATTGATCGATCAGCGCGTGGAAAACGGTGAGGGACTGCCTGGCTCGGAGTTGTTCGGTCCGACGTCGCAATGGCACGTAGACACACCGGGTATTGCCTACGACCCCGAAAAGGCCAAGGAACTTCTGAATCAGGCGAAGGCAGACGGATACGACGGCACTCTCGACTACGTCGTGCTCAGTGAGCCCAAGGACCACGCGATCGGCCTCGCCGTGCAGTCACTGTTGCAGGCCGTCGGGTTCGAGGTGAACTTGATCTTGGCCAACAACGCCGGCGACATCGTGCAGAACGTCTACGTCAAGCACGATTTCGACCTGGCGCACGCGGGCATCGGAATGTACGAGTCGATTCTCGATCTCGGATTGTTCTCCACGACCAACAGCACCTCGATGGCGAATACTGCTGGATATGCGAACCCGGCGATGGATCAGCTGATCGCAGATCTACAACAAGCCAAGGATAATTCGTCGACCCTGGCGATCATCGGCAAGATTCAGACGCTGTGGAACGAGACGGTTCCGTCGGCGCCGATCGGCGGGCTCACGTCGTTCTGGGCTTGGCAGAAGAACGTGCACGGTGTGGTTCCGACTGCAACCGGCATCATGCTGTTCGATCAGGCATGGATGGGCGCGAAGTAGCGTTCCAGCGCACACCGAGAGCCCCGTCCGACGCGAGTCGGGCGGGGCTCTTTGGTGTCTACGTCGGCTAGCGTTGCGCAACCCTTTCGATCAGGATGATTGTATTGAAATATGTTGTAGGTCAATATGATTCGTAAAGTGCGATTTGACTTGTTCAGCGTCGCCCGCATAGATTGCATCCACCATCCAGAGTGGCTGAGAGACCTGGCTCGATGATGCCGCAGCAACCCGCTACCTAACCGCAGTGTGGGTGCTACCGCCAGGACCGATGGAGGACACATGACTGTATTTGCCGTGGGTATCGAACTGGACGGCGAGGGCACTCACCCCGCTGCCTGGCGCCGAAGCTCACATCGCCCGGATCAGTTGCTCACGGGTAAGGCTGTGCGCGATCGCGTCGCGGCTGCCGAGAATGCGGGCTTCACCTTCGCGACGTTCGACGATTCCATCCTCCCTCCGAGTGGTGACGTTGTCGGCCGCATCGATGCCGTCTCCAGGGCGTCATACGTGGCGGCGACGACCAGCACGATCGGACTGGTCCCCGTCGTCGGGACCACGTACGCCGAACCGTTCCACACCTCTTCGCAATTGGCGACATTGGACTACTCCTCGCGTGGGCGTGGCGGCTGGCTTGCTGTTCCGGTCGAAGACGATGCCGCGGCGAGGGCGTGGGGGAGGGCTCCGGTAACGACGGAGTCGGCGCGTCAGCAGGAGCAGCGGGATTCGGTTACCGTCGTGACAGATCTCTGGGATTCGTGGGAGGACGACGCCGTCGTCCGTGACTATCTCAGTGGGCGTTTCCTCGAGCGTGATCGTCTGCATTACGTCAATTTCGAGGGCGACACCTTCTCGGTGAAGGGGCCGTCAATCGTTCCGCGGCCGCCGCAAGGCCAGTTGGTGGTGTTCGGCCGCTACGGCGCCATCGAACCACACCAGGCCGATGTTGTTCTCGTTTCCGGTGATTCGGTGGAGGTCATTGCACAGTCGGCTGCCAAGGCGCGCGATGAGGGCGCGTCATTGGTGGTCGCCGAGGTCGATGTGGCATTCGATACGCCGAATCTGTCTGCGGCGCAGCGGTTGATCGAGCTGAACTCGTACGGGAATGCCGTCGTCACTGGCCGACTGCACCTGGCTGCAGATCCGGGGGAAGCGGCCGCAGTTGTCGAAGAGCTGGGCCGGCACCTCGACGGTGTTCATTTTCACCCTCTCGTGATCGACGAGGACCTTCCGGTGCTGGCCAAATTCGTGCTTCCGGCGCTGTCGAAGTCCGGGTTGACGCGACGCCCGGTTCCGGGATCGACTCTGAGGGGCAACCTCGGCCTGCAGCGGCCCGCAAATCGATTCGTCCACTCCTCCTGACTTGACTTCGCGCTAAGGACATTTCGGCTATGACTGCATCACGCTCCGCCGTACCTCGACCCGACGCTCACGTTCACTTCGGCGTCTTCTTCCAAGGGGTCAACCACACCACCATCTGGTCCGATTCCTCGAGCGGATCCCAGATCGACTTCGAGACGTTTCGGCGGTTGGTACTCACCGCCGAGCGAGGCCTGTTCGACGCCTTCTTCCTCGGTGAGGGCCTTCGCCTTCGCGAGCAGAACGGCAAGATTCTCGATCTGGATATCGCCGGCCGCCCCGACGCCATTGCGCAGTTGGCCGCCCTCGCCGGTATCACCGACAAGATCGGGCTGGTCGCGACACAGAACACCACGTACAACGAACCGGCCGACCTCGCCCGTCGAC
Source organism: Rhodococcus sp. APC 3903 (assembly GCF_030407755.1). Taxonomy (NCBI): domain Bacteria; kingdom Bacillati; phylum Actinomycetota; class Actinomycetes; order Mycobacteriales; family Nocardiaceae; genus Rhodococcus; species Rhodococcus sp. APC 3903. Next base: position 96,746 of record NZ_JASDCV010000001.1, read on the forward strand.
TCTCCGGCCTCGATCTACTTTCCGACGGACGGGCCGGCTGGAACGCGGTGACCACCGACAACGCTTGGACGGGAGAGAATTTCCGTCGCGGTGGTTTCCTCGACCACGCCCTGCGCTACGAGCGTGCCGGGCAGTTCATCGAAACCGCGCGGGCACTGTGGGATTCGTGGGCCGACGACGCGATCTCGGACTCTCGCACGTCCGAGAACTGGTCGACTCCGGGAGCCGTGAGCGACGTACGCCGCCAGACTTCGCAGTTCGACATCACCGTGACGCCGACGCTTCCCCGCAGCAGACAGGGACATCCGGTCATCTTTCAAGCGGGCGATTCGCCGACTGGACGCGATTTCGCGGCGACGCACGCCGACGTCATCTTCTCGCGACACGGGACGCATTTCGACGGCGCGCTCGACTTCGCCGACGACATTCGGGCTCGGTTGCGTAGCGTCGGGCGACCGGAGGACGACGTCAAGATCCTGCCCAGCACACAGATCGTGTTGGCGGAGAACGAGTCCGAGGTCGAGGAAAAGGCGCGGTGGGTCCTCGAAGGTCAGTTCACCGGCCAAACCGCACTGTCCCTCGTCGGATTGGTGTGGGGGAAGGACCTTTCCGACCGAGACCCGGACGGTCCACTACCGGAGGAAGATCCGGTTGCCCGCCCCGTGTCCGAGACGCGCGGTTCCGCACGAGACGGCAACGACCCCATTGCGATCGCACGTGAATGGCGGGCTCTCGCCGAGGCAAAGAATCTGTCCCTGCGTCAGGTCGCCATCGAGACCTCGCAGCGTTCGGGTTTTGCGGGCACTCCAGGGCAGGTCGCAGATCAGTTGGTCCATTGGGTGCGCAACGGAGCTTCGGACGGCTTCAACATCTCGCCGTACCTGGTGCCGACCGGCCTCGACGAGATCGTGGACTGGTTGATCCCGGAACTGCAGGAGCGTGGGGCGTACCGCACCGAGTACTCCACGTCGACGCTGCGAGAGCACTTGGGGTTGCGACCGCCGCTCACGCGTCGGGCCGCGTCTGAAGCTGCGGGGTAACGGGTCCTGTCCCACACGGTCACGGCGGCGGCCGAATCCACCAAGCTCGATTCGGCCGTCCGCTGGGAGATCATCGTCTGCGTAGCCGCGGGCTTCACCACCCTTCTCGATTCGGCGGTGCTCGGAATCGGGGTTCCGTCGATCCGGGCGTCGCTGGGCGCGTCGACCTCCGAGGTGCAGTGGATCCTTGCGAGCTATTCGCTGACTTTCGGCTTGGCCCTTGTGCCGGCGGGCCGACTCGGTGACGTCGTCGGGCGTCGACGCTTGTTCTTGGCGGGGCTGAGCATTTTCGCTGTGATGGGAATCCTCGGAGCATGTGCGTCGGATCCGTCGATGATCGTGTTGGCTCGTCTTGGGCAGGGGATCGGCGCAGGCACCATCAGTTCGCAGGTGCTCGGCATCATCACCGACCGGGTGTCCGGAACGGCTCGGGCGAAGGCGTTAGGCGCGTACAGCACCGCGGGTGGTCTGGCCGGCGTTTCCGGACCGATCCTCGGTGGCGTTCTGCTGAAGTATTCTGACGCCGACTTCGGATGGCGGTTGCTTCTCGTTCTCAACGTGCCGTTTGCCGTGATCACTCTGATTTTGGCGTTTCGCTTTCTGCGCCGTGATCGAACTACCCGATCGGGCGCATCGATCGATCCGGTTGGGCTGTGTCTGCTGGCGACTACGACCGGGCTCCTGTTGTGGCCCATCGTGACCCGAACCAGTGTCACTGTGGCTGCGGCTTTCCTGATCGGTGCGTTCGGCGCTGCCGTTGCCTTCTGGTTCTGGGAACGTCGGTACGCCGAGCGCGGCGGGACGCCGGTACTGCTTCCGTCGTTGATCGCCTCGAGGGGCTTCCGGTTGGGTACGACGGTTGCACTCTTCTGGTTCGGATCCATCCTCGCCGTCAACGCGGTGCTCAGCCTCTATCTGATCGAGGGTTTGGGCTTCGCCCCGCTGAGTGCGGCGTTGATCATGACCGGTAGCTCACTCGCGATGGCATTGACGTCGGCTATCGGATGGCGGCTGGTTGCCAGGTTCGGCCGAAGTGCGGTGGTTTTTGCCATAGTCGGCGAGATCCTTGTCATCCTCGGCTACATCGCAGCGGTCAATCTGATTCCGCGGGAACATCTGATCCCGGTGCTGGTGGTCCTGGCGGTGTTGTCGGGAGTTGCCAGCGGTTTGGTCGACGCGCCCAATCGGGTGCTGACTCTCGAATATGCACCGCCGGGCGCGAACGGTGTTGCGGCGGGTTTCCTTCAACTGTCTCAGCGCCTGTCAGCGACCATCTCGCTGGCCGCGGTATCGGGGTTGTATCTCGGTGTGCTCGGATCGTCGCCCGACGGATACGGACGTGCGTTCGGGATCGCGCTTGCCGTCTGCGTGGTCATGTTGACGCTCTCGTTGGCGGGAGCGGTGGCAGACCGACGCCGGCGAAGGACGTGACCTGGTATTTCGTGGGTCTACATGGACCTCGGGAGGCCGAGCCCGTGTGACTCATGGGACTTGTGTTACCCATGGGTTAGGAGTCGTGGGACGATACTTGTGTGGTGACCGGTCGCAGTGAAGACAAGCCCAACGGTCGCGGGAGTGGAGAGCCAGTTAACTCACCCCGTGGATCGTCGGACAAACGTGACCGCACATCGACACCCTTCCGCGCTCGAACGGCGATGTGGACGAATCGGCCACTGTTCGATTTCCATATGATCGTCGGTCTGGTCGTGCTGATCGTGGCGTTCGGGCTGCTGATGGTGCTGTCGTCTTCGGGCGTCGAATCCTATGTTCTGTCCGGGACGTCCTACGCCCGCTTCTGGCCGCAGTGCATGTTCGCAGCGATCGGTTTGGTGATGTTCGTGGCGGTCGTGCGGTTGCCGACCGAAACGATGCGTAGAGCCTCACCATGGCTGCTGATCCTGTGTCTTGTTCTGCTTGTCCTGGTGCTGATTCCAGGTATCGGCTCGGAACAGATGGGTGCTCGCAGCTGGTTTGTGATCGCGGGTATTTCCTTCCAGCCTTCGGAGCTGGCCAAACTTGCTCTGGCGATCTGGTCCGCGGCGACGGTTGCGTCGTTCATGAACGCGCGGATGGATGTCAACCGTGCGCTGCCAGTGATCGGCGGGACGACGCTGCTGGTTCTGGTTCTGGTGGTGTTGGAGAAGGACCTCGGAACCACGATCACCATCGGCATCATCTTCATGTCGGTGCTGTGGTTCGGGCTGTTCCGGATGAAGACGTTCATCAGCCTCACGCTCGGTTCCGCAGTCGCATTTCTCGTGCTCGGGCTTACTGCTGGTTACCGCTCGGATCGCATCAAGGCTTTCCTCAATCCTGATCTCGACCCGCAAGGCTTGAACTTCCAGAGCACTCAGGCCAAGTACGCATTGGCGAACGGCGGCATCTTCGGTCGCGGTCTGGGGCAGTCCGACGCCAAATGGAGTTACCTCCCTCAGGCGCACAACGACTTCATTTTTGCCGTGATCGGTGAAGAATTGGGTCTGGTCGGTGCGCTGATCGTCGTTGCTCTCTTCGCCGCGGTTCTGATCGTCGGACTGCGAATCGCGAAGCGGTCGACCGATCCGTTCCTCAAGGTCATGACGGCGACAGCAACGACGTTGATCGTCGTGCAGGCGTTCATCAACATCGCCTACGTCGTTGGCCTGATCCCGGTGACCGGTCTGCAACTACCGCTCATCTCGGCGGGCGGAACGTCGATGATCACCACCTTGCTGATGTTCGGGCTCATCGCGCACGCAGCCTTCCGTGAGCCCGAGGCTGTCGCCTCGGCCGAGAGCAGCGGTCGCGGTTGGATTCCGCTGGTCTTCGGCAAGCCTCGGTTCGGCATTGCCAAGAAGCCACAGACTGACCGACGTCGGCCGCCTGCTCGCCGCGCCCAGCCGGCCCCTACTGGTCAACGCCGACCGGAGCGACGGGCGCCGCAACCCGACAGGCGCCGGACTCAAGCGCCGGGCCGACGCGCACCGTCGCGCGACTGGTCGGAAGATCCACGTAGACGCGGCCGATCCGATCGGCCGCGGCGCGCTTCCTGATCTCGGCCAGCCCTACTGGCGGCCAGCTCGGAAGCGGGCAGTCATGCACCCGACGATTGCGTTGGGCGGCTACATTGGGAGTCGGCAAAACGACGTCTAATTAGGGTTGTGGACATGGCAGGTGGCGACAAGGCAGACCAGTCGGTGGTCGAACGTAGCTCGGTGACCGGACGTCGTACGACGCCGTCGCAACGAGCGCGTTTTCGCCGGATTGTCGACGCCGCAATGGAATCCGCCTCCGAAGGCGGCTACGACGCGGTGCAGATGCGATCGGTGGCCGATCGCGCCGGCGTCGCGATCGGCACTGTTTACCGGTATTTCCCGTCCAAGAACCACATGCTTGTCGTCGCATTGTTGTGGATGTTCGAGGGTTTGCGTGACAGATTCCAAGACTTTGTAATCCCGGGGGAGACTCCGTCGGACCGGATTCTGTTTGTGCTGCGCAAGAATACGGAGGTCCTCGAGACCGATCACCTCCGTTACGAAGCGTTGGTTCGGGCGTACATGTTCGCGGACGCGTCGGCGACTCCGGAACTCAACGCGCTCGGTGGGGTCGTGACCGAGATGTTCGCGAAGGCGATCGGCGTCGAGGAAGTCTCGCAACAGCAGATGGATGCGGTGAAGGTCATCGACGACGTCTGGATGTCGAGTCTGGTCTCGTGGGTTGCCGGCCGGATGACGACGGACGAGGTGATGGCGCACCTCGAACTTGCCGTGCGACTGGTCTTTCGCAAGTTGGGTGGATAGCGCTCAGACGGTGTAGCCGCCGTCGACGTTGAGCTTTTGACCGCTGATGAATCCGGCCGCGTCGCTTGCGAGGAAACATACTGCTTCGGCGATGTCGGCAGCTGATCCGAAGCGCTTCAACGGAATTCGGCTCATTGTCACGTCGAGTGCGCTCTGGTCGAGTTCGGCGGAGTTGATCAGTCGCTCCGCCATTCCGTCCGTCAACATGCCTGGTCCTACCGCGTTGAACCGAACGCCGTAGCGTCCTTCCTCTGCGGCGAATCCGCGAACAAGTTGTTCGACAGCCCCTTTGGTGCCTGCGGAGAGTCCGTCACGCACGGGAAAACGATCCGTTGCCGCGGTTGTTACCGCTACCACCGAACCCGAGGATGCACGCAGCGCAGGCAGGGCGGTGTGGACGAGCGTGAAGAACGCCGCGGCTTCCTGGTTCAGTTGTTCGGTGAAGAACGCCGGAGTCACACGTGAGAGGTGCGTCATCGGGACGTGCGGTCCCGCAGCGTGGACGAGGGTCGTCAATGCGCCCAGATCGCTGACCGCATCGCGGACGGCGACGCTGATCGACAACTCGTCGGTCAAGTCGAGAGAGTACGAGTGGGCGAGCACGCCATGCGCTCGAATCTGCTCGCTCAGTTGCTCGGCAGCGTCCTTGTTGTTTCGGTAGGTGAAGGCGACGTCGTGCCCGCGTTCGGCGAGAGTCAGGGCGATCGCCGACCCGATTCCACCGGTTCCGCCGCTGACAAAAGCGGTGCGTGCTGCGCTCACAATGCCTCCAGAGGTGTGCCGTTTCATAACCTAGCAAATGCTTGGTTGGGTTCTGTCTGGGAATATATCAGTACGCGAAGGACAGGCTCAGATTGCTATCGCAACCGGACTGATCGTCCTAATCTGTTGCCATGTCCGGAGACAGTGTGCAGTTGACCGACGGGGCGCCCGGTGGGGAATCGGAACCTCACGCACCGAGTTTGAACAATCGCCTGAATTGGCTGCGTGCAGGTGTTCTGGGGGCAAACGACGGAATCGTCTCGACCGCAGGCCTCGTGGTCGGTGTCGCGGCAGCCACAACCGAGCGCTCCGCGATCTTCACGGCCGGTTTCGCTGGTCTGGTTGCCGGTGCTGTGTCCATGGCGTTGGGTGAGTACGTCTCGGTCAGCGCTCAGCGAGACACCGAACGCGCACTCCTGCAGAAGGAGAAGAAGGAACTCCTCGAGACACCGGAGGCGGAACTCCAGGAACTGACCGAGATCTACGAGAACAAGGGATTGAGTCCGGAGACGGCCCGCCGCGTCGCCGAAGAATTGACCGAGCACGATGCTTTTGCGGCACACGTCGAAGTCGAATTGGGTATCGACCCGGACGATCTCACCAATCCATGGCATGCGGCGATTTCGTCGGCAATCTCGTTCACGATCGGTGCGGCGATCCCGTTGGTCGCAATTCTGTTGCCGCCGACGGGTATCCGCGTCCCCATCGCCTTCTTTGCAGTGCTGATCGCACTTGCACTGACGGGGACGATCAGCGCGACGCTCGGCGGAGCCCGCAAGACCAGAGCGGTGCTGAGAGTGGTGATCGGCGGCGCGCTCGCGATGGCTGTGACGTACGGAGTAGGTCAGCTGGTGGGGACGGGCCTCGCCTGACCCCTGCTGTGCGCCTTTATTAACCGCGGGGGGTTAATAAAGGCGCACAGCAATTCAGGCGCGACAGATCATGACCGGCCCTGGCGCATGGTGCAGCAGATTCTGGCTGGTCGAGCCCATCACGGCGGCGGCCATCGCACTGCGGCCGTGGCTTCCGACAACTATCAACTGCGCATCGTCGGCGTACTTGAGCATGACGGGGGCGGCGGCGCCGGGTTCACTGATGCGGGTGACCGGCACGTCCGGGTACTGATCGGCCATGCCGGCCAGGTTCTCTGCCAGCAGTGCTGATTCCTCCTGCTCGACGGCCTCCCAGTCGATGAGGATTCCCGCTCCGCCTTCGCGGAAGGTGGACGAGCCCTGCCAGGTGTGGACCGCGATAAGCGGCGCGTCGAACTGATCGGCATAACGAAACGCGTACTCGACGGCCTTCTTGCTCAACGCACTTCCGTCGACTCCGACGATGACGGGACGTTGATCCGGACCGGGATTCTCCGCCGAACCACGCCAGACGGTGACCGGACAGGTTGCGTGATTTGCCACCTTCAGTGCGGTCGATCCGAGCAGCCGCGAGCGCAGTGCACCGGATCCGGTCGACCCCATCACGATCAGGCGTGCGGTACCCGAGGATTCGAGGATGTGCGTCGACGCCGGGCCCGGTGCGATCTCGGATTCGATGGTCAGTTCCGGGAATTCAGCTGAAATCACCGCGGCGGCGGCATCGATGATCGCTTCGCCGTCTTCGCGGATCTGGCTGAGGAACTGCGACTGCAACATCACTGCAGCGGGACTGTAGATCGGGCCCTCCTGCGGCAGGGCATGCGCCAGAATCAGTCGTGAGTTCACCGCGTTCGCGACCGAGGCTGCCCACCGGGCCGCCGCCGTCGAGGCCTCGGATCCGTCGATACCGGCGACGACGTCCTGGTGTCCTGCAAGTGTGTTCATGTCTACTCCTCTGAAATGATCGAGATCGGTCGACTGGTTGCAGCCTGGTCACCAGAGTGACGACGCTGATTTGACGGCTTCCTTCCACGTCTTGCGGAGCAGTGTTGATTGCCCGTCGGCGATTTCCAGTTCTCGTCGGTAGGCCATGCCCAATCCGAAACTGGTGAGCGAGGTGTGCTCCTGCTCCGCAGCAATTTCGAGCAGGTGATGTTGGGCTACAACGGAATCCTGATGCTCGCCGAGAACATCCTGGAAGTGGCTGAAATGCTTCAAGGCGCGCTTGGCCCGGCTCTTCGACACCGGTTCCATGACCTCGATCGCGTACTTCATCCGCTTGGCGCCCTTGCGTGCGCGGTGCATTCGCTCGTCACGCTCGGTGCGGGTATCGGCATCGAAGACGTGATCGACTCGCTTACCGACCTTGTGAGCTAGATGGCGCAGGGTATGCGCCAGCTCTCGTGCCGACGCCTTTTTTCCTACACGGTGGGCGGCAGTGTCGAATTCGAGGTCGCCGACGTACTCGTCGAGTCGATCGAGCAGTGTGGTGTAGCGCTCGGAATCGAGCGCTTCGAGGGCGGTTTCCTGCGCGGTTTCACCGCGGGCCGAGAAGTACTCGTCGATTCGAGCGCGCACTGCTTCTCGCTCGGGCATCTCGTCGATTTCACCGAGTCGTTCCACAAGACGCTCCCACTGGACCTCGACGTCGCGGGCGTCACCGAACTTTCCACCGATCCACCGAAGATCCGTGATGAGATCGTCGGTCTTGGGGGAGTGACCGGCGTACGACTGTAGAGCGCTGCGGATACGACGTGCTGCGACCCGGAAGTCGTGAACGGCTTCGTCGTCGGCGCGGCGCGTTCCGAGATCCGCGGCGACCAGTGCGCGCAGTTGTTCGATGAGGTAATTACGCAACAGAATTCGCGGATTCGACGCTTTGCCAGTGGTTACCTCGTGGCCGACGTATGGAGTGACCGAAGTGCCCAGTGCTCGTTTGAGTTTGGACGGACTCGCAGAACGCTCGAGCCCCGCGTCCAGTAGAACCGACTCGATTGCATCGGCCAGGGCCTGCCCGCCTGCGCCTTGTTCGACCTCGACTTCCTGCCACGTCGACTCACCGGAACCGTCTGCCTTGCAGGCGATGACGGTGTCGGAGACCACTTCGGCAAGCAGAACACCGTTTTCGCCGTTGAGTCTGGTGCGCTCCCGATCGGTGATGATCAGGGCGACCGGCACCAGATCGTGACCGCGGATGACCGCCCGGATCAGACTCGCCAGCGGCGAGGGCACATCGGTGCTCTCGTCCGGGGGAAGCTGGATTTCGGTTCTAGTGTCCTCGCCTGCGGGAAGTTTCATGTGCCACCCCGCGTCGTCGCCGCCCTCACGCTTGCGCAGCGTGATCTTCTCGGCGAGTAACCGGTAGTCGGCGGTGTCGAAGTAGGTGGCAGAGAGCTGTATCGAGTCGTGGACCGGTTCGCCGACGACACCGGGAAGTCCACCCAGCGCGGGAACTTCCTGCTCGGCCGGCGCCTCGTACTTGCGCTCGATCTCCCGTACGGCTTCGGGTACGACGGCGGTCTTGCTCATCTGGTCTCCTCTTGCGGTGCGGTCTGCGCTTCCATCCTCCCGGTATCGGAGGCGCAGTGGAAGGGTCCGGGGTCCCTACGGCGAGTCGCCACGGCCTGATTCGTCCGGCCAGGACAGTGTCCGCCGACTTTCGAACCGTTGCAGCCGGCCGGTCGTGGGATCCTCGAACTCGAGAACCTTCGACAGCAGGCGCAGCGGGTTCGAATAATCCTCTGCGGCAACGTCGTAGAAGTCGGGATAGAAGTTGTCGCCGTGGATCGGTAGCCCGAGCGAGGTCATGTGCAGGCGAAGTTGATGGGTCTTGCCGGTATGGGGAATCAACCGGTACCGCGCGAAGCCGTCTCGCGTCTCGATCAGTTCGATCCGCGACTCGCTGTTGGGTTCACCCTCGATCTCCGCGGCCTTGAGCACGCCGCGTTCTTTCACGATGCGACTGCGCACGACCACGGGAGTGCTCACCTGCGCGTCGTAACGCGCGATGGCCTCGTATTCCTTGGTGACGCGGCGCTCGGCGAACATGGTCTGATAGCCGCGCCGGGCCGCCTGATGCACGGTGAACAGCAGCAGTCCTGCCGTGACGCGGTCGAGGCGATGCGCTGGACTCAACTCCGGCAGATCGAGATCTCGACGCAACCGCACCAAGGCCGATTCGGCGATGTATCGCCCGCGGGGCGTGCTCGCGAGAAAGTGCGGCTTGTCCACGACCAGGATGTTTTCGTCCCGATAGAGGATGTCGATCTCGAACGGCACCCGCGCTTCGACCGGAGCGTCGCGGTGCAGGTAGACGAAACGCCGGGGGGCGAAACCGCTCGTCTCGGTGATCGCGACGCCCTTCTCGTCGACGACCTCCCCGGCTGCGACTTTCTCCCGTAGGCGGACGGCGTCCTGGGGAAACCGTTCGAGCAGGTAGTCGAGCGTCGTCGCCCACATGCCGTCGTCTGGCTGACGGATGCGACTCGGGTTCAGGCCGTCGCGGACGGGAAGGGGAGATCGTGACACATCTTCAAAGCTAGCCGTCCGGGCGGCATCGAGACCTATTGACGACATATGGGACGGAAGTTACTATCCGGTAAGTTCGTGACGCCGGTCACTGTCGTGGGGGCAGGGCTGGGTCATCACAACAGAAAATTGGGGTTTTCGTGAGGACACGACTTCTACGTCGAAGGTCGACAACGATTGCGGTGGGGCTGTGCGTCGTGGGATTGACGGTGCCGAGCGCCGTCGCTTCCGCGGATCCGACGGGAGGGTCGGACGGACAGACCTGGCTCGCGGCCACGGAGACTGCGCCGCAGTATCCGGGCGTCTCCGTCGAGTGGGACGTACCCATCACGATGAGTGACGGCACGGTTCTGCAGGCAAATGTGTACCGACCGGCGGATGCGTCCGGGCGCGCTGTGGAATCGAAGGCGCCTTCGGTTCTCAACATAACTCCGTACACGAAACTGCTGGACACGTTGGTGGATTCAGCTCTGTCGATCCCGCAGGTGGGTGAGACGTTGATGGACGTGGCGAACTCGCTCGACCTCGCGGCGCCGTTCGACGGAGTCTCGGAGTTGACGGGCGTCATAGCCGGCGGAGGCGCCAGGGTTCTCGGCGTCAACCGTGATCTGGTCCAGAACGGATACACGCAGGTAGTGGTCGACGCACGTGGAACCGGCTTCTCCCAAGGTAATTGGGACGTGCTCGGCAAGCGCGAGCAACAGGATTCGGTCGAAGTCATAGATTGGATGAGCAAGCAGGGGTGGTCCGACGGCAAAGTGGGGATGGCCGGAATCTCGTACTCCGCGATCAACTCCGTACAGGCCGCGAGTAACAATCCGCCTGCGTTGAAGGCAATCTTCCCGGTCGAACCAGGCAACGATCTGCTACGCGACATCGTCGGAACCGGTGGCGGACTCGGAGTCGGGTTCATGCCGTTGTGGCTGACCGCGGTCAACGGGCTCAAACTCATTCCGAACGTTCAGGACATCCTGCAAGGCAACTTCGATCCACTGTGGTTGGCGAGCCGCCTCGAGGATCCCGGCACCCTGATTCCTGAACTGGTACAAGCGATGACGGCCCAGAGAATCGAGGACGTGTCACCGTCGACTCTGCAAGTCGCACAGGACGGTCAGTTCTATCAGGACCGATCCGCTGACGTCGGCAACATCACTGTTCCGACGATGGTCTACGGCGGTTGGCACGACATCTTCGCCAACAGCGAGCCGCGGATCTACAACGGAATCGATCTGCCGGCCGGGCAGAAGCAGTTGATCATGGGCAACGGCTATCACGTCACTCCCGGTGGAGGATTCGGCAAGGACGGTGCGCCGCCTCGCCTCGACGTACTCGAACGCGCGTGGTTCGACAAGTGGCTCAAGGGCATCGACAACGGAATCGAGCGATACGGTCCGGTGACGATGTTCCAGCAAGGTGGCGGATGGATCACGGATGATCAGTTCCCGCGAGCGGGCGCGACGTACGAACGTATGTATCTGAACTCCGCGCCCAGCGGAACTGCCGCACACGCGGCCTACGACGGTTCACTGACCAGTGACCAGCCCAGTGCCGCAGCGCGATTGACAGTCGCACCCGGACTGCGAGGCTTCTGCTCCGGTGACGGAACTCAGGGCACTGCCGGGATCTCCGTGGTGCTCGGTGCGTCGTGTTCCAAGGATTCCCGATTCCAGGAAGCGGAGGGTCTGACGTTCACCGGTGAGGCAGTCACGGAGCCGACCTCACTCTCGGGCCCGATCAACGTCCACCTCGAGACAGTCCTGGACGTGACGGACGGATTCTGGGCAGCGACGGTCAACGACGTAGCGCCGGACGGAACATCGACACCGATCACGAACGGCGCTCTGACTGCGTCGCTCCGGGCGGTCGACGATTCCAAGAGCACTCGCTCGGCCAACGGTGACTACAGTGAACCGCACCACTATCTGACGATCGACACGCGTCAGCCGGTGGTTCCCGGTGAGGTCACCGCCGTCGACATCAACATGCTCCCGACCGACGCAGTGCTACAACCCGGTCACCGGCTCCGCGTCGACGTCTACGCTGCCAGCGTGCCGCGATACCTGGCGCTCGGGCCGATGCTTGCCGACAGCCAACTGAAGCCGCAGCACATCGAATTGGCTGCGGATCGGCCGAGCTTCGTCAACGTTCCGTTCGTAGGGGGTCGCTGACCCGGACTGGATCGGCGGCGTGAGAACCTGCGGGCTCGCGGACGTTCTGCGAAGATCGTCCGATGACAGAATCCCGACTCTCCGCCGCCGTCCACGATCGTCTGGACGGACTTCTGGATCCGGTGGACGAGCGGCTCGCGGCGCAGTACCCGGGAAACCGTGACGAGATCCAGCCCGTGCACACGATTTACGTCAGTGCCGCGGATGCAACCGTCGACACCCCTCGTCTCTGGGGTGAGCAGGCGATCGCGCTTCTCGATTCCCATGCGCATGTGTTCGCCGATCTCGACACGGAGAATGCGCTCGCAGATGTGCGAGTTCAACTCGGCCGCAAGCCGGTCCAAGACTTTCGGATCGATTTCGAGGACGGGTACGGACGCCGCAGCGACGAAGAAGAAGACGCAGCAGCGACGTCGGCCGGGCGGACACTTGCAGCGTTGAGCGCTGATCCTGCCGGGCCGAACTGGGGCGGCATCAGGTTCAAAGGGCTGCCGGCCGGTGAGCGTCGACGCTCGATCAGGACGCTCGAGCTTGTGCTCGACGCGGCAGGCGGAGTGCCGGACGGATTTGTCTTCACCGTTCCCAAACTGCGCGCGGTGGAGCAGGTCACGGCGACGGTGGTGCTCTGCGAAGAACTGGAGAAGGCGCACGGACTCGAGACCGGTTCGCTTCGGTTCGAGCTGCAGATCGAGAGCCCGCAGGCGGTCATCGCTGCCGACGGAACTGTGGCAGTTGCTCAGGCCATCCATCGCGGTGCCGGCCGTCTGACCGGTTTGCATTACGGCACTTACGATTACAGTGCGGCTTGCGGAATTGCATCGCGTCATCAGTCGCTCGAACATCCGGTGGCAGACCACGCAAAGGCTCTCATGTTGGCTGCTGCCGCGCAGACCGGCGTCTGGGTGTGCGACGGGTCAACTCAGGTCGCGCCCGTCGGGAGCGCCACGGCGATCCGCGACGCGATCACTCGGCACCATCGCCTCGTCACGCGGTCCCTTGAACGCGGTTACTACCAGGGGTGGGACATGCACCCCGGGCATCTGGTCACCCGCTGGCTCGCCACGTTCGGCTTCTACCGCAACGCGCTCGGCGCCGCTGCCCCGCGCATCCAGTCGTACCTGGGGCGCCAAGGTGGCGACGTGATGGACGAACCTGCAACTGCCCAGGCGCTGGCAGCGGTGGTACTGCGTGGGCTCGACGCGGGGGCTTATCCAGAATCCGACGTTCTCCGGCTCGCCCCGAGCGCGGACACCAACGCACTCCACCACCTCGTAGGACGCACCACACCGATCACAGGAGAACACTGACCGATGAGCACCACCGAATTCACCTTGCTGCCCGACCTGGCACTGCGCACCCTCGGCGGAGCCGTCATCTGGGCGAACGACGAGGCATTCGCCGAGCGCGAGGCCCTGATCCGACCAGGTAAAGCCGGATACCAGCCGGCGACGTTCGGACACAAGGGGCAGGTGTACGACGGTTGGGAGACGCGTCGTCGCCGTGTGGCAGGCCATGACGAGGCGATCGTGCGCCTCGGTGTTCCTGGAGTGGTGCGAGGCGTCGTGGTCGACACCGCGTGGTTCAAGGGCAATTACCCGCCCGAGATCTCGGTGGAAGCAATCTCCGTCGACGGGTATCCGGATCCCGTCGACCTGGCCGGATCCGGCGAGTGGACAACCATCGTCGAACGCTCGACCGTGCACGGTGACTCGGAGAATCCGTTCTCGGTGGTTTCGGAGGATCGATGGACGCACGTCAAGCTGACCATTTATCCGGACGGCGGCGTTGCGAGATTCCGTGTTCACGGTGAAGCACGGCCAGACCCGCGTTTCCTCGATGCCGGGCCGTTGGACCTTGCAGCACTCGAAAACGGTGGCCGCGTGACCGATTGCTCCAACATGTTCTACAGCTCACCGCAGAACATTCTGTTCCCCGGACGCGCTGCTTCGATGGGGGACGGGTGGGAGACCGCCAGGCGCCGCGACGACGGAAACGACTGGGTGCAAGTACAACTCGCGGGTGAAGGCGTGTTGAGTTTCGTCGAGATCGACACCTCGTACTTCCTCGGAAACAGTCCAGGTGAGGGCGCTCTGACCGGCCGAACTCCGGAAGGGGAGTGGTTCGAACTGTTGCCGCGTACGACGCTGCGTCCGGACACGCGCCATCGCTTTCCGATCGATTCCGAAGTTCCGGTCACCGATGTTCGTCTGGACATCTTCCCGGACGGTGGCCTGGCGCGGCTGAGAGTATTCGGCGTACTCACCGACGCTGCTCGCGCTGTGATCTCCGGGCGCTGACGGTAAAGTTGTTGCCATGAGCGACTATCCGCGCGACGACTATCCCCGGGACATGGTGGGGTACGGCCCTCATCCGCCGCATCCGCACTGGCCCGGCGACGCGCGGATAGCGGTTCAGTTCGTACTCAACTACGAAGAGGGAGCCGAGAACAACGTCCTCGACGGGGACGCGGCTTCGGAGACTTTTCTGTCGGAAATGACTCCGGCGGAAGCATTTCCGAATCGACACATGAGCATGGAATCGCTGTACGAGTACGGCTCCCGGGCCGGGTTGTGGCGTGTCCTGCGGACCTTCGAGCGGCGAAACCTGCCTCTCACAGTCTTTGCGGTGGCGCGGGCAATGCAGCGTAACCCGGAAGCAGTCAGTGCTTTTCAGGAGTTGGGTCACGAGATCGCGTGTCACGGATTACGTTGGAAGTCTTACCAATCCGTGGACATCGAGCGTGAACGCGCCGACATGGCCGAGGCAGTCCAGATTCTGCAAGATCTGACGGGTTCGGCGCCTCTCGGTTGGTATACCGGACGCGATTCACCGAACACCCGCGAATTGGTGGTCGAGCACGGCGGCTTCGTCTACGACTCCGATTCGTACGCCGACGATCTGCCGTACTGGGTAGACGTTCCGCGTGGCACAGAGTCGGTGAAGCATCTCGTCGTTCCGTACACGCTCGATACCAACGACATGCGTTTCGCCTCTCCAGCAGGATTTCCCAGCGGCGATCAGTTCTTTGCGCACCTACGTGACGCCTTCGACGTGCTGTATGCGGAGGGAACGGCCGGATCACCGAAGATGCTCTCCGTCGGGTTGCACTGCCGCATAGTCGGACGCCCTGCCCGAGCTGCCGCCCTCGAGCGTTTCCTGGACCATGTGCAGTCACACGAAAAGGTCTGGATCTCGCGGCGAATCGACATCGCCGAGCACTGGAAGACCATTCACCCCGCGTAATGCGGGGCTATTTGCGCGCCTCGATCAGAAATCGACTCGAGTACGCGACAAAAGATCCGTCGCGACGGATCTGCTGATCGAGTTCCCGGAGCCGGTCCAGATACTGCGCGACGGTGAATCCCGGAACCATCCAGATCACCTTGCGTAAGAAGTAGACAACGGCGCCGATATCGAAGAATTCCATGCGCAGACGCTCGAAACGAAGGTCGACGACGGTGAGCCCGGCCGAAATCGCGTCGGCGCTTTCGTCCTCGTAGTGCCGTCCGCGACGAGCCTGCGGCTGAGGACCGAGGAAGAACTCGACGAGTTCGAACACGCTGGCGTGACCGACATGTTGAGCGAAGTACGTTCCTCCCGGTTCGAGTACCCGAGCGATCTCGGCCCACCACACCGTCGCAGGGTGTCGACTGGTCACCAGATCGAAAGCCGAATCGGCAAACGGTAGCGGTGGCTCGTCCGGATCCGCGACCACCACCACACCTCGGGGACGCAGAAGCGCGGTGGCCTTGGTTACGTTCGGTGGCCAGGATTCGGTTGCCGCCATCACCGGCGGGAGTGTCGGTGCAGCGGCGAGGACTTCGCCGCCGCCGGTCTGGATGTCCAGCGCAGCGCCGGCACCACCGAGACGTTCACCCATCAACCTCTGATACCCCCACGACGGACGCTGCTCCGTGGCGCGCCCGTCGAGCCACGAGAAGTCCCACCCGTCGACGGAGGCGGATTCGGCTTCGGCGACAAGTTCCTCGAAACTTCGTGACGTCCTCTCAGGCGTTCCTTGCGACATCACATCATCATCGTCGCGGAGCGTCGACGGTGCCAGTTTTTTACGGCTACTTCGGGGTGGCACCGAGCATCGGTGCGAGTTGTGTGGCAATCGGGTTCAGGTTGAGCTTGTCCGGGTCCACCTTGGGCTTGCTGTCCCACGGTTGCGAGGTGTTCGGGTCGGCGAACGCGATGCGGTTGGCGCTCCGAACTCCCGTTTCGCTGCCCTGGGGTGCCTGGCAGTTGGCGGCTGTGTTCAACGGGAAGTTCTGCGTCGTGTCGTCGAAGTTCGGGTCCTTGCGCTTCATCTCGTCGAGGATCGCCATGGTCCCTTCGTAACCGACGGTGCACGAGAGCGGGTTGTTGGTCTCGAGTACCAAGCCCAGATGTACTGTGCCGTCTCCCGGTGCAACGGTGGGCGCCGCCCCGGCGAGGGCAGGCAGGAAGAGCAGGAAGGGCTGCAGCGAGGGCAGTGTCGGGGCGGCTGCCGCTGCAACGGCGGAGAGGTTGGAGAGGTTGGTCGTGAGCGCGGGGCCGGCTTCGGTGACGAGAGAGCCGACTTGTTCGCTGGCCGGTATGCCGTTGTCGATCACGCGTCGGATGTCGGGGTCGCTGGTGCGCAATTGCGCAGTCAGTGCGTCGAGGTCGGTGCTGAACTGCTTGATCGCCGACGATTGATCGGACTGGGTCGTGAGTACCGTCTGGCTGTCGCGGATCAGTCCGAGGGTCTGGGGAAGGGTGTCGAGGCCCGACTGGGAAATCCCCGACAGCGAGTCGGCAAGTACCTGCAGATCTTCGCCCTTGCCGTTGAATGCCGCGCCGAGTTCCTTCGCGACGGTGTGGAGTGCGTCGACCGGAACGGAGTGCACCAGACCGTTCGCGCTGGTCAAGACGTTCTCGATGGGGATCGGCGTGGTGGTGTCGCCCACGGCGATCACCGAGCCGTCTTCGAGGAACGGGCCCTGGTCGGTATCGGGCTGAAGGTCGACGTACTGTTCACCGATGGCTGAGCGATTGGCCACCACGGCTCGCGCGGATGCGGGAATCTGTGGAGCATTGCTGTCGATCAACAGGTCGACTTCGATTCCGTCGGACGTGAGCGACATGTCGCCGACGCGTCCGACGGGTACACCGCGATAGGTCACTTCGGCGTTGGTGAAGATGCCACCGGACGTCGCCAGTTCGGTTTTGACCGTGTATTGGCCGAATCCCAGAAGATTGTCCAGCCGTACGTATTTCGCTCCGACGTAGATCAAACCCAGGAGTGCAACCACGACGAGTGCGACCAGCTGCCACTTGGCGAGCTTCGACATCACCATGTGGGGACGGCCCTGAACTGATGCGGTGTGTTCATGGTTCGACTCCCGAATGACTAGCCGGGTACGGCTGGTGTTGAGCGAATTGTGTTCACCCGCGAGCATTCTCGGGCGAACCGGAAACTTCCGGCAATTCGTTGTTGGCGATAACTATAAACAAGTCGTCACAGATAGAAAGTCGGCGCTGAGATTTCCGCAGGTCGTCGAAACGTAAGTGGCACAGCTCACTTCAAATGCGTCGATGTGACGTACGTAGCTTTGCGTCCGAATCGGGCTTGACTTCGCCAAACATATCCATAAAAGTAGATGCGTTCCGGTTGGCGAGGAGAAGGGGTGCGGTCCATGGATGCTTTGGCGATCTTCAAGGCGCTGTCCAACCCGACTCGTCTGCAGATCTTGGAGTGGCTCGCGCATCCGGCGAAGTATTTCGACGAGGACTCGTACACGCAACAGGATCTCGGGTTTCATATCGGAGTCTGTGTCGGTGATATTCAGGGGCGGTCGGGACTTGCCCAGTCGGTGATCTCGGGGTACCTGCAGGGCATGAAAGATGTAGGTCTGCTCGAGTCCGAGCGCATCGGGAAGTGGACGTACTACCGACGAAACGAAACCGTGATCGGCGAGTTCAGGGAATTCGTTCGCGAAAAGTTGTAGCGGTCGGATTGCCCTCGACGGCCGGTTTTGCTCAATCAAACATATCTATATATCTAGATATGTATCTGTCTTGTGTGGCGTAGTAGTAAGGAGTGTGTCGTGAAGTCGAAATTGTTGATACCGGTTCTGGCGTTGGGTGTATTCGGAATCATCACTACGGAGATGGGCATTATCGGGGTTCTGCCTCAGGTCAGCGAAAAGTTCGGTATCACCGCGTCCACTGCCGGATGGTTGGTCGGTGTGTTTGCGCTCGTCGTGGCGGTGACCGGTCCGTTCACGACGCTGATCACCTCGGGAATCAACAGGAAAACCGTTCTGTTGGTGGCGATTGCAGTCTTTGCGGTCTCCAACATGGTGTACGCGAGCACGTCGAGTTTCGAGGTGATGTTTGTATTTCGGATCATTCCCGCCGTGGTTCACCCGGTCTTCTTCGCGCTCGCACTCGCGAGTGCAGTTCGACTGGTGCCACCGGAGGAAGCAACTGCAGCTGTGACGAAAGTATTTGCGGGTGTCACAGTAGGATTCGCATTCGGTGTACCGCTGACGTCGTATCTGGCCGAGAACTTCTCGGTGTCCACGGCTTTCGTTTTCGGTGCCGTGGTCAACGTTCTCGCGTTTCTCGGGATTGTCGTACTTCTGCCCTCGGCTCCGGTGACACAACGCCTGTCGTACGGCGCACAGGTCGGGATCCTTCGCCGGCCGCGCGTGTGGTTGACCATCCTTTCCGTCACCTTCGTCTTCGCAGCCATGTTCTCGGTGTACGGATACTTCGCCGAATACCTCGGCGGAGTGACGGGCATGAGCGGATCGTGGATCAGCGCGATGCTCTTGGCTTTCGGTGTCGTGATGATCTTCGGCAACTTCGTCTTCGGGGCGGTGCTCGCCAAGAGTGTGGTGCGCACGGTTGTGGCTTTTCCCTTGCTGTACATCGTCGTCTACGTGATGCTCTATCTGGCAGGCCCGTACTTCGGTGCGATGGTTGTAGCCGTGTTGGTTTGGGGTGTAGTGCATTCCGGTGGTCTGGTGGTTTCGCAGAGTTGGATGGGGCGAGACGCAGTCGACGCGCCTGAATTCGGCAACAGCCTTTTCATCTCGTTCTCCAACTTGGGGATCACGCTCGGAACTGCGGTCGGTGGACTGTTTCTCGCGCATTTCGAAACCCGCCAATTAGTCTGGGCCGGAGTATTGTTCTCGGTCCTGGCACTGGTGACGATCGGTGCTCGACTCTCGCTCGGGCACGTTCACAGCGAGAACGGTGTCAGTGTGCCGGTGTAGATTTTGGGCAGTGGCCGTGTGAACTCGCCGCGCGCACTGGTCGACAGTCCGAGGGTGACCAACGATTGAACCATCGTGACCCCAGCGGCAACGCCGTCGACTACCGGGACACCGAGTTCGTCGGACAAGTCCTGGCACAGGTCCGCCATGCCGGCGCAACCCAGCACGAGGACGTCCGAGTCGTCTTGCTCCAATGCGTCGAAACAGGCTTCCAAGATCACCTTTCGCGCGTCGGGATTACGATCGAGTTCCAGAACCGGAATCTCGCAGGAGTGGATACCCCGGCACCGAGCCTGCATGCCGTACCGGTCCACCAGATCGGCTGCGCGGCCGCGGGTTCGACCGAGGGTGGTCACGATGCTGAATCCGCGTCCCAGGAAACTTGCGTAATTCATTGCCGTTTCGGCAACAGCTACGACGGGGCCCTTGGCCAGCTCTCTGGCTGCATCTAGGCCTGGGTCACCGAAGCAAGCAATGACGTAGCCGTCGACTTCGTTCTTTTCTCCGGCGGCGATCTCGGCCAGGATTCCGGGGATGCTGAGAGCTTCGTCGTAGTGGCTTTCGATCGACGCGGGACCCATCGCAGGGCTGACGGCCTCGACGAATGTGCCCGAGCCCGCGACGGCCCGGGCACATTCCTCGATCTTGGCGGTCATCGCCCACGTGGTGTTGGGGTTGATCACCTTGATTCTCATGACGATCAGTCGACCGTCACAGTGTCGGGAGAAGAAGCATTCCGGACAGCCAGGGAAGTGCGCGTGGCGAGTAGGTAGTAGACGGCAAATCCGAGCCCGCAACCGATGAACCAGCTGTACTGCGCTGCGGTGT
Source organism: Rhodococcus sp. APC 3903 (assembly GCF_030407755.1). NCBI lineage: Bacteria > Bacillati > Actinomycetota > Actinomycetes > Mycobacteriales > Nocardiaceae > Rhodococcus > Rhodococcus sp. APC 3903. The sequence continues at coordinate 116,973 of NZ_JASDCV010000001.1, forward strand.
ACATCCCGGTGAGGTCCTTGCCCAGGACCGGGACCATTGCGACGACGGCTCCCACCACGGTGGCGATCACTGCAGCAGGATTGTATCCCTTGCTGTACCAGTAGGTTCCGGTCGGCGACATGCTGAACAGTTCGTCGACGATCACCTTCTGCTTGCGCACGAGGTAGTAGTCGGCAATCAGGATTCCGAACAGCGGACCGATGAAGGCTCCGAGGGTTTCGAGCGTGTAGTGGATGACGTCGGGATTGTTGTAGAGGTTCCACGGGGTGATGAGGATCGAGCCGATCGCCGCGATCATCCCGCCGGCGCGCCAGCTGATCTTCTGCGGGCTCACGTTGGAGAAGTCGAAGGCGGGGGAAATGAAGTTGGCCACGATGTTGATGCCGATCGTGGCGATGGTGAAGGTGAGTGCGCCGAGGACGATGGCGAAGGTGCTGTCGATTCGTGCCACTGTTGCGACGGGATCGGTGATCAGTTCGCCGTACACCGGCAGTGTCAACGACGCCGTGACGACGACCAACACCGAGAATACGAGGAAGTTCAACGGCAAACCGAGGAAGTTGCCCTTCTTGACTGCAGCGAACGACTTCCCGTAGCGGGAGAAGTCACCGAAGTTGAGCATCGGTCCGGAGAAGTACGAGACAACCAGAGCGATCGCACCGAGCATGACCGGCACGGCGTCGAAACCGGAGTACTTGACGTCGCCGAGTGTGAGATCGACAGCGCTCCAGCCTGCCTGGTAGATGAGGTACCCGCACAGCATGAACATCACGACATACACAGCCGGCCCGCAGAAGTCGATGAAGCGGCGGATCGATTCCATGCCTCGCCAGAAGACGCAGGCCTGAAGTACCCACAGGAGCATGAAACTTCCCCAGCCCAGTGCGGAGAGTCCGGCGAATCCGTAGTCTTCGACGACGGCATACGGTGCGAGTGACGGAAAGAGTTTGATCAGTACGACATCGAGGGCTGCCGAAGCGAGAAATGTTTGAATCCCGTACCAGGCCACGGCAATCAGGCCACGAATGATTGCCGGGATGTTCGCGCCGAGGACACCGAACACGCTGCGGCAGATCACCGGATACGGTACGCCGGTAACTTGGCTGGGCTTGGCGACGAGATTGCAGAAGAAGTAAACGATCGTGATACCGACCAGCAGGGCGACGAGTACTTGCCAGCTGGCCAATCCCAGTGCGAAAAGACTACCGGCAGTGACATATCCGCCGACGCTGTGTACGTCGGACATCCAGAAGGCGAAGATGTTGTACGACGACCAGGTCTGCTTGCGAAGCGGCGCCAGATCCTCGTTGGTCAAGCGAGGGTCGTAGCCCGGTTTGATCAGTCCGCCGCCGACCGGGTGGCCCGCGGCTTCGACGAGGTCGGCCGAGCCGGTTTCCTTTGGGGGAGTTGGGGTAGTGGTCGTTCGGGACGGAAGAATGTCGGTCATGACAGCTCCTGTGCATCAGTGCAGGAAATCAGCGGACAGTGCACGAGCTCTCAGCGTCAGTGATGAAAACTGTGTTGAGAGAAAGGTATCGACGCTGTGTTGCACAGCTATTGCGCAATCGGTATATCTTTCTCGGCCAGTAGGCCGGTGTCTGTCGGCAGAGTCGCGATCACGGTGTTGAGTCGGCGATGATGGATTTCGGAAGCACTCAGAAGAGCGGCTGCGTCCCGACGCAGGAATGCGTCCAGCATCGCGGTGTGATCGGAGTGCAGAACCTGGCGATCGACGCCGGCAACATGGACCATCGGCTGTACAGGTTCGGTGATGTTCCAGGCAGCTTCGAACATGTGCAGAAGTCGAAGCATTTGCGACGGTCGGGTCAGTGCGAGGTGAAAGTTTCGGCTCTCACAGTGATAGGACTGAGAGTCGTCGTAGCGCAACGCGATCTCCAGACGGGAATTCACCTCGACGGCGTGTTCGTGATCCTCTTCGGTGGCCTGCTCGACGGCGACGGCCAATGCAGCTGATTCGAGAGTTTCGCGGACGATGTACATCTCGCGCAGTTCTGCCGGCGTCAACTGAGCAACGGTGTAGCCGAATTGGTGGCGGTGGTCGACCAACGACTCTCCGACCAGGGTCTTCAGCGATTCCCGCACTGGTATTCGGCTGACCCCGAACACATCAGCCACGTCGCCGAGAGGGATCGGGGTACCCGGAGGCGCCGAACCCGACAGAATCACTCGGCGCAGTTCGTCGAGGATCGTTTGTTGTGGACTGCCGGGAGCATCGATTACCAGTTGCGTCAGTAGTACCGATCTACGGCGCGGTGGCATGTCGGTCTCCCTTCTCGTCGCTGCCAGGGTAGAAATCCGTTGTTTCGGGCGCGTGACACCGGCATGGCCGTCGTGAATCGCATCTGTGAGGGGCCGTCATTTCGACTGCGATGACGAAGCACAAGTGAGCGCTGCTCAGGGCGACGAACACGGGGGTAGCGTTGATTTGTAGTGGTTGGCAGAAAGCGAGTCGGTCGATGGCATCCGTTGTGCGATCAGAAGCCGACCAGCGAGTTGTCGGCAACTTGCCCTTGGAGCTGACGAGTTTTGTCGGCCGACGGCGTGAGTTGGCCGAAGCCAGAAGATTGTTCGAGTCGTCCCGTTTATTGACGCTCACCGGTATCGGAGGTGTCGGCAAGACGCGGCTCGCGATCCGGCTTGCGAGTGCGCTCCAGCGGGTGTTCCGAGACGGCGCGTGGTTGGTGGAGTTGGGGGAGCAGACGGATCCAGAACTCCTCGAGGATTACGTCGCCGTGATTTTGGGGGTGCGGCCGGTGTCCTCGTCGGACCCGCTGCACACTGTGATCGACTACTGCTCCGATCGCAGTCTGCTGTTGGTACTCGACAACTGCGAACATCTGGTCGATGCCGTCGCTCTGTTTGCCGGTGCGATCCTACGGCGATGTGCCGGGGTCAAGATCTTGGCGACGAGCAGAGAATCGCTGGGAATGGGCGGTGAGGTGACGATGCGCGTTCCCTCGCTCACCACGCCGCAGCAACAGCCGCGCGAATTCGAGGGACTTGCCCAGTACGAATCCGTGTCGTTGTTCACCGAGCGTGCGGCTTTAGTCGTCCCCGGTTTCACCCTCACTGAGGAGAACAAGCGCGCCGTTGCTCATATCTGTCACGACCTGGATGGACTCCCGCTTCCGATCGAGTTGGCGGCCGCTCGCCTGCGCGGTATGTCGGCGGAGCAGATCATGGATCGGCTCTCGGATCGTTACCGCCTTTTGACTTCTGGTGGACGCGACGTACCGAGTCGTCAGCAGACTCTCCGATTGTCGATCGATTGGAGTTACGACTTGTGCTCGCCTCCGGAGCAGCAGCTGTGGGGTCGGCTGACCGTGTTTTCCGGCGGGTTCGAGCTTGACGCAGCCGAGGGAGTGTGCGGGCAGGATTCGAGTTCGACGGAAGTGCTCGATCTCGTCACTGCGTTGGTCGAGAAGTCCATCCTCATTCGTGAGGAGATCGACGGCACCGTTCGCTATCACCTGCTCGACCTCCTGCGGGAGTACGGACGAGAGAAGGCCGAGTTCTCGAACGACTACGTGGAACTTCGACGGCGCCAACGTGATTGGTTCGAAGCGCTGGTTGCTCGTGCGGAAGCCGAGTGGATCAGTGACCGGCAAGCAGCGTGGATCGCACGGCTGGGTCGTGAACAGCACAACGTCTACGACGCGCTGGAGTTTTCGATTTCCACTGCCGGGGAGGCGCGATCTGCAACGCGAATGGTCGGTGCGTTGTACAGATTCTGGCTTTCTGGTGGATTGCTTGTGCAGGCACGGTATTGGACGGATCGAGCTCTGAATACAGAGGATCGGGAGCTCGACCCGTTCCGCGTTGATGTCTTGGCCATCGACGCTGTGAATCACGCGATGCAGGGGGAACTCGAACGGGCACAAGCGCTGGTCGACGAGAGTTGGCTCCTGGCGAATGCCTTGGCGGACGTACGCTCACGCGGTCTGGCGGCATGGGGTGACGGATACGTCGATACCTTCAGAGGCAACTTCGATACCGCAACGGCCAAGTTGGAATCCGCGTTGACGTTGTTTCGATTGGACGAAAATCTGCTGCATGTGGTGATCGGCCTGGACACCCTGGGGATTGCGTACTTTCTTTCCGGGGCCCTCGATCGCTCGGTGGAGTGCAACGAAGAGACTCTCGCTATCACCGTGCCCGCCAACGAAGTGATGTTCCAGGCTTTTGCGTTGGGAACCCTCGGGCTGGTGGGCTGGCTCCGAGGTGAACTAGATGACGCACGTGATTATTTGACGCGGAGTCTGAGAATTCTCGATGCCCCGATGAACTCGGCGTGGTGTATCGAACCACTGGCGTGGATTGCTGCAGCGCAACGTGATTGGAAGAATTCCGCGGTTCTGCTCGGCGCGGCAGCCATGTATTGGCAGAAGGTCGGGGGTCGGCTGGCGGGCCTGCCGGGTTTGTCGCCTCATCACGACACTGCGGCAGAGACTGCTCGTAGGGCTATGGGTAAGAGTGCTTTCGACAAGTCGTTTCGCAACGGATTTGTGATGTCCGAGGGTGAAGCTGTCGCGTATGCGCTCGACGAGCGCCGCAGTGTTCCGGGTTCATCGTCAACTGAGGCACCTCACCTCACCCGTCGTGAGCAGCAAGTTGCGGAACTCGTTGCGCGGGGCCTGACCAATCGCGCTATCGCGGAACATCTCGTGATCTCGCTTCGCACGGCTCAGGGGCATGTGGAGCATGTGCTGACCAAATTGGGTTTCACCTCCAGAGCGCAGATCGCGGCGTGGTTCGTGTCGACCGAGCAGGAGACCGACTCCCGAGGCTGAGATCGCGGGCAGTGGTGAGCGCTTCTCGGGTGCAGTTCGCGGGGGTAGCGTTGCTTTTGGAGTGGAATCGCAGAAAGCGAGTCGGTCGATGGCATCCGCTGTGCGTGCAGAAGCCGATCATCGGGTTGTCGGCAACTTGCCGTTGGAGTTGACGAGTTTTGTCGGTCGGCGGCGTGAGTTGGCCGATGCCAGAAGATTGTTCGAGTCGTCCCGTTTGTTGACGCTGACCGGCGTTGGGGGCGTGGGCAAGACGCGTCTGGCGATCCGGCTTGCGGGTGCGCTGCAGCGGGTGTTCAGCGACGGTACCTGGTTGGTGGAGTTGGGGGAGTTGTCGGATCCGGATCTGCTCGCGGATTATGTCGCCGTGACTTTGGGGGTGCGGCCGGTTTCGTCGTCTGATCCGCTGCGCGCTTTGATCGACTTTTGTGCCGATCGGAGTCTGCTGTTGGTGTTCGACAACTGTGAACACCTGGTGGATTCGGTTGCCCGGCTTGCCGGGGCGATCTTGCGTCGGTGTGCCGGTGTGAAGATTCTGGCGACGTCGCGAGAGTCTCTGGGTGTGGGCGGTGAGGTGGTGATGCGGGTTCCTTCTCTCACTACGCCGGAACTGCGGGGGCCGCGCGCTTTCGACGGGCTGGCTCGGTACGAGTCTGTTTTGTTGTTCGCAGAAAGAGCTGCGACTGTGGTGCCGGGTTTCGTGTTGACCGAAGGGAACCGGAATGCCGTTGCTCGTATCTGCCACGATCTGGACGGATTGCCGTTGCCGATCGAGTTGGCTGCTGCTCGGCTGCGATCTATGTCGGCGGAGCAGATCATGGATCGGCTTTCTGATCGTTACAGCCTTTTGACTTCCGGTGGGCGTGATGTTCCCAGTCGTCAGCAGACCCTGCGGTTGTCGATCGATTGGAGTTACGACTTGTGCTCACCGCGTGAACAACGGTTGTGGGCGAGGCTGTCGGTGTTCTCGGGTGGGTTCGAGCTTGACGCCGCAGAGGGAGTGTGCGGGCAGGATTCGAGTTCGACGGAAGTGCTCGATCTCGTCACTGCGCTGGTCGAGAAGTCCATCCTCATTCGTGAGGAGATCGACGGCACTGTTCGCTATCACCTGCTCGACCTCCTGCGGGAGTACGGACGTGAGAAGGCCGAGATCTCGAACGACTACGTGGAACTTCGACGGCGCCACCGTGATTGGTTCGAAGCGCTGGTCGTTCGTGCGGAAGCCGAGTGGATCAGCGACCAGCAAGCTGCGTGGATCGCACGGCTGGGTCGTGAACTGCACAACGTCTACGACGCGCTGGAGTTTTCGATCTCGACGCCGGGTCAGACGCGATCAGCGACGCGAATGGTCGCGGCGCTGTACCGATTCTGGGTTCTCGGCGGTCGGATCGCTTCGGCGCGGCACTGGGCGGATCGAACCCTGAGAGCTTCCGATGGGGAGCCGGACACTTATCGCGTGGAAATTCTGTGTATCGACGCCGTAGCGCATGGGATGCAGGGTGACCTCGTCCGGGCGCGCGGACAGGTAGCGGAGAGTTGGCGCCTTGCCGAGGTCGTGGGAGATGTACGCTCTCGAGGCCTGGCTGGATGGGCGGACGGATATGTCGACACGTTCAACGGCGAATTCGACACTGCCGCCAGGAAGTTGGAGGCTGCCGTATCGCTTTTCCAATCAGCTGAGAATCTGGAGCACAAAGTGGCCGGCTTGATTACCCTCGGGCTCGCTTGCATCTTTACCGGCGCGCTGGAGCGGTCGGTGGAGTGTTTCGACGAGTCCCTTGCCATCACCGGACCGCCGCACGAAGTGATGTATCAGGCGTCGGCGCTTAGCAATCTAGGGCTTGTGGACTGGTTTCGAGGTGACCTCGAGCGCGCACGTGACCATTTGGCGCGAAGTCTGCGGGCCACGGCCGCTTCAATGAACTCGGCGTGGTGTATCGAACAGTTGGCGTGGATTGCTGCAGCGCAACGTGATTGGAAGCAATCGGCGGTTCTGCTCGGCGCTGCGGCGATGTACTGGCAGAAGGTCGGGAGTCGGCTCGCGGGGCTTCCGATCTTGTCACCCCACCATGACAAGGCGGCAAACGATGCTCAAAAGGCATTGGGTAAGAGTGCTTTCGACAAGGAGTTTCACCGGGGAATTGTGATGACCGAGGGTGAAGCTGTCGCGTACGCGCTCGACGAGCATCGCAGAGTCCCGGACACATCGTCGACCGAGGCGATTCGACTCACCCGTCGTGAACTGCAGGTTGCGGAACTGGTTGCTCAGGGCCTCACCAACCGCGCTGTCGCAGAGCACCTCGTCATTTCGCCACGCACAGCACAGGGGCACGTGGAGCACGTGCTGACGAAATTGGGTTTCACCTCCAGAGCGCAGATCGCGGCGTGGGTGGTATCGACTGCGCAGGAGCGTGACTCGCGCGAGGTCAATGGTTCAGCAGATCGGAACTGAAGTCCGATTGCAGTTCTCCCCGATTGTCGCCGCACAGGCAGAACACCGGGTACCGCTTACCTAGTTCTCGCCGTTGAAACAATACTCGCAGCGGTCCGGACGCATCCGCGCGCGGGGATTCCGTGAGCAACGTGTACAGCCACGGCCCCTCGTCCAATTCGACGATGGCGAGAACGGTCGTGGGGTCGCCGTGAACCGTTCGCCAGGACACGACAGTGCCGTCTCCGCAACACCGCGTTACGTCCAACCGCGCCCCGCGACACCTGGTGCAGACCGCGCTCGCGGGGGAGAGGATGGCATCACATTCCGCGCAGTGGGGGAGTGTCAAGCATTCGGATCGTGATGAACGGCCCGAATATCGTTGCGATACAAGACTTTTTGTCAAGCTGACGTGATACATGTCAGTAGCGCCGGGCGAGATAGTATGGCATCGAGTCCACGGGTGCGCGTTTGACCGACTCCCCGGACGTCGGGGCGTGAAGGACCTCACCGCCTCCGGCATAGATCCCCACATGTTCCCCGCCGTAGTACAGGACTACGTCACCTGGCTGGAGATCGTCCCGGGAAATCGGAGCTCCGCCGACCGCCTGGTCGTAGGTAGTTCGCGGAATTGAAACGCCCGCTTGTGCATAGGCCCATTGAACGAGGCCGGAGCAGTCGAACGAGTCCGGTCCGGTCGCGCCCCAGACGTACGGTGCGCCGATCTTGGACTCTGCGGCTGCCAATGCGCGGCCTCCATCCGAGGAATCGAAAGCTGACACTTTCGCCGGATTCGTGACGACGGAAACTCCGGCGGTGTTCCAGTCCGGAAGCAAGGGGGTCTGAGCGTTCGCGGTGTCGATACTGACGGCAAGGGTTGTCAGTGAAAGAGCGCCGATGACAAGCGCCCTTCCGAGTGCGTTCTTCGTCGTGCTGGGGCTGGTGAATCGGTGGTGCGACATTTCTCGTGTTGCCTTCGCGTCGGTGCGTCCCGAAGCAGGTATCCGGCTGGGCGTGATCGGGCTTCGGCTTGTGACACACAGCCTGGTTTCGCCTCGACGTGTTCGCGCCGGTCAGTTGGACGGGATGCATACCTGTTTTCGAGTGGCGTGTCGGCAATCGTGACGTCTCGCGAAGTGGCAGAAGAAAGAAGTAGGTACCGATGCAGGTACTACGGTCGTCGCCGCGCCGGTGCGTGCGCGGCAACATCGAGTTCGATACTTCACCCGGAGAAAAACCTCACCTGAACTGGGATTTGATCATGATTGTCTCCGCAAGTCGAACCGATGCATTCATCGAGTGGCGCACCGCCGTGGTCGATTCTCGACCTGTCGACTTCGGCGTCGGTGGGCACGGCGAGACAGTGCTGTTTCTGCACGGTTGGGGGTTGTCCCCTCGCGCCTATGGATCTGCGCTTGCTGCCGTTGTTCACCGGGGATCCAGGGTGATTGCGCCTGCGCTTCCGGGACTTGGCGGTACGGCTGAACTAGACCGAGCCGACCGCAACTTCGAAGGTTATGCGGCGTGGGTGACGCGGTTTCTGGACGCGGCCGGAGTTACCGGTCCGGTGACCGTCGTCGGGCATTCGTTCGGTGGCGGTGTAGCGACAGCAGTGGCGCGGGACTTCCCCACGCGAGTCTCGCGCTTGGTTCTGGTGAACTCGGTTGGTGGTGGCGTGTGGTCGAGTGCTGGTGGTCAGAAGCGCCCGATTCGCGAACGTCCGTGGTGGAACTGGTGTGTGTCGGCGATGGTCGAGGCTGTCGAGTCGGTACACGCTCGCAGAATCCCACAGATTCGACTCGACGAGTTCGCGTTCAACGCGCTTCGCAACGCCCGTGGAGTGTGGCAAACGGGCAACCTCGCGCGGACTGCGGATCTCATCGATGCACTCGAAGAGATCGCAGTCCGCGCGATGCCTGTTGTCGTGTTGTGGGGAGCTGATGATCATGTGATTCCGCGAACGAGTTTTCATGCTGTCTGCGCCGCCTTGGGTGATCCCGAGGTTCGCGAGGTTCCTGGCAATCACAATTGGCTTATCGACGATGCGGAGTTGTTCGGCCAGGTGTTGACGGAATCACAGGCCGGACGAGCTGTCAGTGCACCTGTTCTGTCTCCTTCGTTCGTGTTCTGTTCGACCACGCGGATTGCGCAGTGACCAGGCAGCCGGCGATCAGGGTGATGATCGCGATGACGCGCACGGCGCTGTCCGCGCCGGTGGTGAAGGCACTCAGGACGGCGTCGTGAGCAAGGGGAGTGTCGGCCATCTCGAGTCCGTCTGAGACCGTGCGCGGCGCGGCGCCGTCTCCGTCGCGCATCGATTCGGGCAATGCGCTGATGAAACGGCTGGTCAAGATGGTGCCGATGACGGCGACGCCCAAGGCGCTGCCGAATTCTCGTGCCGTCGCCTGCAGTCCTGAACCGACGCCTGCCTGTTCGAGGGGCAGCGAGTCCGCGATGTCGTGAGTCAATACGGGGAGCGCGGCTGCCGCGCCGATGCCGATGACGACGAGCCACAACGCGTAGGCGAAATAGGGAGTGTGGGCTGTGCTGGTCGACAGCCCGAACATGCCGACCCCGATGAACGCGAACGCTGCCGCCACGGTGATGGTGGAACCCAGACGAGCCGAGATCAGCGGCACGAAGCGAGCACCGAACAGCAGTGGAATGGTCAGCGGTATCACCGCTAGGCCGGTGGTGAGAACGCTGAATCCCTTGGCGTACTGCAGAAATGATGCGTTGACGTAGAACAGTGCGAACAGACCGAAGAACGCGACGGTCATTCCCAGGCATCCCGCGCGCAGCAGAGGAAGGCGGAACAACCGCGGATCCAGCAAGGGTTGCTCGACGCGGAGCTCGACGATGATCCATGCCGCATAAAGCGCCGCCGACGCGACGAATGCTGAGATCACCGTGATACTGCCCCAACCACTTTCGGGTCCTTCGATGACACCGACCAGCAACCCGAACGTCGCCGCCGTCAGCAAGACGGTTCCGACAGGGTCGAGACCGCGGTGATTTCGAGGGGTGCGAGGAGCGAGATAGGCGACTGCGGCAGCACCTGCCAACGCGATGGGTACGACGGCGACGAACAACCAGCGCCAGGACCCGGTCTGCAGAAGCGCGCCACCACCGACATTCCCTGCCACGCCGCCGAATCCGGTCGACGATGCCCAAATGGCAATTGCGCGAGGACGCTTCTGTGGGGGAGTCGCGTGCATGAGGATTGCGAGGCTGTTCGACAGAACACAGGCGGCTCCGACTCCGGTGACGCAGCGGCCGATCAGCATCACCGCCACTGTGGGGGAACTCGCGGACACGGCGGCGCCTGCTGCGAAGAGGATCAACCCGATGGTCAGCACCCCTTTGCGTCCGAAGCGATCACCGAGTGCCCCGCAGGGGATCACCAGACAGGCGAAGACCGTGACGTAGGAATCGACGATCCATAGAAGCTGCGTCGAGGAAGGATGCAGAGACCCGGACGTCAGGAGCGGAACTGCCAGGTTGATGGCAGCGACGAACGCAATAACGAGGACGGTGACCGCGCACAACGTTGCGAGCACCAATCCTTGTCGCGCGTCCGAGTTCGCCCGACTCTCCGTCGGTATCGAAGTATTTGTGGACAAGACGCACCTCTTTGCGGAAATTTGTTCTATTGCGGGAGTTGTTGATCGACAGCCAATTCGGCTACTGAAACGACAGTAGGGATCTCGGTAACGTGCGTCTACTGCAAAGATTGCAGTAGATAGTTGCGTATGGTGCAACTATGGCGATGGATATGGACCTCAATCTTTTGAGAGTGTTCGACGCTCTGGTGGCGGAGGGCAGTGTCACCGGCGCGGCCGAGCGATTGAACTTGTCGATACCGGCAACCAGTAGGGCTTTGGAGCGTCTCCGGCGTGCGATGGATGACCCGATCTTTGTTCGTGCCGGGCGTGGGTTGGTACCGACGCCCTTTGCGTTGCGTGCAGCACCTCAGGTCCGATCGCTCCTGGAAGGGGCGCAAGGCCTGTTGATCGACCGCAAGAACTTCGAACCAGCAGAGCTCGAGCGGACTTTCGTGATCCGAATCAACGAGGGCACGGCGGCCAGCCTCACCCCGGCTCTGGTCAGGCGTTTCGCGGCGGAAGCGCCGAACGCTGTAATCCGTTGTGTCGGAGAGGGAAACGAGGACGTCGACTCGCTGCGGAACGGTTCGGTCGATCTCGATATCGGCGCTGATCCGTTGCCGTCCTCTGATGTGTGCAGTGAGATTCTCTACCGAGAGGGTCATGTGGGCTTGGTATCGAAGTCGTCGCCGTTGGCCCGCACGGCTCAGCCGACACTCGCGCAGTTGTGTGAGCATCCACATGTCTCGACATCCAGACGTGGCCGGACACACGGACCGATCGACGACGCGTTGTCCGCAGTCGGAATGCGCCGGCGGGTGATCGCGGTGGTTGCCTCGCCCGTTGCGGCGGCGCTGATGGCGGCCGACAGCGATCTCGTTGCACTGGTGCCGGAAAGGCTTGCCCGATACTTTGCCGCTCGCCTCGATGTCGCCTGGTTTGCGGTGCCGACCGAACTACCGGCCGTCACCATCCACCAACAGTGGCACGGTCGGCTGGACCACGATCCAGCACACAAATGGCTGCGCGAACAAGTACGTGAGGCAAGCGTCTAGCTGGATTCGGCAGATGTTCTGTACTCTCGCAGTCATGCAACAGCGGAGCACGGGAACGGTGACACGGTCACTGTTGCTGCTTCTGCTGCCGTTCATCGCTCTTCTCGCCGTGCCTCCGCTTGGATCGTCGGGTAGCGCCGCGGTGCTGGGAACTGCGATTGCCGTCTTCGTGGTCGCAGCCCTCGCAACGTCGTCGAAGTACGAACTTCTGCAGCTGTGCGCGGTTTCGGCCACTGGCCCCTCTGATGACGAACGCTGCCTGCGTGGCGCTTTCCGCAGGCAGAGCAGCCCGGACGCGCCCGGCCGTCCACAGCCTCGAGCTCCGGGAATCGGTCTGTAGATCGGCCGTCGGCGGGTGTGAACTCGTCGTAGGTCGGTCAGACGTCTTGCGTCCACGACCATTCCCGCGCTCTCATCTCTCTGAGCGTGCCTCTCGGTGAGGTTCATTCGTCATGCTCGATTTTGTCTACTACCCCGTGTCCGGAATCCTCTGGTTCTGGCACAAGGTCTTTTCACTGATCTCCGGATCACCCGACAACGGCGTCGTATGGGCGTTGTCGGTCGTATTTCTGGTCTTCACGCTCAAGGCTTTGCTGTTCAAACCCTTCGTCAAGCAGGTCCGCACCCAACTGGTGATGCAGAAGCTGCAACCTCAGATCAAGGCGTTGCAGAAGAAGTATTCGGGTGACCGGCAGAAACTCACTGTCGAGATGGCCAAGCTGCAGAAGGAACACAACTACAGTCCGTTGCTCGGCTGTCTGCCGATGCTCGTTCAGGCACCGGTGTTCATCGGCCTTTATCACGTCCTGCGATCGTTCAATCGGACTGGAGCGGCATCGCACGTCCCGTTTCTGAGCCCGACCGAACCGATGTCGGTGGCGGACAACGCGAATACGGCCAACTACTTCTTCAGTGCCTCGGACGTGCAGTCGTTTCTCGACGCCAAACTGTTCGGCGCGCCGTTGTCCGCCATGATTTCGAGTCCGGCGGCGCAACTGGAGGCGTTCGGCGACGTCAGCCGTATCTCCATCATTCTGGTTGCCGTACCGCTGATGATCTTCGCCGCCGTCGCTACACATTTCACGTCGCGGGCGTCCATCGCGCGCCAAGTGGACACCGGAACCGTCAACCCTCAAACAGCGATCATGAACAAGCTCGCATTGTGGGTGTTTCCGGTGGGTGTGATCGCTTTCGGTGCTTTCGCGCCCGTGGCGATCCTGCTGTATTTCGTGAGTAACAACTGCTGGACGCTGGGACAACAGCATTTGGTCTACGGCCGGATCGCGGCGGAGCAGAAGGAAGCTGAATCGTCGCCGACACCCGGAGTGACTGCGCCCCCGTCGCCCAGGGTGGCTGCAGCACCGCCGCTGCCGGGTGCAAAGCCGATCCGCGCCAAACGCAAGCGATGACAGAAAATCGACCCCTCCCTACCGGCGGGTAAGGCACGTACGCTGGAATACATGACCAAATGGACCGCAGAAGACGTAGTCGATCAGACCGGCCGCACATTTGTCGTCACGGGGGCGAACAGCGGACTGGGTGAGGTAGTCGCACGGGCGCTTGGCAAAGCCGGGGCCGACGTCGTCCTCGCCTGTCGTGACACCACGAAGGCCGACGCCGTAGCCGCCGAGATCGGACCCAACGCGGTTGTCCGTAAATTGGACCTCTCGGATCTGTCGTCGGTACGAGCCTTTGCCGACGCAACGGAGAAGGTTGACGTCCTGGTGAACAACGCCGGCGTGATGGCGGTTCCGTTTCGCCGGACTGTCGACGGATTCGAAATGCAGATCGGCACAAACCATCTCGGGCACTTCGCGTTGACCGGATTGCTGAAGGACAAGCTCACCGACCGTGTCGTGACGATGTCCAGTGCCCTGCATCAGCTCGGAACTGTCGATCTGGACGATCTCAATTTCGAGCGTCGGAAGTACAACCGCTGGTTGGCCTACGGGCAGTCCAAGCTTGCCAATTTGTTGTTCACGTACGAACTTCAACGCAGGCTTGCGGCCTCGGGATCTTCGCTCAAAGCGCTTGCTTCGCATCCGGGATACGCGTCGACGAACCTGCAGGGGCACACCGAGTCGATCCAGGACAAGCTGATGGGAATCGGCAATTCGATCTTCGCGCAGTCTGCGGAGATGGGTGCCCTTCCCGAACTGTGGGCGGCAACCGCGCCGGATGCCTTCGGCGGCAGTTACATCGGACCGGACGGTCCGTTCGAGCAGCGAGGTTATCCGAAGGTCGTGGGGTCGAACAAGAAGTCACACGATTCGAAGACAGCCTCGGGTTTATGGACACTGTCGGAGAAGTTGACCGGAGTCTCGTTCGGGATCTGATTCAGATATGAAGGTGGCCGCGAACTTCGAGAAGTTCGCGGCCACCTTCATATTCGTTCGAGCCAGATGTTGTTCGGGTTACAGCGTGACAACCATCTTGCCGGTGTTCGCGCCGCGCATCAGGTCGATGAAAGCCTGCGGTGCATTCTCCAGGCCTTCGACGATGGTCTCGTCCCACTGAATCTTGTTGTCGGCGAGCCACCCTGCCATGTGGGTGCGGAACTCGCCACCGAGGTGACGGTAGCCGCCCACGAGGAATCCGCGCAGTGTGAGCTGCTTGCCGATCACCAGTGCCAGGTTGTGGGGAGCGGTGGGCTTCTCGGTGGTGTTGTACTGAGCGATGGCTCCGCACAAGGCAATCCGGCCACCCTGGTTCATGGCATCGATGGCGGCTTCGAGATGCTCGCCACCGACGTTGTCGAAGTACACGTCGATGCCCTCAGGGGCGGCAGCGGCGAGCAGTTCGGTGATCGGGCCGTCGTGGTAGTCGAATGCCGCATCGAATCCGAGTTCGAGAAGTCGGGCAACCTTCGCCGGTGAACCGGCGCTGCCGATTACTCGCTTCGCTCCAAGCAACTTGGCGATCTGACCGACGAGCGATCCGACGGCACCGGCTGCGCCGGAGACGAATACGGTATCGCCTTCCTTGAACTCCGCAACCGCGGTGAGGCCGGCATACGCGGTGAGGCCAGTCATGCCGAGGACACCCAGGTAGGCCGTCGCCGGCGCGATGGACGTGTCGGCCGGAGTCACTGCGGATCCGTCGAGGATGGCGTATTCACGCCATCCGAGGCCGTGGACGACAACGTCGCCCACAGCGCGATCAGCCGACTTGGATTCGACGACCTCGCCGACAGCACCACCGTCGAGCGGCGCACCGACCTGGAACGGCGGAAGGTAGGACTTCACGTCGTTCATTCGGCCGCGCATATACGGGTCGACGGAGATGGCGATGTTGCGGACCAGGATCTGGCCGTCTTCGAGTTCGGGGAGTTCTACTTCGGCGGTGGCGAAGTTCTCCGAGGTGGGCCAACCGTTCGGGCGTGAAGCGAGACGGATTTCCCGGCTGACAGTGGTGGTGCTCATTCGTCGTCCTTACTTACTTCGAGGGTGACCTCGATGTTGCCGCGAGTTGCATTGGAGTACGGGCACACCTGGTGCGCCTTCTCCGTCAGCTCGACGGCCTGATCATGGGGCAGATGGGGGAGTGAAACCTCCAGCGTCACAGCGAGTCCGAAGCCTCCTGCGCCGTTGGGGCCGATGCCGACCCGCGCACCGACTGCGGAATCAGCCACGTTGGCCTTCTCGGCGCGGGCGACCATCTGCAGAGCGGAGTGGAAGCATGCTGCGTATCCGGCGGCAAAGAGCTGCTCGGGGTTGGTGCCTTCGCCACTGCCACCCATTTCCTTGGGAATGGCGAGGCCGAGATCGAGGCGTCCGTCCGAGGTGCGAGCGTGACCGTTGCGGCCTTCGCCGGTGGCAAGTGCTTCTGCGGTGTAGACGATGTTCATGACTTCTTCTTTCCGTCGGAGTGGGCGTTGGATGCTTGAAGTGACTCACCGAGACGAGTGAGAACGTCTCGGAGTTCGGTGAGTTCGTCGTTACTCAGACCAGTGGCGCCTGCGAGCTTGGCCGGGATGTCCTCGGCCTTGCTACGCAAGGTGGAACCCGCCTCGGTCAGGTGAATCTCGACGCGACGCTCGTCCGTGGTGAGGCGTCGGCGCTCGATGAATCCCAGACCCTCCAGCCTCTTGAGCAGCGGCGACAGAGTTCCGGTATCGAGATCGAGTGCCTCACAGATCTCACGCACGCCCCGGCCGTCTCGTTCCCAGAGTGTCAACAGGACGAGGTACTGGGGGTACGTGATTCCCAGGTCGTCGAGCATTGCCCGGTACGCGGCCGTAGTGGCCCGCGACGCCGAATAGAGGGCGAAGCAGACCTGGCGTTCGAGAGCGAGTGGGTTGGTCACGAGAACAACTGTAGCGCACAGTTAAGTTGTGCACAACAAAGAAGTGTCAAATAGATCCGTGGATGCGCAGCCGTCTGGCTACGACGTCGACAGAATCTCGGATACGCACCCGAGGAAGGTGAACACTGCCTGGGCCGCGGGTGCTGGAAATCGGGTGCGCACTGCCAGCCCGTCGTGGGTGCGTGAGAACCAGAACTGAACGTCGTCGGCGCTCGACACGCGACTGAGTTGCTGCGGATTGATCGGCGCAGGTTGTGAGTCGCCGGGCCGTGATTCGCGGGGGCGAGATCCACCGGGCATGGTCCGGTAGTCGGCGTAGGACACCGAGAAGATGTCTCGGCGAGTGGGCGAAACCTCGGGTCCCAAGCTCCTCAACACTTGTCTCGACGACACGGACGACAGTGAAAGTGACTCGTGGAAAGCGAGATTGACTGCCCGAGCCGTGCTGTGAAGATCATCCATGCTCGTCACGGTGATGGGTGCATTGGCCACCAGCCAGCCGAAGGTGTGGTTGTGCCGCGGTTCCCGACGCGTGTGAACAGGGAACAGAAGGCGTGTGTCTCTCTTGTCGGTCAATTGTGTTGTGGCCAAACCGATCGACGCAAGAATCGCACCGAACGACGAGTGTCGATGATCGGCGCAGTTCTGGTCGAACAGCTCTGCTTCGTCGGCGTCGAGGAGCATTCGGGTGTCTGTGCCCTGGGGCGACATGGTCCCGGCGGGCAGCCCCAGATCTACGGGAAAATGGGGAGTGTCACCCCCGCAAGATCGAAGGAAAGACCGCCACCCCGAAATGCGGTGGTCGCCGGGCTCTGGATCCGCGGTTGCCGATTCACGGAAGCAGTAGTTGAGGAAACTCCCGGGCTCGGGCAAGAGATCTGACGCGATCGGATTACGGTCCGCCCGCGTGTATTCACGATACAGAGTGCTGATCTCGGTAATTGCGATGCTCATGGACCAGCCGTCGCAGATGGCATGGTCGAATCCGCAGATCACTGTCGACTGGTCCTCGCGGGTGATGGCCCCGAGAAAGTAGGCGGGAAACGCAAAAGGATTGCACCATCGATCCAAGCGCTCGCCCAAGAGTTCTCGCACCTGTTCCGGCGTTCGCGCGTCCGCCACTGTTTCCTCACGGAGGCGCAGATCGACGACATCGGCGACGTCGACGAACAGCGCCGAGGATTCATCCGCTTCTTCGGCCTGGGAGAACGAGCACGACAGGGCGTCGTGACGGGACGTCCATTCCTCGAAGCTGGCCCGGAGTGCGTCCGTGTCGATCGGGCCGGGAACGTCGAAAGTGGCAGCGAGCCAAGTCGTATCGCCGCGGCTCCCGGCAAGATGCAGCTGCTGATTCGAGGTCGGTGGAACCGGATATGTCGATCCGGTGGAGATTTCGCTCGGCGTCCACTGCAGGATGCGGCCCGGCCGTGCCTCGAACCTGTCGAGAAAGGTGATGTGCATCAGGCGGTCTCCACTTCCTGACGTGCATCCGCCTGACGAACGACACGGTAGTCGCCGGTATCGGCGACCGTTCTCAGGACGTTGCGGAGGTGTCGAAGGTACCGATCCACCGATGTGTGCGCTTGCTCGGTATCGGGAAAACTGACCATCACGTACGTACGGTCTTCCTTCCGGTTGATCCACATCGACAGATCACCCGTCGTTCCTGGCCCACCGAGTGCGCGCGCTTCGAGTTCGTCGTGGTGCTCGGCACCTGGAATCAGGCGCATGTCGATGTACGACACCATCGGCGGGACCGAGGTTCCGCCGATGTCGGATCCGGTCAACTTCGACACCTGGGCGATCACCGAGTGAATGGACACGTCCGCGAGTCCCTTCACGGCTGCGCGAGCAGCGTGAGCAAGGGGGAGTGCATCGGTGAAGGTGGTGACACCACTCAGCGTGAACGAGACCGGGACGAGATTGATGAACCAGCCTTGAGAAAACAGGTATCTCGGATCGGAACGAGTACCGACTGCGTTGAGCGCGAAGTAGTTCGCTCTGTCAGAAACTTCGATCTCGGTGAGGGCGAGGGCTGCGAAGATCCCCGTGGAGAATCCGACGCCATTGGACTTGCACAGCGCTGCGAACGCGGCTGACTCGTCGCTGTCGAGAACGTCGATATGTGTGCGGGTCGACCGGGTCTGTTCGCCCTGCGCGACGCCGAGGTCGAGGGGGAACGTCGGGAGTTGTCCGGCGTTGGCGGCGAGAATCGAAATCCATTGCTGCACAGGTTCTGCGGATAGGTCGAGGTTCTTCGCCGCTGCCCGTTCTTCGCCGCTGTACTCGACGTAGCTGCCGGGAGCGGGAAGTTGAGCGTCGATGCCGGCGCTTTCGGCGATGTACAGCGCACGAAGTTCTTCGACGCCCAGCATCAGCGACAGGCCGTCGGTGTGCGAGTGATCGACGCCGTAGTAGATGGTGAAACCGGCGCCGGTGCCGTGCTCGACGGCGCCACTGGTGAACGAAGGCCATTGCAGTGGGCTGGTATCGCCTGCGAAACTTCGGCTGACATGCTCGCGAACCGCATCGCTCGTGTTCAGGGAACCGACGCTGTGCGGCGCGAGTTCGATCGTCGATTCATCCACCACGTGACGGTCGATGACCCCGCTGCCGCCAGGATCTTCGGATGGTCTCACCTCGAACCAACTGTGAAGTGTGTTGTGCCGCAAGACAAATGCCTGGACAGCCCGACGCAGTGCCTCCCGATCGAGATCACCGGGCAGAGTGAACGTGAATCCGATCCACGGTGACCAGTCGACGCCTTGTGCGCGCTTGTGATCGGCGGTACGAATGTGTCCCTCTTGGAGGAACGAGAGAGGTTGGTCGCTCAGTGGTGCTCGAGATGCTGCCGTCAGGGACTGCTCAGTAGGCCTGAACTCGGTGAGCGTCCCGGCTTTCGGTGCCCAGAGATCGATGGGTGTCATTTCCATGAGAGTTCTCCTCGATCGGTGCAGCGGTATTGATCGGTACGGCGGTATTGATCGGTACAGCGGTGTTGGTCGGAGGTGAGCATGTGTCGGTCGAGAAGGCAAAGTCCTCCATTTCGCGGCGTAGGAGTCCCGCGAACTGATGGATGTGGCGGCTTGTGCGCGCGTTGCCTGGGTGGCGTATGGCCAGATTGAGCCCTTCGGGAGTCCGTGTGAGCCAGATGTAGACGTCGGTTCCCGAATGATCGCGACTACGAAGGCCTCTGGTCTGCCAGCTCGTCCATTGCTCGGCACCAGGAACGTGACGAACGTCCATGTACGAGAGCACGAACGGCAGGTGCTGCGGGGAGTCGATCAGCTCGCACACTTTCGAATACGGCAGGGCCGCTGCGGGACGGACGCGTCGCATCTCCGTGCCGGCAACCTTGGCCAGATCGCTCACGGTTGCTGCGGGGGTAATCGGAATCCTCACCGGCACAACACCGATGAACCATCCCAGCGACGCGGCCCATCGAAGCTCCGAACGGGTGTGTTGCGGCACCACGACGCGGAATTCGTCTGCACCGGTGAGATCGCCGGTCACCTTGGCCGCGCACGCGAGTATCGCGGCCAGGAATCCTTGGTTGCTGCGCTTGCTCGCTTCTGCCAGGCGTTCGGCTCCCCGGGCGCTCAGAAGCCAGGCGGACAGGCTCTGCTGAGGGACTCGGCGTCCGGCGACCGGTTCGGGCAGCGCTGGAAAGAGCGGAGCCTCGCCCTGCGCGTAGAACTCGCGCCACGTCTGCACCGCAGGGTGAGAGCAGTCCGCGTGTCCCACGAGATCTCGTTCCCTGGTGCCGAAGTCGATGTAGCTTCCGGTCTCCGGCGGCGAGGAAGGGCTTCCCTCGCTCGCCGAACGGTAGATCGTCTGCAGTTCGTGCGCGGTCAACGCCACCGAATATCCGTCCAGCAGAGCATGATCAGCGGCAAAGACCACGGTGAAATGGTTGGGACCTTCAATTGTCGCGAACTGGTATGCAGGCCAGACAAGTGGATCGGTCGACCGGTCGAGCAGTTGCTGCAGATGCGTGAAGACGGACATCGAGGACGCAAGATGTCCGACTTCGTTACCCAGAACTCGGACGTCTCCAGGACCCGCGGTGCGTCGGACTATCGCTTCGCCCTCCATGGCGACTCGTGTTCGGAGCACTTCGTGGCGATCGATCCAGTGATCGAGAGTGGCCGCCCAGATCCTTCGGTCGAGTCGGTCGTGGATGCGAAACGAGGTACCCAGCCACGACGGAGTGCATCCGTCGTGGTGATGGTGCGCCTGCCGTTTCGCCTGCTCGGCATGTTTCAAGTGTGCCTCGTGTATGTAGCTGGCGGGACGCTGGTCGACAGGCCACAGTTCGGGCGGATTCACTGCGGCAGGAGTCCACTCGGTGACGGTCCCAGGAGGTAGGGGATAGTCGGCAAGTTCCGTGAATTCCATTGGGAAACCTGATCTCTCGAGATGGCGAAAGGTGGGGATCGTGAACGGGGCGGATGTTTGTAACCGAGAGTGACAGATGATTAGTCAAGGCAAGTAGAACGCGACCTGAGGCTCCGCGCAACTGCTTCGGTCCGGGATGTGACGAGGAACATTCTGCTCGTTATTTCGGACAATTCGAATACTGGACATCCGGTTTACTGCCCTGGTCACCTGTCAGTTGATCGATCAATCACTCTGGGGTGAAACAAATTTCAACAGACCGTTGTGAACTCCGTCGGACGGCGAAGAATGTGCGCATACGAATGTCGGAATATGTTTGTGTGTAGCAATTTTCGTAAGGGTTTGACTGTATCTCTTTTAATTGCAACAGGGTTCGTGTACAGCCGTCGTGCCCGTTCGGCGCGCGGATTGTTCACCGAGTATTGACATGCTCGGCATCTGCCGGTCGTATGCAGACGGTATTTGTAAGCGATGACTGATCCGATGGAATACGACCTGGTTGTGATCGGCTCCGGCCCGGGTGGTCAGAAGGCTGCCATCGCGGCGGCCAAGCTGGGTAAACGGGTAGCGATGGTCGAGAAGGGCAACATGCTCGGGGGAGTGTGCGTCAACACCGGCACCATTCCGTCGAAGACGTTGCGCGAGGCGGTTCTCTACCTCACCGGGATGAACCAACGCGAACTGTACGGCGCAAGTTACCGCGTCAAGGAGAACATCACTCCGGCCGACCTGCTGGCGCGAACCCAGCATGTCATCACCAAAGAAATCGAAGTCGTGCGATCTCAGCTCCTGCGTAACCGCGTCGAATTGTTGGTAGGGGTCGGCTCGTTCGTCGACGAGCACACCATCCTCGTCGAGGACGCCTCGCGCGGAGACAAGATGACGATCACGGCAAAATTCGTTGTGATCGCGACCGGAACGTTGCCTGCCCGCCCGGCGGGGGTGTCCTTCGACAGTCACCGGGTGCTCGACTCCGACGGAATCCTCGATCTGACCTCCATCCCGACCACCATGGTCGTGGTGGGCGCGGGAGTGATCGGTATCGAGTACGCGTCGATGTTCGCGGCACTCGGCACCAAGGTCACCGTCGTCGAGAAGAGAACGTCGATGCTGGACTTCTGTGACCCCGAGGTCATCGAGTCGCTTCGGTTCCATTTACGCGATCTGGCGGTCACTTTCCGATTCGGTGAAGAAGTGACGGCCGTCGACGTCGGAGCGAACGGAACGCTTACGACGCTGCGCAGCGGCAAGCAGATTCCCGCCGAGACCGTGATGTACTCGGCGGGACGGCAAGGCCTCACGGCGCCACTCGCGCTGGAGAACGCCGGGCTCGAAGCCGACGAACGTGGCCGCATCTACGTCGACGACAATTTCCGCACCAAGGTCGAACACATCTACGCCGTCGGTGACGTCATCGGCTTCCCGGCGTTGGCGGCGACGTCGATGGATCAAGGTCGACTCGCGGCCTACCACGCCTTCGACGAACCAGGCGCGAAGCTGATGGATCTGCAGCCGATCGGCATCTACTCGATTCCCGAGGTGTCGTACGTAGGCGCCACCGAGGTCGATCTGACCAAGGAATCGGTGCCGTACGAGGTCGGGGTTTCCCGCTACCGTGAACTCGCGCGCGGGCAGATCGCAGGCGACACCTACGGGATGCTCAAGATCCTGGTGTCGACGGATGACCTGAAACTGCTCGGCGTTCATATCTTCGGCTCGGGTGCAACGGATCTCGTGCATATCGGCCAAGCGGTGATGGGGTGCGGCGGGACCGTCGAATACCTTGTCGACGCCGTCTTCAACTATCCGACACTGTCCGAGGCGTACAAGGTGGCGGCGCTCGACGTCATGAACAAGATCAGGGCTCTCAAGCAATTCCACTAGGGGTCGGGGTGTCCCCAGGTACCGGTCAGGGTCGGTCGGTGTACTTCTCGGGTAGCACTTGTTCGAATACCTGAGGGTGATGTCAGGCCTGGGAAAATAGGGCAGGGTCTATCTCTATGACCATTGCCCATGAACTTCGTGTGGAATTTCGATGCTGATCGGACTGATTGCCGCGATCGTGGCGTGCGTCGGATACGGCGTGGCGTCGGTGTTGCAGGCGTACGGCGCGCGCAAGTCGGCAGCGGCCGCCGAGCAGCGAGGCGAGGCCGGACACGTGACGGCGACGGGTGGCCCGACCTTGCGTTCGACGTTCGCCGCAGCGCTGACGGCGTCGTTCATCCTGGGCACCGTGCTCGATGCGGTCGGATTCGCCGGTAGTGCCATCTCCGCGCGGCTCATTCCACTGTTCTTGTCGCAGACAGTGGTCAGTGCCAATCTCGTCATCACGGCAGTGCTGGGGACCGTGGTCCTGGGCATCCAGTTGCATCGTCGCGACTGGTTCGCGATCGCCGCGGTGATCGGATCGCTCCTGCTGCTCGGTTTGTCTTCGGGTCACGCGGGCGGCGGGAGTTCCAACGACGTCGTCCACTGGGGTGTCCTGGTGGGCTCGGCGTTGATCTTGTCGATCGGTATCGGTTTGATCCGATGGTTGGGCTCACGCGCAGCAGTTGTCGCCGGGTTGATCTCGGGTGTGTTGTTTGGCTGTCTGGCCATTGCCGTACGCGTGGTCTACGGAATCGATCCGTTCGAAATCGGCACGATGCTCCGCGATCCGGCCGGCTGGGCAATCCTCGTCTCGGGCCTGGGCGGTTTCTATCTGCACACGGTGGCGTTGCAACTGGGATCCGTCAACGGAGCGACAGCGGCACTGGTTGTCGGCGAGACGGTCGTTCCGGGAATCGTCGGCGTCGTGGTGCTCGGCGACGCGTCGAGACCTGGCCTGGAATGGCTTGCCATCGTCGGATTCGTCGGAGCGATCGCGGGCGCCGTCGCCGTAGCCGTCTTCGGCGCGGCGAGCCACGAGGGGAAACCTGCCGAAGAAGTGACCGTCTGATGCGATAGCGAATGCGGTGCTGTTCGATCGGTCGAGCGGTAACGGAAGCCGCGTTCTTGCGGATAGTTCCAGTGCGCGACCGATGCCTCGCATACGTTGTGCGGTCACAGGCACCGGGTCGTAGACCGGAGGAAAGTAATGAGCAGCTTGGATATTCAACGTTGGTCGAACGACTTCACTGCGCTGACCAAAGTCATTTCGGAAGGCATCGAGCAGTTTGTTCTCCGGTTCATTTCCAGCTGAAGTGATCTGAGCTCGCTGCCTGGCAAGGAGTTATTGATCTCCACCGCGGTTCGGAGGCCGAATCGTGATGAAGCAGAGGTTCTTACGGGGTCTGGGAGGCCTGGGCGGGGGCGAGCAGGTAGGAGAACACGTACGTAACTGCGGCGATGACCGCCAGTACGATCAAGGACGTCGGGAACCCTGCGGCATCTCGCACCGGGGCACCTGAAGCGGTGACGGCCGCCATGAACACTCCGATTACCAACAATGTCACGGCCAAGGCCGAGCACGCAGCGAACCGATGCTTCCAGCAGCAGACTGTGCGCGCCGGCCATGTGTGGCTTGTTCTCAGGGCGCAGCGCCCGCCTACAACAGCGCTCGAGCCAACAATCAGCCCGACCAGCGCTCCGATGAAAGCGGGTATGAACAGTCCTACCCAGGACCAGGCTCCATCACCGATTATCGGGATCATCAAGGCAACACCTGTGACCGCGCCTGTGAGCGCAGCCAGACTCAGTTCCTTGTCGACCCAGCTCATGGAACAACTAGAACACAGGCGCGTTCCCGAGGCTGTGGAGTATTTCGGATTCAGGGGCTGAAGAACTCGAGTCGACGGTGCAGCCGTGCGATCGACGGGTCCCCGATCGTGCGCCTGCCATCGGTACGAGCTTGGCTCGGAGTCATCCCGTAGAAGTCTTTGAACGCGCGCGCCAATTGGGATTTCGAGGTGAAGCCACATCGCAGGGCCAACGCGTCGATCGTTTCGTTCGACATCTTGGCTCTGGTCAACTCGCGGTAGACGAGTTCGAGACGCTTGCGCCGTATGACAAGAGCGATTCCGCCGTCGGATGCGAATGCGCGGTAGAGCTGTGCTCGGGAGACCGACAATGCTGCGCACATGCTCGTCGGGCCGAGCCAGGTCTCCGAGAGATGCTCGGCGATGTAGGCGTACGCACGATCGCGGAGAGAGTGATCGGGCCGCGGCGACAGATCAGGTTCGGCGATACCCAAACTGACACGAAGGAGGGAAGCGACGACGTCCTCGTAGCCGGCCGTAGCATCGGGATCGAGATGCGGTAGCGCGAGTACGACCGATTGCATGCACTGAGCGAGCACGACGGCAGGAACTCCGCGCAGTACCGTCCCGTGTAGAGAACGACCCTTCGACTCCGCTTCGACGAGGGAGCGCGGTGCCAGGAGTGTGATGGTGCGTCCGGTCGCCTCGGTTTCGACGTCAGCAGTCCAGGTTCGCCCGAGGTCGAAGAACGCGATGTCCCCCGGGCGGGCGACAAAATCCACTCCGTCGGCGTCACCACTGACCTGTCCGCCGAGAACGACCTGGATCATGTACTGATCGTCGAGTCCGCTCTCGGCGATCACAACTTTGCTGCGGTGGTACTTCTGCGCGTTGAAGGTCGTTTCACCGATCAGCGAGGTCCCGATAGGCAGGGCGGAGATCGAGCCTTGGAGGGGCGTGTCGGCGCCTATCTGCTCGGTGACGAAGAACGGACGCGTGACGACACGCCAGAAGTCGTTGGCGTCCGCAGGGTCCACCGATCGAGTCGACACGCGAATGCGGGCGGAATTCATCGGCACGCGGGCATGATATGTCAGATCCCGCAGGTCGCAGTCACTCTCCCGCAAATAAATGTCAATAGTGACCGAGCCCACGTAATGAGACAAATCGGGCGTATTTGTGAGACGGCCAGTGCTCGCGTGTCGCGGTGATTCTGTCTATGTTGTTCGTTATGGGTGGACAGGTTGGGAGTTCGATGCTCGAACGAAATCTCGAGTTCGGCGGGGATCGACTGCTCGTTTGTCGGCCATCATGACATCCACTTCGAATCGGTCGCAGCTATCTCGAGCAAAGCGAAATCCTCGAGGAAGGGGCACGCTGCAAAGACGGCTCGCCGGGCGTGGAGCCACGGCGATTCGTCCTCGTCTGCTCGGGTTGATGGAACGCTCGGCGGGCTTGACGGTCATCGATTCGCCGCGGGGGTTCGGGAAGACGGACCTCGCCGCGTTGTGGCTCACGACTCTCGGGCACATGCCCATCAGACCAGTTGTCTGGGTACCGGCGCCATCGAATCGGATGACCCCCCTCGAGTACTGGAACACTGCGCTCGCAGTGATTCAAGATTCTCTGGAATCACTCGAGGCCCCGCCACGAATGCGCGAGGATCCGGTGGGGGCAATCGAATCACTACTCGACTCGTCGCCCACCCCATTCGTGTTGGTGTTCAACCGCATCGACCTGGTTGAGGGTGACGAGGTGGGACGCCGAATCGTGGATCTGATCGTGCGGCTTCCCGGATTGAAAGTAATCGTCACGCTGCAGGATCGGTCTGCGACGGACTTACTCGAGGACGTCCGCGTGGACGAGTACCTGTGCGCGAACGACCTCAGGTACACGCTCGACGAGTCCACAGTTCTGTTCGCGGAGGCAGGGATCCACCTTCCCTCGGGCATCGTCCATTCGATCTGCGAGCGTGTTGCCGGCGTTCCTGTGCTGATGAAGGTTGCTCTGAGTGCGGTTGCGGGGCTGAGTGAACCGAGTCGTGGGCGCGAACGCGTTCAGCAGCGAGTGGACCAGGCGATCCACGCGTACGTCAGTCGGACCGCTCCTCGATCGGGCAAGTCGCTCGAGTTGTTCGACTTCGCGACCACGATCGCCGCCGCCCGCACCGTCACACCAGAGATCGCTCGTGTCTTGTCCGACGATCTTGACGTGGAGGGCAAACTGGACTTGCTCGAGTCTTTCGGTCTGATCTTTCGGGGCGGTCTCGAGGGAGAAGAATCCTGGTACTTTGCGCCGTCAGTTCGACTGGCATTCATGCAGATACGGACCGAACAAGGGGATGGATTCGACGATCCCTTCAAGATTCTCGTCGATCACGCTCTCGGGACTTCGGATATAGCCGGTGCCGTTCACTACGCCTTGGACGGACGCCATTGGACCAGGGTGCTCGACATACTCGAGCGTCACTGGGCCGATCTTCTGGTCGATCACACCGGATTGGTCCGGACTGCGTTGCAATCCATACCCGGCGACGTGCTCAGTTCGAACTCTTCGATTCTGGTGGGCCGTGACCTGCTCGAATCACGCCTGCGGCCGCAGTTGGTCAACGGCGATTCGTTGCCGACGGAACCGGCGGAATTGCGTGCGATAGGTGGTAGTTCGCATGCGCACAGCTTGTTGAACGTCGGGACGGTCCAATCGGTTGTGCTGAGAACATCCGGTAAGTACCAACGCTCTACCGAGATCACGCGCAAGTTGGCTCACGTCGTGTACGGACTCGGCGACGAGTCGTTGGGCGCGTTGGGGTCTCAACTGCCCGCCCTGCGCCTGATCTGGGGTGTTTCGCATCAACTGACCGGTGACCTCGGTGATGCCGCGGTGGAATTGCGACTCGCCTATCAGGGTGCGATGGAACACGGTCCGGAGTTCGTCCTGCGGCACGCCGCTGGCAATGCCGCGCTCAACTCCGCGCTGATCGGGGACGTCGCGCACGCGACAGACTGGCTTCACCTCGAAAGCACACACCCGGACGTTTCGGGATGGTTGGGACCGCCCTCGCACATGGGGGGAGCGATCGCGCGGGCACTGGTGGCGTGCGATCGCGTGGACCTGAATGCCGGCGCTGCCGCGATGGACGCGCTCGCCGAGATCACACCGCCGGGCGACCTGTGGGCGTTCGCGGCCTACACTTACACCAGATTTGCACTGCTGCAATCGGATCCGTTCTCGGGGCTGATTTCGCTCCAGCGCGCAGTGGCAACGCACGGGCACGTGAATCCGTGTGAACGATCACTCGGTGACGCACTTCTCACCGCGGCGCGTATCGATCTTCTGTTGGCGTCCGGGGAGGGTACCAAGGCGCTGGAGGAATCAGTCGCTGCGCCGCATACGTTTGCTGTTGTCACGGTTTCTGTCGCTCGTGCGCATCTCCTGACGGGGGCTCCGTCACAGGCATTGGAATTGTGTCGCGAAATCGACTGGAGCGAGCAGTATCTCACGAGGTTTCGGCTCGAGTCCCTGCTGATCGAATGCGCTGCGCTGTGCGAACTGGGCAGAATCCCCGCTGCCGCCAGTCCGTGGGAGGAGGCTCGCGGACTACTCGAAACCTCAGGTGTCCTGTCGGCGCTGGCGACCATACCGCGTGATCTGATCAGGCAACTGGAAGAGCGGGCCGAGGGCCCGAGCAGTGCCGTCGCAAGCTTTCTCGAATCCGAAGTGCCGCAGATGTATCCGGCGGCTATCGTTCAAGTCCAATTGACGAAGCGGGAGATGGACGTTCTCGTGGAACTGGGTCTCGGCATTCCGATCGGCGAGATAGCGCGAAAGTTGTTCGTATCCAACAACACATTGAAGAGTCACCTGCGAGCCCTGTATCGCAAACTCGGTGCGCATTCCCGCGAAGAGGCCGTCGCGGCAGCGCACCGACACAACCTCCTCGGCAGTGGGCAGGACTGATCGACGTCAGTGCAAATTGCGCTCGGAGTAGATCTTCATCGCGTCACGGACCAGCGAAGCGGTGCCTTCTCCGTACTTGTCGTAGTTTGCAGTGAAGCGGGGATCGTCGACGTACATCTGGCCGAGTCCGGTGAAGGCGTCGGCGCTGGGAGTCCTTCCCTGCCAACCGATTTTTATCCACTCGAACTGTCTCTGGGTAATCGTCTGGACGTCGTCGCTTTCCGCGGGTAGGCCCGCTGTCAGTGCTTTTCCGAATGCCGCTGCGATGTCAGCTTGAGCTTGCAGATGTGCTTTCCGGTCCTGCTCGGACATCGACCGCCACCAGTTGTCGCCGCTGGTATAGGCGTCCTTGCCCCAACGCTCGATGACCTCGTCCTTGTATCGGGTGTGGTCGAACCCGTCGAAAACATCTTCCGGCATGAGTGATTCACCTTTCTTCGTCTTGTTCAACGTCCTGTTGACCGATTCGATCTGTCTCGAGATCCGCGTGCGCTCTTGCTCGAGGAGTTCGAGGTGCGTACGCAGCGCGGCGGCCGTGTCGCGTTCACCGGTGAGGACTTCGGCGATGGCCGGCAATCCGAGTCCGAGTTCCCGAAGCAGCAGGATGCGTTGCAGTCGCACCAGGGCGTCTTCGTCGTAGAAGCGGTAGCCGTTGGCGCCGATGCGGCTTGGTTCCAGGAGTCCGAGATCGCCGTAGTGGCGCAGCGTTCTGCTGGTGGTACCGGCGGATTTGGCGAGTTCTTGGATGGACCATTCGCTCACGTGGAGTTCCTACTCTCGGATCGGTTGTGCTCATTCAGCATGCAAGTTGACGTTGCGTCAATGTCAAGAAAGTTCTCGGTGTGCATTGTCGGGAACGTTTTATGTCCGTTTCGCCGTATCGCCACGAACGGGTCTCCAACTGATTGATTCGATGACCTAGGTCACGTGATTTGGCTCACAAATTGCCAATTTGAATAGTTGAACAAGCCTCTGTTGACGCTTTCACATACCTCGACCACGATCATCTGAACAGATCGAGTTACGCGGTTGTTGAAAATGCACGGTAGTTGAAATGCACTGCAGACGGAACGGTGGTCCACGATGACTGAACTGGTGTCGGGCGTAGCCCAGGCCAAGCCCTATGACCTCGATGATCGGTACCGGTCGGGATCGGGACCGGTGTTGCTGACCGGTGTTCAGGCAATCGCACGCGGTTTCGTCGAGCAGCACGTTCGCGACATCCGGGCTGGTAAGCGTATTGCCACTTTTGTCTCCGGTTACCAGGGCAGCCCCCTCGGCGGCGTCGACAAGATGCTCCACGGCATGCCCAAGGTTCTCGCGGAACACGACATCACCTTCATCCCCGGCTTCAACGAGGAGCTCGCTGCCACCGCGGTATGGGGAAGCCAGACGGATCTCCCGGCCGGAACCGCGACCCACGACGGCGTGACCGGCGTCTGGTACGGCAAGGGCCCCGGCGTCGACCGCGCTACCGACACCATTCGCCACGCCAACATGTACGGCGTGAACCCCAAGGGCGGCGTCGTCCTGCTGGTGGGCGACGACCCGGCGTCGAAGTCCTCCACGGTTCCGGCCGTCAGCGAGCGCTCGCTTGCCGCGATGGGTGTGCCGGTTCTCTTTCCGCGCAATGCCGAAGAGATCATCACGATGGGTATGCACGCCGTTGCACTCTCGCGGGTGTCCGGTTGCGTAGTAGCGCTGAAGATCGTCGCCGACGTCGCCGACGGTGCCTGGACGATCGACGGCAGCATCGCGGACTTCGACATCGTGGTTCCGGAAGTGCAGTTCGAGGGCAAGCCCTTCGTCTACAAGCAGCGTCAGATGGCTGCGCCGCCGGACAGTGTCATCGCCGAGGCCGATCTGTACGGCCCGCGATGGGATCTTGTTCACGCGTACGGAACTGCCAACAACCTCGATGTGATCGAGGTCAACCCCTCCGGTGCGAAGATCGGTATCGCCGCCACCGGTACAACTTTCGACTCCGTCCGCCAAGCTCTGGCAGACCTCGGCGTCGATGATGCGGCGCTGCACCGCGCCGGGATCCGTCTCCTTCGCATCGGAATGTGCTACCCCGTCGTGGGCGAGAAGATCAGGGAGTTCGCCGAAGGTCTCGAGCAGATCGTCGTGGTCGAGGACAAGACCGCGTTCATCGAAGCTCAGATCCGGGAAGTCCTGTACGGCACCGACGATGCTCCTCGCATCATCGGCAAGCGTGACGGCCAGGGCCGTCTGCTCATGCCTGCCAGTGGTGAACTGACCGCAGGCCGGCTGCTCGCCCCGTTGCGGCGCGTACTGAAGCCGCACGTCGAGCTCAAGCGCACCCTCCCGGCACCGCTGTCACTGAACGTGCTCTCCGCCAAGCGAACCGCGTACTTCTGCAGTGGGTGCCCCCACAACCGTTCCACCGCTATCCCCGAGGGTTCAATCGGCGGCGGCGGAATCGGTTGCCACACACTCGTCACCATGTCCGGCCGTGAGGACAGCGCTGTCACCGGCCTGACGCAGATGGGCGGCGAGGGCAGCCAGTGGATCGGGCAGGCACCGTTCACCGACGTGCCTCACCTGTTCCAGAACATCGGCGACGGCACCTTCTTCCACTCCGGTCAGTTGGCTGTCCAGGCATGCATCGCCGCAGGCGTGAACATCACCTACAAGTTGCTCTACAACGAAGTAGTGGCGATGACCGGTGCACAGGACGCAGAAGGTGCCCTCTCCGTTGCTCAACTCAGCCACAAGCTGACCACCGAGGGCGTCAAGCAGATCATCATCTGCGCCGACGAGCCTTCGCGCCACAACAAGCGCGCCCTGGCCAAGGGCACCAAGCTCTGGCACCGCGATCGCCTCGACGAGGCTCAGAAGGAGCTTCGCGAGATCAAGGGCGTCACCGTACTGATCTACGACCAGCACTGTGCGGCCGACGCTCGTCGCCAGCGCAAGCGTGGCACGCTGCCCACTCGCAACACTCGCGTCGTCATCAACGAGGCAGTGTGCGAGGGCTGCGGTGACTGCGGTGTGAAGTCGAACTGCCTCTCGGTCCAGCCTGTGGACACCGAGTACGGTCGCAAGACGAAGATCGACCAGACGTCCTGCAACACGGACTACACCTGCATGGACGGCGATTGCCCCTCATTCGTGACCGTCGAACTGGTGCCGGGCAAGAAGGCTCCCAAGGCCGCACGTCCCGTCCCGCCCGTCGTCGCAGATCCCGATTTCGGACCGCTCACCAGCACGCAGAACGTGTTCCTCGCGGGCATCGGCGGCACCGGTATCGTGACCGTCAACCAGGTGCTCGCAACGGCGGCACTGCGCGCCGGCCTCGAGGTGGAGAGCCTTGACCAGATCGGCCTGAGCCAGAAGGCCGGACCGGTTGTCTCGCACTTGCGTTTCAGCTCCAGCGCGCTCGAGCCGTCCAACCGCCTCACCCCGGGCAGCGCGGATTGCATCGTCGCCTTCGACCTGCTGACCGCGACGGACAACAAGAACCTCGACTACGGCAACGCCGAGAAGACGGTCTCCATCGCATCGACGTCGCAGACGCCGACCGGAGACATGGTCTACGACAAGGCTGTTCGCTACCCCGAGGAGACGTCACTCCTCGCCCGTCTCGACAAGGTGTCGCGCACCCTGCGCTCGTTCGACGCACTCGCCGCGGCACAGGAGTTGTTCGGTAACACCGCAGCCGCCAACTTCCTGCTGATCGGTGCTGCCTACCAGAGCGGTGGACTTCGTCTGCCGGCCGAGGCCATCGAAGAAGCGATCGGCATCAACGGCGTTGCCGTGGACGCGAACATCGCGGCATTCCGTTGGGGCCGTGCAGCAATTGCCGACACTGCAGCGTTCTCGGCCGTCACCACGCCGACCAAGTCCGTCCGCGAACCCGTTGTCGCACCGGCTCACATGTTCGCCGGAACCACCTTCACCGGTGAAACCCTGCGACTGGTCGAACTGCGTGCGGCACAGCTCATCGAGTTCCAGTCCGTCAAGATCGCCCAGCGCTACATCGATCAGGTTCAGGCAGTCTGGACTGCTGAACGTGCCGCAACCGAGCGGACCGATTTCAGTGAAGCGGTCGCCCGCGGCCTGTTCAAGTTCACCGCGTACAAGGACGAGTACGAAGTTGCTCGCATGCTGGTCGATCCTGCCTTCATCGAAGACGTCAAGTCGCAGGTGCCGGCCGGGGAGAACCTGACCTACAAGCTCCACCCCCCGATCCTCCGAGTGATGGGCCGCAAGAAGAAGATCGGCCTCGGGCCCAAGTCGCATGTTGCACTGAAGGTTCTGGCCAAGGGCAAGAAGCTGCGCGGTACCAAGCTCGATCCCTTCGGCTACATGCACGTCCGCAAGGTCGAGCGTGAACTGCTCGCCGAGTACGAGGCCATGATCGCTGATCTCTCTCGTACGCTCGCAACCGACGGATACGATCGCGCCGTCGAGATCGCGGCGCTGCCGGACGTGGTTCGCGGCTACGAGGACATCAAGCTCGGCAACATCGAGCTGTACAAGACTCGCCTGCGCGAACTCGGTGTCGGTGAGTAGGAGCGTCAGCGAGTAGATCGAAGAAGACTGTGCCCCAGCGACCGTTGTCGCTGGGGCACAGTTGTATTCAGAGCTGTATCGTACGGAAACGGGTTCAGGAGGGCGGGAACTGGCCGTCGGCAACCACGGCGCTGCCGTTCCACGTGAAGTTCACTATGTTCGGTCCGCCTTGGGGACAGCAGAATGCGTCGTCGTCCAGCAGCCAACGGTATTGGACGGATACCGAATCCTTGTTGCTGTCGATGACGTGTGTGTACGAGTACGGCTTGCTGGTAGCCGTGCCCAGGTATGTTCCGTCGTGGAAGAACAGGACGTGTGACTGGTAAGTCGCATCGCCCACGCCGTCACCATCGACCGAAACCCAGAGCAGGTCAGGACAATTACCGATCTGCTCCTCGCTCGCGGATCTCGGTATCCAGCTGCCGCCGTTGACGTCGGTTCCCAAGGTGCCGATTGCGTCCGTGACGACCGGGGAGTCGACGTCGACACAGGGACCTGAAGCCGGGACTGCAGACGTCGTCGCCGGCACGGATTCGCTTGCTGGGGTGCCCGATTGCGGCGGGGGAGAACTCGTCACCGTCGTCCCGGATTCGTTTGCCGTCGAGGTCGCCGACGCCGTTGAGCTTGACGCTGCTGAACTAGCCGCCGCCTCGGGTGTTCCTTCGGTCGACCCGCAACCGGCGACCATCAGGGCAGTGGCCGTCACCAGTGCCGAGACAGCGACGGCGGCCGAAATCGGAGCTTTCCTGCGCATGCGTCCTCCAGAGAGTGTGGGTTCACGTGTTCAAGTCCCTCCCTCGTTCTGTCGCCGGGCCGCATGCGTGCGTTATCGAACAACTGATAACGATCAGCTATCGGGCTTCGGTGTTGACGGCTTCGGTGTTTGTGGCTCGAGCGGAGTCGTATCGCACGGATCCGGCAACCACGGTCATCGCGATTTCCGTGGTCAGGAGAGAATCGACCCCTTCGGCGAACGGATCTTGTTTCAGTACGACAAAATCGGCTGCTTTTCCCCGAACCAGTTGGCCGGTCACATCTTCCCACCGGCACGAGTAGGCAGCGTCGCGGGTTGCGTGAGCCAGCGCGTCCGCGAGGGGGAGTGCGTACCCCGGCAGGTTGGGTGCCAGTGACGGATCGATTGCGGATCGACGGGTGGTGGCGATGAACATGTTCGGCAGCGGCGGGTGGGGCGCCGTCGGAGCGTCCGAACCCAACGCCAGAACCGCTCCGGCCTCGGTGAATTCGGGCCAGGGGTACGCGCGATTCACCCGGTAGTCGCCGAGCATCGCCTGCCAGTTCTCTTGGATAGCAGGGTCAGCGTGAACCGGTTGCATCGAGGCGATGATTCCCAGGCGGGCAAGCCTTTCGACGTTGTCCCGGGTGATGGACTCCAAGTGTTCCATTCGGTGCCTGCGGGGAATGTCTCCGTTGGCGGCGATCGCGTACTCGAGTGCCGTCAATCCGATCTCCGACGCCTCGTCGCCGATCGCGTGCATCGCGATCTGCAGGCCTGCGGCGTCAGCGGCTGTCACGACGGGGATCAAGGACTCGAGATCCCAGATGGGCTCGGCGTTGGTGCCGTCAGAGTACGGCTCTTTCATTGCGGCAGTGCAGCTGTCGATCACACCGTCGATGATGATCTTGATTCCGGCGATACGGAGCCACGGACCTTGGACGCGCTCGTGGAGTTCGATCACGTCGTGAACTTGTCGGACGTTGTCAGCCTCGTTGTCCTCGCGGGTCATCAGCCAGTGAGCCGCGACGCGCAGCGGCAATGTGCCGTCTCCTGCATCCAATGCTCTTTCCAGCGAAGCTAATTCGTCCGCGCCGAGAGCCATGTCGACCGCGCCGGTCACGCCGTCCTCGAGATAGTGGCGGAACGCGAGCGCGAGGGCGGCGTCCCGGTCCTCGTCGGATGCGAGCTCCGCCAGTTTCGGCCAGACGTAGAGCATCATGGCGGTCTCGTACAGCATTCCGGTGGCTTCTCCGGTGTCCGGATCCCGGCCGATACGACCGCCGATCGGATCGGGCGTGTCCGCGTCGATGCCGAGTTCTCGCAGTGCTGCAGTGTTCACCCAGACCGAATGTACGTCGTTGGCGTCGAGGTACACCGGGCGATCGGGCACGACGGCGTCGATCATCTCTCGCGTCGGGTGCCCTCCATCCAGCGCGGAGAACAACCAACTGCGACCCAGCAGGCGTGGTGCGTCCGGGTTCGATTCCGCGAATTGCTTGATGCTGGACTGAATGTCGGCGAGATCGGTGGCATCACGCAGATCCAACTTCTGCAGCGCGAATCCCATCATGACCAAATGTGTATGGGCGTCGACGAAACCGGGTAGCACGACGGCGCCTTGGAGATCGATCACCTCGGCGTCGGGAGCCAGGATATCGGCATAGACGGTTTCGCCCACGAATCTGAGCTTGTGGTTCTCGACGACTATCGATTCGGCCCATCCGTCGTCGGCAGCCGTGAAGATCTTTCCGTTGCGGTAGTGAGTGAAGCTGTCATTCATGACTTCTACGTGATCCTTACGCGATGACGGTAGTAGTGATGGCGGCGCTGTGGTGACGATACGCACCCTCGGTACGTGCGGAGAGTCGGGAAACCAAGGCGAACGGGACTAATAGAACGAAGCTGATCCCGGAGATGATGACTCCGAAGGTCGGATACCCGAGGCTGGCCGTCACCGAAGTGCCGAACAGCGGCGCGAACGCGGAGCCGATGAGGTAGGTGCCCAGTAGTGGGGCCGACCATCGGCCGGCGGCGTCGAGCGCGGCCGAGATGGCAACCAAGACGATGAACGTGGCCGCGTAGACAGTGTTCCAGGCGATGACCAGTACCAGGTAGATCGTGGGATCGGTGGTGAGGCTGGCAGACAGCTTCAGGATTGCCCCGAGTATCAGTAGCACGGAGATCGATACTGTCCGACTGACCCGAGAACCCAACGCGGTCAAAGTAACAGCCGCGAGCACGCCACCCGCCGTTGATGCGCTCAGCGCGAGACTCATTTGTTGATCCGAGAGTCCGGCGTGCTCGGAACCCATGATGCCGAGTACTGCCCACAGTGAGTCTTCGCTGATCGCCCAGACTGCAAGCATCGCGAGAAATGCGGTTCCGGCAAAAGTGAGTCGTTTCGCGCTTACCCCGGCGGGGAGAGTGGTGGTCGTCTTGGCGGACTTCGCCGTCTCCGGCGACTCTTTCACCGGGGATGACGGCAACCAGGTGACCGTTGCTGCGGTAGCCAGTGCCAGGACTGCGACGATGCCGAATGCGTTGGTCATGTGTGTGCCGAGGATGGGTATGAGAGCGAGGACGGCTGTGACGACGACACGGTTCACGAGGCCGCTGATGCTTGACGCCCGGTCCGGGTTCGTGAGCGCGGCCAGTGCCGCTCCACCAACGGATGCAGATCCGCCAGCGCCGATGCCGCCCACGATGATCGCGGTACACGCGATCATCGTGGACGGTGCGATGGCCGCAACGCCGAATGCGGCCGCCATTGCCATCAGGCTGACGCGGCCGAGGAGATGACGATGCCGACCCGATGCGATACGAGTGGTGGCGAGGCAGGTGAACGCGCAGACCAGCAGCGATGCGGTCAGGACGGCACCGGCGGCGGATTCGGTGACACCGAGGTCCTCGACCATTGCCACGATCATCAGGGGGATGAGGTTCGCGGTGATGAATCCCATGACACCGATGCTGAAGACGGCAATACCGCGGTTGGCGGTGAGTGGAACCCGGTCGGACTGCGTAATCGCAGAAGTGTTGATTGGCACTAGGGCAACCCCATGTCCTGAAGGGGGTGGCGGAACCGACCCCTGATGGCGTGATGCGAGTCACTTAATGAATGTGATTCGTTAAGTATGGGGATGGGCCCTGCCTCGGTCAAGAGGTATAACGAATTTGATTCGTTAATTGTATGTTTCGGGATACCGCCTCCCGCAAAGTGGCGTCGCCGGTCTGTTTCTTGTTGTGAGGCTTATGCTTCCGCAATGGCTGAGATTGCGGAACGCACCCGCTACTTCGAGCGCTACGTCACTTTCGTCGACGCGATTGTCGCCATTGCGATCACGCTGCTCGTCCTGCCGCTGGTCGAACTCACCAGTGACCACCACGGCACCACGTCGGAACTCCTGCGCGATCACGCTGCGCAGTTCTATTCGTTCGCCCTGAGCTTTCTGGTGATCTTCCGTCTCTGGTGGTCGCAGCATCGGCTGCTTCGTTTCGTGGTCGACGGAGACAAGGTGGTTGTGCGCGGGCTGGGGTTGTGGGTGATGACCATCGTGTTCTTGCCGTTCCCGACTGCGCTCGTTGCAGCGCCGTCGCAGGATCTCGGAACCAGGGCTCTCTACATCGGGACAATGGCAGCCAGTGCTGCGTGCCTGGCGGTGGTCGCGTGGGGTCTGGTTCGCAACCCTTCGTTGAGCGAAGAGAATGCGAAGCCGCATTTCACCGCTGAAATCGTCACTTTCCTGATCATGGTGGTGGCGCTGCTCGTCAGTGTGCTCGTTCCGGTGACGTCGTACTTCCCGCTGTTTCTTCTCCTGCTGTCGACGCCGATCGAGAAGCTGTGGAACCGAGTGGCGGCGAAATGGAGTCGCGGTGAAGGTGAGATGAGCTAGTCGGCGCGAGCGGTCATCGCGGATTTCTTGGCTTTGTTTCCGCAGATGTTCATCGAGCACCAGCGTCGGTTGTTGCCGCGGCTGGTGTCGACGTAGAGGCCGGTGCACCCGTCGCCCTGGCAGACTTTGACGCGGTCGCGGTCGGGTCCACCGAGCACCGCGATCGCGTCGGCAGCCACTATCGACAAAGCGTCGCGGATCGGATTGTCTCCGGCTGATTTCCAGAGGGCCCGGCCACTCTCGAGGACGAGGTGGGCATCACCGAGTTCGGATGCGGTGTTGACGATCCCGACATCGGCGCGTGAGGCGCGGCGGTCCTCGCATACGGCGGTTCCGATGCGATGAATGGCCTCACGTAAATCCTGCGCGCCGCGGAGGTCGTCTTCTGTCGCGGTTGCTGGGGTGTCCATCAGATCGTTGGCGCGTAACCATAATTCGAGTCGCTGCGGGCTCGTGAGTCGTTCGAACCTCGAGCCGTTCCGATTGGTGAGGGTGGCGGTGAAGCGAAAGGCGAGCGTGTCGTTGTCGAGTCGAAACACGTCCCGAGCGGATTGATCAGCTCCTGCTTCGTTCACTTTCATCCTCCTTTGTAGCGAACCATCTCAACCGGTTCGACAGCAACTGTACCTGTGTGAGAGTGTTGAACCGTCTTAGATGGTTCAACATTTTCGAGAGGGAAATCCATGACTTCTGTTTCCGTGGTCGGTTTGGGTGCGATGGGTCGTCCCATCGCTCGAAATCTGATGGGTGCAGGCTTCGACGTGACGGTGTGGAATCGCAGCCCTGAAGCGGTAGCCGAATTGGTCGCGGAAGGGGCGACCGGCGCGAAAACCGTTGCCGAGGCATTCCAGTCCGGTGTTGTGCTGTCGATGTTGGCGGATGATTCGGCCGTGTCTGCGGCCATTCTGGATCCCGCCGTACTCGCATCCGTTCCGACTGGAACCGTGCACGTCAACATGGCCACCGTCAGCGTCGGCCTTGCCAAGCGCGCCGCAGCACTGCACGCCGAGTACGGCATCGGGTACATCGCGGCGCCGGTATTCGGACGCGTTTCTGTTGCTCAGGCTGGCCAGTTGAACATCATCGCCGGCGGCGACAGTTCCCTCCTCGAGCGAGTGCGACCCTTCCTCGACGTCATCGGGGCTCGCACGTGGCCACAAGGTGAGCGTCCGGAGCAGGCCAACATCGTCAAGATCATCGGCAACTACCTCATCCTTGCCGCGATTCAATCCTTGGGTGAGGCAATCACATTGGGGGAGAGGTCAGGTGTGGACGGAAGCCAACTCGTAGAACTGCTGACCTCGACGATCTTCCCGGGGCCGGTCTACTCCAGCTACGGAAACCTCGTCGCGACGCGTCAGTACGAGCCTGCAGGATTCACCACCACTCTGGGCCTCAAGGATTTGAGGCTTGCGCTCGACGCCGCCGACAGCGTCGATCTGGATTTGCCGTTCGGCGGCGTACTTCGAGGCGTGCTCGCTCAGGCTCTGGCGAACGGTCAGGGCGAGATGGACTGGGCGTCGATTGCAGAACTGGTCCGTTCCGGCCAGTCGGGTGAAGGCAGTCCCGAAACACCGACGAGGTGAGCGCGAACTCGGACGGGACTGCGACTTCGGCACTGGCGGAGACCGATTCCGTCCGGACGCTACCGCTGGCCGGGTTGTCGGCACTCGCAATGGCAGGTTTCATAGCAATCACAACCGAAACCATGCCGGCCGGACTACTGGTGCAGATCGGGTCAGGGCTGGCCGTATCTGTCTCCGGCGCCGGGCAATTGGTCACTGCATACGCGTTGGGCTCGGTCGTCGGGGCGGTACCACTGATCGCATTGACCCGAGGACTGCGACGGCGTGCTGTCCTGGTGTCGGCGACTGTTGGATTCGGTGTCTTCAATCTGGTGACAGCGCTGTCGTCGAATCTTGTTCTCACCTTGGGTGTTCGGTTGCTGGCGGGCATGGCAGCAGGTGTGGTGTGGGGGTTGCTTGCGGGGTACGCACGCAGGATGGCGCCCCCTCATCTGCAGGGGCGGGCCGTTGCGGTTGCCTCCGTCGGACAGTCGATCGCGCTGGCAATCGGCGTTCCGATGGGTGCGTGGCTCGGGACCCTGGCCGATTGGCGCGTAGTCTTCGCCGTGATGTCGGTTGCTGCGCTACTTCTGGTCGTGTGGATACTCACGGTGATGCCGGACTTTCCCGGGCAACAAGCGGATCGGCAGCTGTCGGTGCGGAAAGTCCTGGTCCTGCCGGGCGTACGAGCGATTCTGTTTGTCGCGTTCTTGTGGATCTTCGCGCACAACATCGTGTACACGTATCTGGCGGCGTTTCTGGATCGCATCGGTTTCGGCGATCGGTTGGGAATCGTTTTGTTCGTGTTCGGACTTTTCGCCTTCGTGGGCATCGGTGTGGTCGGGGTGTTTGTCGACCGGGCCCTTCGAAGTCTCACCGTGCTGAGCTTGGTGGTCTTTGCCGCAGCTTTGACGGCGTTGGGCGTCGGCGGTGACAGCTTCGCAGTGATCGCACTCAGCGTTGCGGTATGGGGCGTGGCATTCGGAGGCGCTCCCACTCTCCTTCAGACTGCGCTCGCCGACACGACGGGCGACGCTGTGGACACTGCGCAATCGGTTTTCGTGACGATCTTCAATGCGGCGATCGCAGCGGGCGGCGTCGTGGGCGGGCTGATCTTGGCGGACGGGGGTGCGGGAGCGTTGCCGTTGGTTTCGCTGGTGCTGATCGTCGTCGGTGTTCTTGTGGTCAGTATCCGACAATTCGGACATAGCTTGTGATTCACTTCACGCATGCGAAAGTCATTGCTGGTGGTTGCTCTCGTTGCTACGTGGTTTGTCGCCGGAGCGATGCCCGCGGGGGCTGCGGATGCGAACTGGTCCGGTGATTACTCGCTCAAGCGTTTCGCCGCGACCAAGACGGGCACAAGTCTGGCCGCCAGCCAGTGGGAGCCGGATTTCTCCGATACATACACGTTCGAGACGGATTGCTCGAGCGGAGTCTGTATCGCCACAGTGGTCGGCGGTCCGGCTCCCGCCAATCCGACGTTGCCGCAGCCTGCGCGATACACCTGGGACGGAACCAGTTGGGTGCACCCCTATGACTGGGAGTGGGATTGCTACCAGGGGGAAGGCGTGCCCAAGGTGTGGGCACCGGCGCACTCCGAGGCGTATTACACACCTCAGCCCGATGGCAGTCTGAAAGGTTCGTGGCGTACCGACATCGCGAGTGGTCCCTGCGAGGGATCGGTGATCATGCACGTCGAGGCGTACCCGGTCGGTCGATCTACCGGATCCTTCGGTAGTTGAGAACGATCTGTGGCCCGAAGGTGTTGAAACAAATCTGAGCCCGCGGGAATTGATCGAGCCCCATGCACGTTAATTGAGTCAGTAACGCTCAACTTTCTGCAAGGAGGCTTCGGAATGCCAGCATTCTTCGGGCCCGAGGGTCCCGGTCGCATCGATATTTCCCGGCTCATGAGCAGGGCCACCCAGCAACTCATGGCTGACGCTGCACGTGTAGCGGCTGCTCGCGGTGATTCGGATCTCGATGCACTGCACGTTCTCCGCGTCATGGCGGAGCAGGATCCGGTCCGCACGCTCATGCAGCGCGCCGGAGCCGACCCGAAATCCGTGGTCGACGCCGTCGATCTGCGGCTGCCACAAGGCCGTGAGCAGGGGGCCTACTCTGCTCCTGCGCTCAGCAGCGCCGTGAAAACCGCTCTGCTCGAGGCTCATCAACTGGCCCGAGCCCTGGGATCGACGTACATCGATCCCGAACACCTCTTCATCGCATTGGCTGGTGACCCCGATCATGTTCCGGGTCGTCTGCTCGCTTCGGCCGGCATCACGCCGGAGAAGCTGCAGGCAGCGGTTCAGAATCCTGCAGCCGGTCCAGTCGAAGACGAGTCCACCACACCGACGCTCGACAAGTACGGCGTCGATCTCACCGATCGCGCACGCAACGGCGGCGTCGATCCGGTGATCGGCCGCGCCGACGAGATCGAACAGACCATCGAGATCCTCTCCCGCCGCACCAAGAACAACCCCGTCCTGGTGGGTGAAGCAGGCGTCGGCAAGACTGCCATCGTCGAAGGTCTCGCCCAGCGCATCGTCGACGGGGATGTCCCGGAATCGTTGGTGGGCAAGAGGATAGTCCAGCTCGAACTCTCGAGCATGGTCTCGGGTACTCGCTACCGCGGAGACTTCGAGGAACGGCTGACCAAGGTGATCGACGAGATCACCGCACACAAGGACGAGCTGATCGTCTTCATCGACGAGATGCACACCATCGCCGGTGCCGGAGGCGGCGCCGAAGGTGCGATGGATGCCGGAAACATCCTCAAGCCCAAGCTCGCTCGCGGTGAACTGCACATCGTCGGCGCCACCACGCTCGACGAATACCGCAAGAACATCGAGAAGGATCCCGCGCTCGAGCGGCGCTTCCAGCCCGTACAGGTCGGAGAGCCGTCGATCGAGGACGCGATCGCCATCTTGAGCGGACTGCGCAGTCGGTACGAGGATCACCACAAGGTCCACTACACCGACGAGGCGATCACCGCTGCGGTGGAGCTGTCGGCACGTTACATCGGCGACAGGTTCTTGCCGGACAAGGCAATCGACTTGATCGACCAGGCCGGCGCCAGGCTTCGTTTGAAGACTGCCACGGTGGACACCGCTGCTCTGCAGCAACGTCTCGAGCAGCTCGAGAGCGACAAGGAGAAAGCCGTCGCCGACGAATTGTACGAGAAGGCGTCGACCCTGCGTGACGAGATCAACGGCGTCGCAAAGCGTCTCGAGAAGGCAGGGTCCTCGGTTCCTTCCGAGGAAACTCCGGATGTGACTGCTGAACAGATCGCCGAAGTTGTCGCCCGTGCCACGGGTATTCCGGCCAGTCAGATGACTCAAGCAGAGAAAGATCGCCTGCGCCGTCTGGAAGAGGAACTGCACGGTCGTGTCATCGGGCAAGATGACGCCGTTCGCGCAATCGCGCGTGCGGTGCGTCGTAGCCGGACCGGTATGAGCGATCCGGATCGTCCCGTCGGTAGCTTCCTGTTCCTCGGACCTACCGGTGTCGGCAAGACGGAGCTCGCAAAAGCTCTGGCTGCCACACTCTTCGGTGACGAGAACAAGATGCTGCGCTTCGACATGAGTGAGTTCGGTGAGAGGCATACGGTAAGCCGATTGGTCGGTGCTCCTCCCGGATATGTCGGCTACGGCGAGGCCGGACAGCTCACGGAACAGGTGCGTCGTAACCCGTACTCGGTGATCCTGCTCGACGAGATTGAAAAGGCACACCCGGACGTGTTCAACACCTTGCTCCAGGTGCTCGACGACGGGCGTCTGACCGACGGCCAGGGTCGGACGGTGGACTTCAAGAACACCGTCGTGATCATGACCAGCAATCTCGGCTCGGACATCATTTCGAGCAAGTCCGGTGGACTGGGCTTCACCACAGGTGATGCAGAGTCGGCGGAGAAGCCACTGCGCGACCGCGTGATGGCCAGGTTGCGCGAATCGATGCGGCCGGAGTTCCTCAACCGCATCGACGAGATAGTGATCTTCCGCAAGCTCGACACCGAGCAACTGCACCGGATCACTGATCTGTTGCTCGACGACAGCCGGAAGCGGTTGCAGTCCAAGGGCATCGACATCGAGTTCACCGCCGACGCAGTGGACTGGATTGCCGAGCACGGGCATCAACCCGAGTTCGGGGCTCGCCCGTTGCGTCGTTCGATTCAGCGTGTGGTCGACGACAAGATCGCCGACATGCTGCTCGATGATCTCCTCGAAGAGGGCGGCAGTATCACCGTCGCGGTTGACGAGGGTGAGTTGGTGTTCAGCTAGGAGGGGCGCAGCCCCCGTGAGCGGTTAGGGAGTCTCTGGACTCCCTAATCGCTCACAGGCGCGCAGCGCCCAAAATCTCCGCCGCCAGGGCGTCGTTGTGCCGGAAAAACCCCGCATTGGTACGGGGACGAGGGAAAGCCGCCGACCAGTTGTGGCCTGCAACCCACGGCCCGGCCGCGAAGCGGCGAGGATGAGCTGTGTTGTCCTGGTCGAGAATTCGTGAAGTACCGTCGACGGCGAGCTTCGCCGAACTGTCGACGGTCGCACGAAGTTCGACTGCCTCGCCCCGACCGTGAAGCGTCCGCAGGAGCGAGTCACCGCTCGCGCTGATGGACGCAACCGGCAAGCGTGCTTCGACGAGGGTGTTCGCGGCCACGATGTCGGTGTGCGACGCACTGCGAGCGACAAAGATCCCAGCCCCCGTTGCCGGGTCGATTTCGGTGGAGAACGCTGAATCCGGCCCGAGGAACTGGACGATGCCGGCCTCGTTGAGCGCGATCAACTGTTCCAGTCGCTCGGGTGGCGGACCACTGGCGATGAAGCTGAAGAACGAATGAAGCCAACCCTCGACGTCCTTGGCGACGGATTCGGCCGGGATTCTGCCGCGCCGCAGCAATTCTCCGACAGTCATGTACGTCGACAGCAGCGCTGAGAAGACAGCCGCGTCGGCGCTGAAATACGGGTCCGACCTCCGCGCGACGTCTGCCGAGATGTACTCGTTGATCCGGGATTGGACCTCGGCAAGTCCGTCGTAGCGCTCACCGCCGAGTGGGCGGTTCAGTCGCTCGAGATCGATACGGTCTTCCGGCTTCGGAACTGCGTTCTCGACCAGTTCCTGCAATCGAGACGATCCCCAAGCCAGCGAGGCGAATTCGGCGTCGAACTCCTCCCAGGTGCCCACCGTCCGATCCGGGTGCGACGCGAACAGTTCGTGATAGTGGGCGCCTGCCAATTCTTTCGACGCCAGCGGCCAGATGTCGTTTCGGAAATCCAACGGCCCGTCGCCGGGCACAAGATCAGCGGTGAAGAACCGAGGTAGCGGTGGCCGCGCGTCGGCGATCGAGTACG
Organism: Rhodococcus sp. APC 3903; assembly: GCF_030407755.1. Classification (NCBI taxonomy): domain Bacteria; kingdom Bacillati; phylum Actinomycetota; class Actinomycetes; order Mycobacteriales; family Nocardiaceae; genus Rhodococcus; species Rhodococcus sp. APC 3903. The sequence continues at coordinate 161,293 of NZ_JASDCV010000001.1, forward strand.
AAATCTTGGAGTGGTACGGCACGCCTCGACGAGATCCGGCGTACAACAGAGGTTCCCGACCCGAGGGAGTGTAAGTGAGGGTGCCGTCCTCACCGCGTTCGAAGACGCCGCCGCGGCTCTCGGCGAGGAGAACCATCCAGTCGATGAAAGCCAGCCCGAGTCCGGCGATCAGAACCGGTTCGCGTTCGGGAATGACATCGGCGTCGAGGTCGGCGGTGTATCCCGGACCTACGTAGGTCAACCCGTGCTCGGACGCGAAGCTGGTCAGCGCGGTTTCACGCGGGGCAGCCAACGCATCGGGGTGCCCTTGCGCGAGAAGGACGGCCGTCGCTTCGATGACAACTCCGTCGTTCAGATGAACCGTCTGTATCTCGCCGACGTTCACGATGTCGACCACGGATCGTCGATGAACCCGAACGTCGACGTGCGCTGGTGCAGAGTCGACCGCAGTCTGGAACACCCAGTTCAGGTATCGGCTCTGCAGTGACCTCGATGCAAACGACGACGGGCTGATCATCGGAACTTCTGCCGCGATTTCGGGGAATTCGGCAAGTTCAGCCGAGTGCTCGGCGACCCATTCCGCGAGGGTCGGACCCGGCAGAACCGGGCCGGTCACGGCGGTGGTCTCGTCGGTGAACATCGTGACGTCCGCGGTTGTCGAATTCATCCACAGAAGCGGCGCCTGGCTGCCTCGCCAAATGCGGCCGGCGCCTGCCGGATACGGGTCCACGACGTGAATGTCGATCGGTATGGGATCGGCGTTCACCGATTCGTGAGCGAGGATTCGCTCGAGTACGCCGGTCCCGCGGGGGCCACCGCCCACGATCACGACGACAGTTGCTGTCCCCACTGAGGTACGGGGTCGATCGCCTGGCACGAGTCCTCCATCGGACCTGGCAGAAAGCACCCGCACCTCAGCAGAGGGGGTTGCTGCGACGTCACGGAGCCAGGACTCTCGATCGCTCTGGATGGTTAGTCCAGCTTATCTTCGGAGAATCGTGAGGCAAGGAATTCCGGACATCAGATCAGCGTGAATCAAACAGTTGTCAATCGTTATCTTTCGGTTTGCGTTGCCGGCAGGATCCGAGCGTGAACATCCCCGAAGCCGATTCGTGATCCCCCGACGCCGGGAGCGGTGGCTGAGATGGCGATGGTGTCGCCGTCTTCGAGAAAGGTTCGAGTCTCGGAGCCCACGGTCACGGGTTCCTTGCCACCCCAGGTCAGTTCGATGAAGGCGCCGCGCTGATCCTTGTCCGGTCCGGAAATGGTTCCGGATGCAAAGAGATCGCCGGTGCTCGCTGCTGCGCCGTTGATAGTGGTGTGCGCGAGCATCTGCGCCGGCGACCAGTACATCTGGGCGTAGGGCGGCCGGGAGACGACGTGACCGTTCCATTCGACGGCCAGATCGATGTCCAACCCCCACTTCTCCTCGCCGCGCAGGTAAGAGAGAGGTTCGGGGTCCTGCACCGGCGTATCGATTCGGGCAGCTTCGAGCGCCAGTAACGGGACAACCCACGCAGAGATGGACGTCGCGAAGCTCTTCCCGAGATTCGGGCCGAGAGGGACGTATTCCCACGCCTGGATGTCCCGGGCGGACCAGTCGTTCACGACGACGGCGCCGAAGACGTGCTCGGCAAAGTCGTCCGGGGTGATGGAATCGCCCATCTTCGAGGGAGTTCCGACGATGAAGCCCATTTCGGCCTCGATGTCGAGGCGGCGGGACGGTCCGAAATCCGGGTTTTCCTGATCGGGTGACTTGCGCTGTCCGCAGGGGCGAACGATATCGGTGCCGGAGACGACGATGGTGCTCGAGCGCCCGTGGTATCCGACCGGAAGGTGCTTCCAGTTCGGCATCAAGGGGGCAGCGTCGGGTCGGAACAGGCGTCCGAGGTTGGTCGCATGATTTTCCGACGCGTAGAAATCCACGTAGTCGGCCACCGCGATCGGCAAGTGCATTGTGACTGAGTCGACGGGAAACACTGCTTCCGAGTCTATTTCGCCGGTCGCTAGATCCGTGATCCGATTACGCACCGATACCCACTGATCTCGGCCCAGCGCCATGAACGCATTCAGACTCGGTTCGGCGAAGACGGAATCTCCCAGTGTCGCTGCGAGATCGACCACCGAGTCGGCGACCCGAACACCAACACGCGGTGATCCTCCGGCGGGGGAGAAGATGCCGTATGGCAGATTGTCGATCCCGAACAACGAGTCGGCGGGAATGTCGATGGTCGTGACGGTCATACGAGTGTTCCTTCGGTTTTGTCGGAGCGGACGATCAATCCGAGACCTTCGAGTTCGGTGAGAGGGTCCGAAATGCTACAGGTCCCGAACGAGAGGAAGCGGCGACGCACCTCGCCGGCCTCGTCCGCGGTCAGTTCGGCCAGGGCTTGCGCGATCGATTCGCCATCGCGTTGCGCCAGAGCAGCAACAACTTCCGAGCGGTCGGCGCCCCGCCTCACAGCGTTGACGGCCACCATGATGTTGAGGAAGCCGTGCTGCTCGAAACCTGTCTCCGGATCGGTATTGCGCACGCCGTGATGCAGTCCCGCGGTCGCCTTGAACGGGATACCCGCTCGGACAACGGATATCACGGCATCGGCGAGCTCGTCCTCGTCCGGGTACGCTTCGGCGACAATTCCTCCGGTGCGAAACTTCGCGGAGTACCCGGCGGTTTCGAGCGCCGTCAGAAAGTCCACGCGTCGATCACCGCGGGGTACCTCGACAAAAATGTCCAGGTCGGGATGAGCGGCATGGACGGGAGCGAGTTCCTCGAAGGCGGCTTCGGCGTCCAACCCGTCAGGAATTCCCACTTCGACGGCGGCGACGCTGACACCGGGGATAGCGAGCGCGTTCGACAGTGCCGCCGCCGTATCGGCTGGACCGGCCGGCACAGTCAGACTCAGCGTCACCGGGTTGTCAGCTGAAACGTACGCGGCCAGTTCGCTCAATCGCGGCGCGGGAAAGACGAAGGGCCCGACCAGTGCGTCATAGTCCGCCTGCTGGTAGGCCGCGTGGGCCGGAACTGCCTCGGCGAGAGGAGCATTGCCGGGTGGGAAGAGTGCTGCGTCGTCGCACAGGCCGCGCAGGAGTGGGGAGATGATCGTCATTGCTTAGGCCCCCGCCCTGCCCAACTCCAGGCGTACGCTTCGTCTTCACAGGCCAAGGCTCCCTCACCCAATTCGAGGGGCCGGAACGTATCGACCATCACGGCCAGCTCGTCGAAGAACTCGGCGCCGATGCTTCGCTCGTATGCGCCGGGTTGTGGGCCGTGGGCGTGGCCGCCGGGATGAATCGATATCGAACCCTGCCCGATGCCGGAACCCTTGCGTGCCTCGTAGTCACCGCCGCAGTAGAACATGATCTCGTCCGAGTCGACGTTCGAGTGGTAGTACGGCACGGGGATCGACAGGGGGTGGTAGTCGACCTTGCGGGGCACGAAGTTGCAGATCACGAAGTTGTTCCCCTCGAATGCCTGGTGCGCGGGCGGCGGCTGGTGAACACGGCCCGTGATCGGCTCGTAGTCGGAGATGTTGAAGGTGTACGGGTACAGGCATCCGTCCCAACCGACGACATCGAAAGGGTGCGTGGGATAAACCATTCGGGTGCCGACGATGCCCGCCGACGTGCGGTGCTTGACCAGTACCTCGATGTCGGTGCCTTCGGCGATCATGGGCGCGGTCGGTCCGTGCAGGTCTCGTTCACAGAACGGTGCGTTCTCGAGTAGCTGGCCGAAGCGGGAAAGATAGCGCTTGGGCGGGACGATGTGACTGTTCGCTTCGATGGCGTAGGCACGAAGTGGTTTGTCACCCTTGGGGATCCATCGATGCGTTGTGGACATCGGGATCAGGACGTAGTCACCTTCACAGGCCTCGAGTGTGCCGAAGACAGTCTCGACGGTCGCCTCGCCAGATTCGATGTAGACCATCTCGTCGCCGATTGCATTGCGGTACAGGGGAGATGGCGCCGCCGCAACGACGTAGAACAGTCGCACGTCGGCATTTCCGAGGATGAGACGACGGCCGGTTACCACGTCGGTCTCGTTCCAGGTGCTTTCGGGAAACAGTGTGTGGAGTTTCAGATGGCGCGGTTTGAGGGGATGGTTGGGGGTTGTGCTCTGATCGCGCAGTTCCCAGACCGTTGCGTCGACGATGGCCGACGGGATCTCGCGGTGGTAGAGCAACGAAGAATCCGAGGAGAAACCTTCCTCGCCCATCAGCTCTTCGTAGTAGAGGTTGCCGGACTCGTCACGGTGTTGGGTGTGACGCTTCGGTGGGATGTTGCCGAGTTGTCGATAGAACGCCATGACGGAGCTCCTTCTGTGCTGTTCTGCCTGGCTCACCTCCACCAGATAGTAAATACATTAACTAAAATGATGTGATGGGCGCAACCCTCCAAGGGGGTTCGGGTCTATGTCAGTTACGTCCGCGTACGTCGAACTGGCTGCGGTTGGTGATCAGTTTGTCCAGGAGCATGACAAGAATTCGCTGTTCGGCCTCGCTCAGGACGCTGACCCAGGCGTGTTCGCGTTCGTTCTGCTCGCGAAACGCTTCGACCATGGCTTCTCGGCCGTTGTCGGTCAGGTACAGCTGGACCGAACGGCCGTCGTTCTCGGTGGGCCGGCGATCGATCAATCCGTCTGCCAGCAGCGACTTGGACAGATTGGAGACCGCTGCCCTACTCATTCCGGTGAGCTCGGCGGCAGCCTTCGGCTCGATCGGACCGGCCAGCCAGGTGACGAACAACAGTCGGAAGGAGGACCATGACCAGCCTCGAGGGCGGTGGATCGACGACTCGAGATCGTACGTGACGACGTTGGAGGCTCGGTTGAGCGTCAGGAGAACCTCGGTGGCGAGCTGATCGCGAAAGCCGTGTTCGGTGGCCAGCTTTTTGTTGGCCAGTTCGATGAACGACCAGAAATTGAGTTCGCCGACGGTTGACTGGTCATCGGTTGTCCGGTCATTCATGGACTAACCCTAGCGCGATCGGCAGGTGATTAATCTATGTACTAGATTTCGGGGTTCTGATGAAACTTCGCAACCTGGCACTGCGGTCGAGGTTCTGAACTATCGTGACGCGCGTGACTGTGCGCAGCGACGAGTTTCCCCTGGATACCGACCTCATGTCGGTGGGGCAACTCGAGCGGAGACGACGATTGACCACGGCGGTGGTCGAGATGCTTGCAGCGATGCCGTCGGATCGAATCCAGATGAAAGAAGTGTCGGAGCGTTCAGGCGTGGCGCTAGGCACTCTCTATCGCTACTTTCCGACCAAACAGCAACTTCTTGCTGCGGCGATGACGGCGTGGAGCGGGCTCGAATCGGCTCGTCGTCCTGAGGAGTCGCGAACAGGCGGCGAAGAGAGCAATGCGTACGAACGGGTTCTGGCACTTCATCGCCGCGAGATGAAGGCATTCGAGCGTAGGCCTCACTTCGCTCGACTCGAGATCGAACTCCATTCGTCCTCGGATCAGTTCGTGATCGAGTCGTTGGATCAGCGCGCGGCTGCCCATCGGAGAATGCTGTTCGAATTGATGGACGGTATTCCGGCCGAGACGGCGCGGGTTGCGGCCGTGGCAATGGGCGGCACGATGTTGACGGCCCTTGCACTGTGGACCAGTGGCCGGATCGGATTCGCAGAGGCCCAGCGGAACGTCGAAGACGTCATCGGACTGGTACTTCGCTGAACGGTGTCACTCTAGAATTCAGTTCTTGTTTCTGTCGCTGTGAATGCGAATCATCGCTGCAGCTTTGTGAAAACGAAGACGCAGGGAGCGTCCTTACCTAGAATTCACTTACAAAACTGCCGGGATGTCCGATCCAAGGATCGACGTGTCCGTGAACTGTGAAAGTGAGTCGCAATGAAGCGCTCGTACCGAGCTCGCTCTCGAATCTGGATGGTTGTCCTGGCGTCGGCGACACTGGTGGTGACCGGGTGCGCCGGTAGCAGCCAAGGTACGACCACGGATGCATCGGACGTGACGGTCGGAGTTGTCGGTGACCAGAACAACGGGGGAGAGCCGCGCTCGGGTGGCACCGTGTCGTTTGCCACCTACAACGGGATCAGCAGTCTCGATCCGGCTGACCGTCAGGACGGCGGCGCTACCGGTGGTAGCGAAATGGCGGCCATCTACGACCTTCTGATGCGCTTCGATACGGCGGCGGGCGAATACGTTCCCCACTTGGCGCAGTCTTTGTCGGCCAACGGCGACAACACGGTGTGGACACTGAAATTGCGCGACGGCGTCACCTTCAGCGACGGCACTCCGATGGACAGTGCGGCAGTCCTGTGGAGTATCGATCACTATCTGCAGAAGAAGGGAACTCACGCGCTGGTGTGGAAGACCACTGTGCGCGAGACGAATTCACCGGATCCGAGTACGGTCGTCTTCACATTGGCGCAGCCGTGGGACGAGTTCCCGATCATGTTCACCACCGGTCCCGGCATGATCGTCGCGCCCTCGTCGATGGCTACCGGCACGTTCACCCCGATCGGGGCAGGTCCGTTCACCGTCGAGAAGTTCGCCTCCCAGGACGAATTGGTGCTCGCTGCCCGTCCGACGTACTGGGACGGGGCACCGTACCTCGAGAAGTTGCGCTTTCCGGCAATCGTCAACGAGAAGAGCAAACTAGAGGGATTGCACACCGACGGAATTCAGGTCGCTTATCTGAAGTCTCCCGATTTCATACACGAGGCTTTCGAAGCCGGTGATCCCGGATTTGTGTACTCGGCCAGCATGGCCGGCGTTCTGGCAATCAATCAGCGCGACGATCGGGCAGCGAAGGACGAGCGCGTGCGTAAGGCGATTGTCGCTGCGGTGGACCCGACTACGTTCAACGAGCGAGTTCAGGGCGGCTTCGGCGAACCCGGCACCGACATGTTCGCGTCGTGGTCGCAGTGGCACGGATCGGTGGCCGGGAACGGCTTCGACCCCGAGGCGGCGAAGAAGTATCTCGCCGAGGCGAAGGCCGACGGTTACGACGGAAAACTGACGTACGTCGGTATGAACGATCCGGCGACGCAGCGCAGCGCACTGACGTTTCAGTCGCTCTTGCAGGCAGTGGGTTTCACGGTCGACATCACCTACGCAACCAGCATCAACGATCTGATTTCCATGCTGTACGCGAAGCATGACTACGACGTGTCCTACTTCGCGTTCAACGTGCTGGAAGAGTCACCGTTCGTGCGTATGTACGGCAACCTGTTCAGCGAATCGCCGTCGAACATTCTCGGCTACAAGAACGATCGGATGGACGAGTTGCTCGGCAAGCTGCAAACAGCGTCGGGCGAGGATGAGCGGCGAGCCGTCATCGACGATATTCAAACCGTGGTCAACGAGACGGCGCCGATGGCCGTGGTCAACTCCGGCAAGGTTTTCATCCCGTGGCGCGAGAACGTGCACGGAGTGATGCCGAGTGCGGACGGGATTCTGCTCTTCGGCAACACGTGGTTGAGCTGACCCCCGTGCGCCTTTTTGGTAGTGCCCACTACCAAAAAGGCGCACCGGGGCTTCGCCCCTAAAGCTCCGCTCGTACCACCTTCGCGGCTTCGACGAGGTTACGCAGTGACGCCTCGACCTCGACGGAACCGCGAGTCTTCAAACCGCAGTCCGGGTTGACCCACAACCGCTCGACCGGAACAGCTTTGAGTGCCTCACGCAGTGATTCGGCAATTTCGTCGACGCTCGGCACCCGCGGCGAGTGGATGTCGTAGACTCCGGGGCCGACGCCGAGATCGAACCCGACCGAACTGAGATCGTCGAGGACCTCCATGTGTGAGCGTGCCGCCTCGATGGACGTGACGTCCGCGTCGAGGCCGGCGATGGCGCCGATCACCGCTCCGAACTCGGAGTAGCACAGGTGCGTGTGGATCGCGGTGGAATCCGCGACGCCCGAGGTGGCCAACCGGAAGGCGCCGACCGACCAGTCCAGGTAGGCGCGCTGATCCTCGGCACGCAGTGGGAGTAGTTCTCGCAGAGCCGGTTCGTCGACCTGGATGATGCCGATTCCGGCGGCCTGCAGATCGACGGTCTCGTCTCGAATGGCCAGTGCGACTTGATTTGCCGAGTCGGCGAGGGGTTGGTCGTCGCGGACGAACGACCAGGCCAGAATGGTGACGGGTCCGGTGAGCATGCCCTTGACCGGCTTGTCGGTCAGGGACTGTGCGTACGTGATCCAGTCGACGGTCATCTGCTTCGCGCGCGAGACGTCGCCGTACAGAATCGGCGGACGCACGCAGCGGGTGCCGTACGACTGGACCCAACCGTTGGCGGTGGCGAAGAATCCGTCCAACTGCTCCGCGAAGTACTGGACCATGTCGTTGCGTTCCGGCTCACCGTGAACAAGCACGTCCAGGTCCAGCTTTTCCTGGAGCGCAACAACTTCGGCAATTTCGGCGCGCATACGGTTGACGTACTCGGCTTCGTCGATCTCGCCCTTGCGCAGTGCTGCGCGAGCGATGCGGATCTTCGAGGTTTGCGGGTACGAACCGATGGTCGTCGTGGGCAGCGGCGGCAGAGAAAGCAGCTCGTCCTGGGCAGCGCGACGTTCGGCGGCGGGCGCGCGACCGGTCGCCGAGTTCAGCACCGCGTCCAGGCGTCCCCGAACACTCGCATCATTGAGTCTGCGATCGTCCTTGCGGGTCGACGCGGCCGCTCGTGCCAGAGCGAACTCGTCCTCCACCGACTCTCTGCCCTGTGCGAGAGCGGTTGCAAGAGTTACTACTTCCTTGACCTTCTCGGTGCCGAACGCAAGCCACGAGCGCAGGGCCTTGTCGACATCGGACTCAGCGTCGAGTGTGTACGGAACGTGCAGCAGGGAGCACGACGTGGAGACGGCAAGCGTGTCGACGCTGCCGAGCAAGGCACCCAAAGTGCTCAGTGCCGAGTCCAGATCGGACCGCCAGATGTTTCGTCCGTCGACCACTCCGGCGACGATTAGTTTGCGGGCGAGGTCAGGTACGGAGCCGATCGAATCCTGACCGGCCACCAGGTCGACGGCAAATCCTTCGACGCCGGTGGACGCAAGCGCGGGCAACGCGTCACGCAGCGAACCGAAGTACGACGCCAACAGGATCGACGGCCGCTCGGACAGCGCTGAAAGCTGTTCGTACGCAGCGCGTGCCGCTTCGATTTCCTCATCGGTGCGATCGCCCACGAGGGCCGGTTCGTCGAGCTGAACCCAGCTCGCACCGGCCTTCGCGAGCCGCCCGAGTAGATCCGCGTAGAGGGGGAGTAGTTCGTCGAGCCGCGAGAGCAGCGGCTCGTCTGTGCCGACAGCCTTCGAGAGCAGCAGGAAGGTGACCGGTCCGATGACGACCGGGCGGGCTGCAATGCCGTCGGAAAGTGCTTCTGCCAGTTCGGACAAGACCTTGGACGGGTCGAGTGCGAAAGTGGTGGACGGCGAGATCTCCGGCACCAGGTAGTGGTAGTTGGTGTCGAACCACTTCGTCATTTCGAGCGGCGCGATGGTGTCCGTCCCACGGGCAGCGGCAAAGTAGCGGTCCAACGGATCGGCGACCGACGCGACGCGGTCGGGCAGCGCGCCGAGAAGAACTGCGGTGTCGAGCATCTGGTCGTAGAAGGAGAAGGTATTGACCGGGACGGAGTCGAGGCCCAGGTCACGGAGGTCGGCCAAGCCCTGCCGACGGAGGTCACGGGCGACAGCCTGCAGGGCGTCGGCGTCGATGCGCCCTGCCCAGTAGCTTTCGGTTGCCCGCTTGAGTTCTCGATGAGGACCGATGCGCGGTGAGCCCAGCACGGTCGAAGTGAATGTTGTTGTCACGGAGTTTCTCCAGATTGCCAATGCATTGATGGCCACTGCCGGCAGACGGGTACACCTCACGAGACCTCGAGTTTCGGCGGACAGTACTGCCCGCACCGCACACGAGGTCCGATGGAGATCTACACGCCCATTCCACGAGGCGGTGGACCGTCGGGCACGGCGTGCCCGACACAGTCGGCAGGTCTTCGGACTCGCGGGCACTCGATCGAGTTGGATCGAACCTACTGGCCGTCGCTTCCCAGGCGGATGCCCAGTGCACATAAACGGCGGTCGTTCCTGCTTACCGCTGCGGGACAGTCCCGGATTTTCACCGGGTTCCCTCTCACTCCGACAGCTTGCGCTGACGGGGCTTCGACGCCGGGAACGGTCTTCGGGGCTCCTCATGACCGCGCCGGGCGAACCAGCTGCATCGACCAGCATAAGGCCAACCCTCCCTGAGCAGTCAAGGAGAGTCGGCGAAGGGCGCTACGCGCGTGACATGTAGGAATTCGAGTCCGGTGGTACGCGCGGAAGATTCTCGGAGGAACGTAGATTCTCCGCCATTTCGACAAGCAGATCCTGCGAAGACGGCGATAGATCGACGACGCGAGAGGTGAGGTTTCGCAGGCGCACGTTGTGCAGCTGCTCGAGGAGAGAGAGGTCCGCCTCGCCGCCCGAGATCGCGGGCGGAGTTTGATCGGACGGGGCGTAGAAGTAGTCCGGATGGACGTTGAAGAAGTGGGCGAGGGCGGCAACCACTTCGGGTGACGGGTTGGTTCGGACGCCGGTGCGCAGTTGGGACAGGTACGGCGTCGAGATGCGGCAGCCGAACTCGGTCATGCCGCGAACGACCATCGCGTTGGTGACGTGAAAGTCGGCAGTCTCGAACAGCGAGTTCAAGCGATCGTTGAACTGGTTCGACATGAGACGTCCCTTCCCCCGTTACGCACAGGCTCCGTCGATTCAATTAACTGCATCATAGCCAGTTATCGAACGATTAGCTGTTTTGGATTCTCGCGAAGGGGGTTGTTTGCAGGGAAAATCCCTAGGGTAGAAGGTCCCTACTTTGAGTGATCTGGACAAATCGCCGTCAAGAATCGAACGGCGAACTATTTGCCGGGGAAGTGGATTCCGGCCATGCGGATCAGAGCCAGCCGTTCGACTCGGCGATTCTGACGGCTTCCGCGCGCGTCGACGCACCTGTCTTGCCCATCGCGGATGACAGATGATTTCGAACTGTCCCTGCGGACAAGAAGAGCGCCCCTGCGATGGCTGCCACGGGTGCGCCGTCGTGAGCGGCGCGCAGTACTTGGGTCTCACGCTCCGTCAGGGGCGACTCGCCGCTGACGAGGCTGTCGGCCGCAAGGGTGGGATCGACGACGCGCAGTCCGGCGTGGACACGCCTGACTGCGTCGGCCAACTGCCTGGCGGGTGTGTCCTTGACGACGAACCCGCCGGCCCCGGCGTGCAGGGCTTTGCGAAGAAATCCGGGACGTCCGAACGTGGTGACGATCAGGACTCGGGTGTCGGGTGCTGCCTCGCGAAGGGCCGCCGTCGCGGCGATTCCGTCCATGCCGGGCATCTCGACGTCCAGAAGCGCGACATCCGGGCGGTGTTCGAGAACAGCGGCCACAACCTCGTCGCCGCGACCGACCTCGGCCACCACGGAGAGGTCGGATTCCAGATCGAGTAGTGCGGCCAACGCTCCTCGCACGAGCGCCTGGTCGTCCGCCAAGAGCAGCCGTATGGTTGCTCGATCGCCCTGGCTGTTCACTCTGTCTCCTGTTCGACTACCTGAAGTGCAAACCCCTGCGGCTGGGGATGAGTGATGATCACTCGTGCGCCCGACGCTCCGGCGCGCTCGCGTAATCCGATCAGACCGTTGCCGGAAGACGTCGACCCGGCCCCTTGCCCGTCGTCGACGACCGACGCACTTTTTTCGTCGACCGTGATCCGGCAGTGGGTCGCACCGCTGTGTCGAACGACGTTGGTGACGCCCTCACGGATCGTCCATGCGAAGAGTTCGCGAAGACGCGTGGGAACCATGTCGGTACTGCTCGGCACCTCGTCCTCGATACCAGCCGCACGCAATGCCTCTCGTGCTCGGGCTATTTCGACGGGAAGAGAAATCCCACGAAATCCTTCGACGGCCGAGCGCACGTCTGCCAACGCGTCACGCGAAAGTCTTTCGAGGTCGTCGAGTTCGTTGCGCGCACGTTCGATATCGACATCGAGTAGGCGATTGGCCAGTTCGGCTTTGATCGTGATGACGGTCAGCGAGTGTCCGAGGATGTCGTGCAGATCGCGCGCCATCCTCGTTCGCTCCTCCATGATTGCCCGCTGCTCCTGCTCTTCGCGTTCATGGAGCATGGCGAAGTTGCGGCTGATCAGGGACATGATGCCCCAGGTCGCGAATGCGGCCGCGCAGACTCCGAGCGAGAGTCCGGAGTAGTTCCCCCACCCGGACGAGAGGCTGACTATCTCCACGGAGGCCGCGAACACCAAGGCGAGAATGCCGCCCGCGACGGTCGGCAGCAGCGTCACCGCTGTCACCGCGAGATACGGTGCGGCTGCCAAACCAGTCGGCCCGACGCTGACGATCATCACGGCGGCCAACGCGGTCAAGGCGGCCAAAGCCAGTGCAGCTTCGCGAATCGTCGGCCGAGTCATTGTCATTCGACGCCGCTGCTGCGTTGTGGCGAACGTGTAGAGATAGAGCGCACCGAAGGCGACCGTCGCGAGAATCCCTGTCCAGCCGCGCAGTTCGTCGCGCAGATTCCATCCCTCGATCAGCGGCCCGCCGAGAAATACCATCCAGACCGCCGCGAAGAGAACGCCGAAACGATTCCGCCGCGGGAGCGCGACGGAATCTTCTCGGTCAGTCGTTTGCGACAACTACACACGCTCCGTATCTCGTTGGAACCGCCAGATCGCTCCGCCGGCGAAGATGGCGAACCACACCAGGATATTGACGATCCAGGTCCAGTGAATGCTATTGCCCGTCAACGGTGCGTGGGCGAGGGCGTTGATGCCGAACATCGGGGTGAACTGTGCGATGGTCGCCCATACGGAACCGTCGGTGAGCGGCACGAAGAGTCCGCCGCCGAAGGCGAGCAGAGCCAGTCCCGGTCCGAGCAACTGCATGACGTTCTCACTGGGGAGTAGATACCCCATGAACAGGCCGAAGGCCGCGAAGATCGACGATCCCAACCAGGCGATCAATGCCGTTGTGAACCAGAGTGATCCGTCCATCTGCGCCGAGGTGAACGCGCCGACGACGTAGACGACAAGGATCGAGACGAGACCGAGCAGCATCGCCATGATCAGTTTGACGGCGATGTAGGCGACCGGGGTCAGGGGAGTCAGCCGAAGTTGACGGCTCCATCCCGACGCTCGCTCGATCGAGACCATCGCTCCGCCACTGGTAGTTGCAAGCATCGCGCCGTACAGGGCCATGCTGATCATGATGTACGCGGCGACATTGCCGTGCCCGATCCCGTGATCGTCGTCGCCTTGACCGAGCCCGAAGACGAGGAAGAAGACAACCGGCATGACGAGCGTGAAGATCATCGTGCGCCGATTGCGAGTCAGGCGACGAAATTCCAATCGCAGTAGCGTCGTGTTGAATCCGCCGAGAGGTACGACGGTTCGCTCGGCTCCGTAGGTGTTCGCTTCGGTTGCAGTGGTCATCACTTCTGTCCTTCGGAGTTGTTCGACGTGAGTGCGATGAATGCGTCTTCGAGGCCACGCGAGACGATTTCGAGATCGCGAGCCTGGGTATTGGTCAACAGGAACCGTGCAACGGCATCGGTGTCACCCGAGTGCACGAGCAGTGACTCACCGCGCACCTCGACGGCGTCGGAGTTCGGTATGGCTCGCAGGAGTTCGTCGGTGATGCCTGGAACAGTCGCGCGCAGGGTGCGCCCAGACGCCATCGCCTTGACCTCGGCGGTGGTCCCGTCTGCGACCACGGTGCCTTGCCTGACCAGGATGATGCGGTCGGCGTAGACATCGGCCTCTTCGAGGTAGTGCGTCGCAAAAAGCACAGTGCGACCGTGATCTGCGTCGGCGCGGATGGCGGACCAAAAGTCCCGACGCCCTTCGACGTCCATGCCGGTGGTGGGCTCGTCGAGAATGAGCAATTGCGGGTTCGACAGCAACGCCATCGCAAATCGCAACCGCTGTTGTTGTCCGCCTGAGCATTTGCTGACCAGGCGATCGGAGATGTCGAGGATTCCGGCTCTCCCCAGCACTTCGTCGACCGGACGGGATTGGGCGTACAGGCTGGCGGTCAGCTGCACCGTCTCGGCAACCGTCAGCTCTTTCAGTAGTCCGCCGGTCTGCATGACTGCGGAAACGAGTCCGCGGGCGATCGCCGATCGGGGTGACATTCCGAAGACGCTCACGTCGCCCGACGTCGGCCGGGACAGGCCGAGGATCATGTCGATGGTTGTCGTCTTGCCTGCGCCGTTCGGGCCGAGGAACGCGACGATCTCGCCGGGGCGGATGCTCAGGTCGATACCCTTGACGGCGTCGACGGTCCCGAAACTCTTGCGAAGTCCGGTCAACCGGACGGCGTCGTGTGCCGATCCTTCACTGAGTGTGTGCAGTGCCTGTGGTGAATGCCGTGCCTGTGCTGAGGTCATACATAGAATCTGCTCGCTTCGAGGTCGTGATCCCTCGTCCGTCCGTCATTCTTCTGCCATGACATTTGTCATCGGGTCGGCCGGTATCTGTTTCGGTGCAACCTGGCCGAGGCGCGCGAGGACCAACCCCGCGATGATTGCTGCGCCACCCACAGCTTGGAGTGCAGTGACGGATTCCCCGACCAGGATCCACGCGGCGAGGACCGCGCACAGCACTTCGGTCAGCGCTACGAGAGATCCGATTGTCGGCCCCAGCAGCGTGATTGCGGCGATGCCGGTGAGATAGGCAATGACAGTGCTGACCAGGACCAGGACCACCACCGGCAGCCATACGTTCACCGAATGGTCTGCCACGACGGCGTTCGAGGCCGAGAACTGGAGTGGGAGGACGCCGACGAGTCCGAGCGCGCCGATGACCATTGCACTGACCGTGAGCCCCGATGCCGCGAGCACAACAGGATGGAGATCACCGTCCGCACGTTCGGAAATGACGAAATAGACTGCAAGGCATGCCGCGGCGGCCAGTCCCCAGGCGACTCCGACGGCACTGATCTCTGCCGATCCGAAGACGTCGATCACCACGGCGGCGCCGATCATGGCAACCGCCGCACCGAGAAGCGTCTGCACGCTCGGACGCGCGCCCTTGGTTATCCACACCCATCCGATGACGATGATGGGTGCAAGGTACTCGAGAAGCAATGCGACGCCGACCGAAAGATGTTGCACGGCATTGAAGAAGCACAGTTGAACGCCCGAGATCGCGAACACCCCGTACAGCAGTACCGTTCGCGTGTGGGCGCTCACCTGTCGTAGGCGAGGCCATTGGGTGGCTACGGCGATCACCATCATCACCAGTGCGCCGCCGGCAACGCGCGCGAACACTGCGCCGCCGGGGGACCACCCCGATTCGATGAGAGACTTCGCGAACGGGCCCGAGACGCCGAACGTTGCCGCGGACAGCAGAGCGAAGATCAAGCCGTTGCGAGAGTTCACGTCGTCACCCGTCAGGAGTAAAAGCGATTACGATGCTGACATTAGGTTGATAGAGCTCAGGAGTCAAAGTGCATTTTGCTGGTGACACGGAATCGGCGCTCGTCTTCGCCGCGTCGTTGGTCAACACGGCCCGCGGCGGGGCTGAACTGCTTCCGGATCAAGAGGAGCTGACACGGTTTCTCGACGCGGATCATTGGACCGGCAGGCGGGACGGCACGCGGGAGGAATTGACGGCGGTTCGTGCGCTGCGTCCACGACTGCGCAAGTTCTGGGAAGCCGCGGGAGTGGACGACGGCGTCGAGGTGGTGAACGCACTGCTACTCGAATCGGGCGCGAGGCCGCGGCTCACCAGGCATGACGACCTCGGCTGGCATCTGCACGTCACCGCTGACGATTCGCCACTGGTGGACCGGATGGCCGCAGAAGCGGCGATGGGTGTGCTCGATCTGATCCGAACCGACGAATTCTCGAGGTTGCGATGGTGCGAGGCCCCGGACTGCGAGGCGGTCTTCGTGGATTTGTCGCGCAATCGTTCGAAGCGATACTGCGACACCGGAAACTGTGGGAACAGGGCGCACGTCGCCGCCTATCGTGCCCGTAAATCCGGGGCGTGACCAAGCGGCGTTCGGAGGGATAGAACCAGGCTGAGTGAATACCTTGTCGGGAGCCAGGATCGGTCTAGCGTTGTGAGTTCGGAACAGATTTCGCGAAGCCAGGAGGATGGTCGGTGGCCGATCGTAGGCGTCCACTCAAGACGGTGACCGGTGTCAGCGGGGCGGTGAGTATCTACGACGCCGCGATCGATCCGACGACGTCGACGGTCGCGTCCGCGATCGACGTCGCAAAGACGGCCGAGGCGAACAAGATCGACGGACTGTTTGCCGCCGACCTGTTGAGTTTCGGCGCGCAGGGCGCGATCGGTGCGCAGGAGCCGTTGATCTTCCTTGCCGCGCTGAGTGCGGTCACCACCCATGTGGGGCTGATCGCCACCGTCACGACCACATTTCATCACCCTTTCAACCTGGCGCGGTTGTTCGGCACCCTGGACCACGTCAGCAATGGTCGAGCCGCATGGAATGTCGTCACTTCCTCACTCGGAGAAGAGAACTACAGCGACCTGGACCTGCCGAGTCCGGAGGAGCGGTACGCCCGAGCGGCCGAATCGCTCGAGGTGGTCAACGCGCTCTTCGACAGCTGGAAGCCCGGCGCCCTGACCCGGGGAGAGGGCTCAGCGGTACTCGATCCGTCGAGGGTGGTCCCCATCGAGCATCGAGGCAAGTACTTCACCGTGCAGGGGCCGCTGAACATCCCCTCCCTGCCGCAGCGTCGTCCGGTCCAATTCCAGGCAGGCCAATCTGCCGGAGGTATCGAACTGGGTGCTCGCTTCGCGGAGGTCGTATTCACTTCTCTCGCAACCTTCGAGGACGCGGTCACCTACACGAAGACGATCCGCGCCAGGGCGGCAGAGTTGGGGCGTGGGGACGAACTGCCACTGATTTTCAGCTCGTTCCACGCAACGTACGGCGCTACCGAAGCCGAAGTCGAACGATTGGTCAGAGAAGCCGAGGAATCGACGGACTTCGACGCCGGACGCACCAGGCTTGCCGACATGTTCGGCGGTGACGTGGATTTCTCGGAATTGCCGCTGGACCGGCCGATCCCGGAGTCGTTGTTGCCGGACCCGTCGTCGGTGAATCGACGACGGGGCCGGGTCGAGATCTTCGGCAAGCTCGCATCACAAGGAAAGACTCTGCGTGAGTTGATCATCGCGTCCAAGGACACCGGCCACTGGGCAGCGGCGGGCACCCCGGAACAGCTCGCGGACGCGATCGAGGAACGATACGACGCGGGCGTACTCGACGTCATCACGCTCGGTGACCTTGCCGATCCGCGTACACGCGATTTCGTCACGAACGGACTGCTGCCGGAACTACGCAAGCGCAGAATCGTGGGAACAGATTACGTCGGGGGTACCTTCCGTGAGAACCTCGAGTTGCCACCGCTGCCACCGGTTTCCAGCACCTAGTTGTTGGAGGCGAGTGAGCGCATGAAGAACATGAGGTTGGCCGGCCGTTCCGCCAGGCGACGCATGAAGTAGCCGTACCACTGGCTGCCGTAGGGAACGTAGACCCGCAGGTGATTGCCTTCGGCTACCAATCTGCGTTGTTCGCCGTCGCGGATGCCGTAGAGCATCTGAAACTCGAAATCCTCGGCTGTCCGTTCGGTCAATGTGGCGAGTTCGAGGGCGGCGTCGATCATGGTGGGATCGTGGGAGGCGACCATCGGGTACCCGTCACCTTCCATCAAGACCTTCAGGCAACGCAGGTACGACGCGTCGACTTCGCCGGGCTTTTGGAACGCAACGTCGGCCGGTTCCTTGTATGCACCCTTGCACAGCCGAATTCGTGAACCTGATCCGGAGAAGTGCCGGCAGTCGGCCTCGGTGCGGTGCAGATACGCCTGCAGGACCGTGCCGAGCGTCGGGAAGTCGCGGCGCAACTCTTCGACGATGGACAGTGTCGAGTCGGTGGTGGTGTGATCCTCCGCATCGACGGTGACCCACGCGCCCACTTCGTCTGCCGCTGTGACGATTCGGTGAGCGTTCGCCAGGGCGATCTTCTCGCCGTCGCCGGGAAGTGACTGCCCTAACGCGGAGAGCTTGAGCGAAACCTCGAGGGTGTGTTGCGTCCCAGCCGCTTCGGAAAGCGTTGCGTACGAGCGGAGAAGGGACAGATAGGCGTCGACGGTAGCTGTTGCCTGAGTTGGATCGGTAGTGTCCTCGCCGAGGTAGTCGACCGTCACGAACCGGCCACTGGTGAGGATGTCGCGTACGGCAGAGACCGCTGCGGGTTCCGCGTCCCCGGCGACGAACCTGTCTACCAGCTTGCGGGTCAAGGTCATCCCGGAGACTGTCTTCTCCAGCCGCGACGAGCGTGCCGCCGCGAGGAGTACCGGGCGCAGCGGGTTGCTCAGCGAGACGGCACTCATCAACGGTTCTCGCTCTCGGCTGGATCGACGTCCTGGTGGGGGTAGCGATGATCGGTGGGAGGAACGAAGGTTTCCTTGACGGTGCGTGTCGACGTCCAACGGAGCAGGTTCTGCGGTGAACCGGCCTTGTCGTTGGTACCGGAAGCTCGAGCGCCGCCGAAGGGCTGTTGTCCGACTACCGCGCCCGTTGGCTTGTCGTTGACGTAGAAGTTTCCGGCGGCGAACCGCAGACCGTGGTGAGCTTGATCGACGGCCGCACGGTCGGTGGCGATCACGGCACCGGTCAGGGCGTACGCGGATCCGCTGTCGATACGAGCGAGGATGTCGGCGTAGGCATTCGGTGCGGAGTCGTCGTAGACGTGCAGGGAGAGTATGGGGCCGAAGTACTCGGTGCTGAAGGCCTCGTCACTGGGGTCGTCACCGAGCAGGACCGTCGGCGAGATGAAGAATCCTTCGCGGTCGTCGTAGTCGCCGCCTGCTGCGATGGTGAGGCTGCCGGTCGACTTGGCTCGGACGATCGCGGCGGCGTTGCGGTCGAAGGAACGCTGGTCGATGACGGCGCCGCCGAAGTTCGTCAGGTCGGTGACGTCGCCGTACTTCAGTGACGACACTGTGTCGATGAACGTGTCGCCCATCTTGGCCCACACCGATTTCGGGACGAATGCCCGTGACGCGGCCGAGCATTTCTGTCCCTGATAGTCGAAGGCCCCGCGGATCAATGCCGTCGTGAGTACGTCGGGGTCTGCTGAACTGTGTGCGAGTACAAAATCTTTGCCGCCGGTTTCGCCGACGAGACGCGGATACGTCCGGTAGTTCGAGATGTTGGCTCCGACCTCACGCCACAAACGCTGGAACGTTGCGGTCGATCCGGTGAAGTGGATGCCCGCCAGGCGAGGGTCGGCCAGCGCGACCTCGGACACCGTGGGGCCGTCGCCGAGAACAAGATTGATCACCCCGGGTGGGAGGCCGGCGGCTTCGAGTAGTTGCATCGTCAGGTACGCCGCGACGGCCTGCGTCGGTGACGGCTTCCAGATCACGGTGTTGCCCATCAGGGCCGGTGCGGTGGGGAGATTTCCGGCGATGGCGGTGAAATTGAAGGGGGTGATCGCGTAGACAAAACCTTCGAGTGGTCGATATTCGACGCGATTCCAGACTCCCGGAGCGGAAACGGGTTGGTCGGCGAGTATCTGGCGTGCGAACGCGACGTTGAAACGCCAGAAGTCGATCAGTTCGCACGGGGCATCGATCTCGGCCTGATATGCGGTCTTCGACTGACCGAGCATTGTTGCGGCGGCGATGGTTTCGCGCCACGGGCCGGAGAGTAGATCGGCGGCGCGGAGGAAGACCGCAGCGCGGTCGTCGAACGAGAGGTCGCGCCAGGCCGGGGCGGCGAGCGTAGCGGCGTCGATGGCATCACGAACATCCGAGTGCGTTGCGCCCGCAAACGATCCGATGACCGAGCTGTGACGGTGTGGTTGAACTACGTTCTCCCGCTTGCCTTCCGCAGTTCGGTGGACGCCCCCGATGACCTGTCGGATGTCGGTGGGTGTCTCGGCCAGTTCGGTCAGTTTGGTGCGTAGGCGTGATCGTTCCGGGCTTCCCGGCCCGTAATTGTTGACCGGTTCGTTGGCTGGGTGGGGGACATTGGTGACGGCGTCCATGACGATCCTTCGGCAGACTGATGGGTGGGGCAGTTGTCGTGTCGTCATCAGTCAAGCCGAAAGGAGTCGGCGAGTAATCCGCTGATCGGCCAAACTTCTCGGACGCTGTTTGTTCGATCGGCTGAACCATTTCCGCAGGAAAATGCACTATTCTCGAAATTGAGGCGTTGGAACGGTCCGGAAAGTGGGTGGTACGTGGCTATCCGTGAGGTCAGGCTCGACGCGGTCCTTCGGGCGCTGGGCGGAGCCTTTGTCGAGCTCGTCTTCGCGCCGTCAGGTGATGACGTCTTCGTCGACTCCGTGGTGTTCGCGGAGGTCGGGGACCTCACACGCCCCGGAACCGCGGACGTCGAATCCTCTGAACTCTGGCTCGCTGTCGGTATCGGTGCAGCCGAATTGGCAGCCTGGCTGAACCGCGTCGATCAGAAGGGATCAGCGCCTCGGGCCGTCATGTCGAAGGAGGCCTCGGACACGTCGGTGCGCGCGGCGGCACAGCGCGCCGGGATCGCCTTGATGGCAGTCCATCCGGACGCTCGTTGGGATCGATTGTTCACCACGATCCGGGGCGTGCTCGATCATTCGGTATCTCGTCAGGATTCGGAGGACGTTGTATTCGGCAGTGACACAAACTTGTTCGAGCTGGCGCAGAACGTCGCGTCACTCACCCGGGGGATGGTCAGCATCGAGGACGAGCGTTCCCACGTCATGGCTTACTCGGCATCAGGGGATGCTGCGGACGAGCTCCGCCGGCAATCGATCCTCGGCCGTGAAGGACCTCGGGAATACCTCCGGAAGCTGCAGGAGTGGGGCGTCTTCGAAAGCTTGCGGCGAAGTGACGACGTAGTGGAGGTGCCTGCGCACGAAGACCTCGCGATCAGGCGACGGTTGGTGGTTCCCATTCGCAGAATTTCCGAGAACGTCAAGGGGGAGAGCGGTTTCAGTTCTGATCTACTCGGCACGATCTGGGTTCAGGAAGGCCCGCTTCCCATCGCCGGCGATGCCGACAGAGTACTCCGCGGTGCCGCGGCCATTGCAGCTCGGCTGATTTCGCGCATCCGAGACGCGCCGAGTAACGAGGCGATACAGGTTCAGCGCTTGCTCGGGGTTCGCGGCGGCGGCGTCGATGTTCCTTCTCTGGCGGCCTCGTTGTCCATCCCGATGTCCGGACCCGCGATGGTGATCGGCGTGGCGAGTGTCGGGGGCAGCGTGTTGTCGGCTTCGGGTGAGCTCGTGTCGTCGTTGCGCCTGCACGCCAGTGCCTTTCATCGTGAATCGCTGGTGAGTGCATTCGGCGCCCGGATCTATGTGCTGTTTCCGCGAACCCAATCCGTGAAATCCACAGTCTCGTGGACCCGTGAAGTTGTCGCGCGTTTGGACAAGTTGTCGCCCTCGGGTTTACGGGCCGCAGTCTCGTCGCCGGTTTCGACGCTCACTGAGGTGGCTAGGGCTCGCGCCGAAGTGGATCGGGTCTTGGACGGAACGTCGGGGGATGTTCGTGTGACCACCCTCGCGGACTCGCGCACTCCGGTGCTGCTGGGCGAAATCATGGACGCGATTGCGGCCGACGAGCAACTGCACGATCCGAGAATCGACGCGCTCGACGTTTACGACAGGCGTAACGGGTCGAACATGCGTGAAAGCGTCTCCGTTTACCTCGCGCATTCGGGCGATGTCCGACGCGCGTCCGAGCAGCTTCGCATTCACCCGAACACACTCAGGTATCGGATCAAAAGGGTCGAGGAGATAACAGATACCGACCTGTCCGAGCCCTCGACGAGGCTGTTGATGGAGATTCAGTTGGCGGCGTCCGCTCGCGCAGTGAGTTCGCCGAACCTGTCGGACCCCAGCAGTACTCTTCGCGAATGATCGACTCAGCGAAGGTGCCAGGCGCAGCGCGCGCATATTTCGACGGCGGAGACGTCCGTGACGTGTTCACCGAAGACGCCGTGGTGCGTGACGACGGCCGGACGTATGTCGGCATCGAAGAAATCGTGGCGTGGAAGTCCGCCGTGTCGACGGCGTTCACCTTTACCCAGAAGATCGAGTCGGTCAACACCCCAGGCTCGGCCGTTGTCGTGTCGGTGAAGGTCGAGGGTGATTTTCCCGGAAGCCCCGTCCAGTTGCATCACCATTTTTCTCTCGACGGTGATCGGATTTCCGCTCTCACGGTGTGCCCCTGATGCCCACCGCTGACGAACTGCTCGGGAAATCCGTCGTCGCCGATCTGGCAGGCTGTCTCGAGCGAGCCTCCGGTCAGACACGCCTCGCCCTCGTTCGGGGTAGTACATCCGAATTCGACGGTATGAGTCTCGGCGAACGTACCCGCGTTGTGCGGGACGCGATGACTGCCGAACTGCCTCAGGATCTTCCGGCCTTCGCCGAGATCATCCGCCGTGCGCTTTCAGCGGAGACCTTCACTGGTTGGATGATCTGGCCGGTGACCGAAGCCGTCGCCGTCACAGCGACACGAAGTGGCTCCGAGTCGGATTTCGACGAGGGAATGGCTCTGCTTGCCGAGCTGACGTCGCGTCTGACGGCCGAATTCGCAATTCGCACATTTCTCGAGACGGACCTTGACCGTTCGCTGGCGATCGCACTCACCTGGACCGGTCATGAAGACGAACACGTCCGGCGCTTGGCGACCGAAGGCACTCGTACTCGTTTGCCCTGGGGAAGACGAGTGAAAGAATTGACGGCGTGTCCCGAGTCGACAATCGCCATTCTCGACGAGCTGTATCAGGATGATTCGGAATACGTACGACGTTCGGTCGCAAACCATCTCAACGATCTCAGTCGTGCTGACGCAGCGCTCGCCGTGTCGACTGCGAAGCGTTGGTTACAGACACCGGATTCCAACACACTTAAAATCGTCAAACATGCATTGCGGACGTTGATCAAGGCCGGCGACCCGGATGCTCTGTCTCTTCTGGGGTTCTCGCCGCCCACCGACGTCGTGGTCGAAGGGTTCGTCATCGACCGCGAAATAGTCGATGCGGGTGGAGAACTCACTTTCGACTTCGCCGTCACGAACAACGGCAGCGAGTCCGTCACCGTCGTGATCGATTACATCGTCCACCACGTGAAGGCCAACGGGACCACGACGCCGAAGGTCTTTAAACTGACAACACGAACGCTCGAGCCTGGGGTGCCGGCCCGCATCGCGAAGAGGCATTCCTTCAAACCGATCAGTACCCGGAAGTACTATGCCGGCGACCATGCCGTCGAAGTGCAGATCAACGGTGTACGCCAGGTGCGAGGCGAATTCCGCTTGGAGGCGTGAGTGACCCCACCAGGTGTGGTGGGGTCACTCCAGTACCGATCCAATGCCCGCACGGATGTCAGCGCATGACCTGTACCTGTTCGGCGATATCAGCGGCCAGGGCCATCGCAGTCAGAGCGAGGCCGTTGTTGAGGTCGTATCGCAGTTGTCCGACATGGCCGTCCTGGACAGCGCGAACTCGTTTCCACGTGGGCGACTCGGCTTCGACGGCGTCGGGGTTCTGTAGCAGTACGAAGTCGGCCTGGTCGAAGATCGCGAGCTCCTCGAGGCTGTAGAACGTCGAATCCTTCCGTTCGGGTGCGGCATGGGCGGCGTCAGTCAAGACGTTCAGGCCGAGGTCCTGTGCAACCGACACGGCGAACGTGTTGTTCTGCAGCCAGATCTGACCGCTGTCTGCACCGGCGATCGCAATCGACTTGCCTTCGAGGAGACCACCGATCTTGGCCCGCGCTTGAGCAAGTTCTCCGTTGTATCGGGCGATGACGCGTTCGGCGACTTCGCGGCGATCGAGCGCCGTGAGCTGCGCGGTCATGGCCTGTTTCCAAGACGAGCCCGTCGTGCCCTCGTCAACGACGAGCACCGGGGCGATGTCAGTGCCGAGCAGGCCCCTGTCCTGGTAGTAATCCCACCAGCCTTTCCCGACAACCAACAGATCGGGGTCGTAGCTCAGGATCGATTCGGCATTCGGTTCGTTGTTCGTCCCACCGAGGCGAGCTGCGCCGGCGGGTACCTGTTGCATGAGCTGAGACTTCGGATCCCAATTGGTCGCGACGATCGGGTACTCGGCTAGTAGTGCAAAATCGAGGGCGCCTCGGGCTTCGAGCACCACGACACGCTTGGGGTCCCGCGGGAGGCGGTAGGTCTGGTCCGCGACGACGATGTCGACCCACTCGTCCGAGGCTTCGGTGCCGCTGGATTCGCTCGAACATGCAGACAGTGCGCCCAGTGCACCGAGCGCCGCCGCACCGGTCAGGAACCCGCGTCGTGTCAAGGAATCGATCAGACGGGTGAATTCGTCGTCCACATCTTTTGTCGACTGCAAGGGGGTTTCGGTCGCAGAAGGGGACACCGTCGGGTGGAAGGTTTTGGTCGATTCGATCACAGGCATGAGAAGGCGCAGCTCCATCTGATGTTCCGGGCATTGGCAGGTGCCTAACCAACGTATTCGAACTTCGCAGCCGGAGCCTTACTCGAAAGCGCCAACCGCTCAGCGGATTTGGCCATTCTTCACGGACTCGTGCCACGGGACTCGCCCCTCGGATTCGGCTTGTTGTGGAGGGGCGCGCCCATCTGATCCGAACTCGAGGTATCGTGGCCGTCATGCAGCGCGTCTATTTCTGGTTTAGCAGGCCGGCCCCGGGTGGGCCTGCCGGCGTAACCACGCGCTGACAACCTCCACCCAAGAGCCGGACTACAGACCGGCTCGCTGGAGTTTCTCTTCATCTCTGGGGTCGGCCTGAGAACAGGAAACCGAAAACCCCATGACTGTCACCATCGACACCACCGCAGCTTCGGACAGCCTCGACGATCAGCGCACTGTGAGTATCAGTCCGCTCGTGTCACCGGCGACTGTTCGTGCTCAGCACGCTCCGGACGAGGTCGCGGCCGCAACCGTGCGGACCGGCCGTGCCGACACGATCAACATCCTCAACGGTGACGACGACCGTTTGATCGTTGTTGTCGGACCGTGCTCGGTACACGATCCGGAAGCTGCGATGGACTACGCCCGTCGGTTGGCTGCCAAGGCCGAAGAACTGCGGGACGATCTGCACATCGTGATGCGGGTCTACTTCGAAAAGCCGCGCACCACGCTGGGTTGGAAGGGCCTGCTCAACGACCCCCACCTCGACGGCACGTTCGACATCAACACCGGGCTCGGTATCGGCCGCAAGTTGCTTCTCGACGTGTCGAGTCTGGGCCTGCCTGTCGGCTGCGAGTTCCTTGATCCGATCATGCCGCAGTACATCGCCGACCTGGTCAGCTACGGTGCAATCGGCGCCCGGACCGCCGCCAGTCAGGTTCACCGTCAGCTGTGCAGCGCGCTGTCCATGCCCGTCGGCATCAAGAATTCCACCGAAGGTGATGTGCAGGTAGCCGTCGACGGTACCCGCGCCGCGGCGGCGAGCCATGTGTTCCCCGGAACGGATCTCGACGGCCAGGCTGCCTTGATTCGGACCGCGGGCAACCCGGACTGCCATGTCATTCTTCGTGGCGGCAGCGACGGACCGAACTACGATGCCGAGACCGTCGCGGATACCCTTGCTCGCCTGCGTAAGTCGAACCTGCCCGAGCGCGTGGTCATCGACGCGAGTCACGGTAACAGCAGCAAGGACCACGAGCGTCAGGTCGTCGTGCTGGACGACATTGCCCGACGTCTGACCGAGGGTGAGCAGGGAATCGCCGGCGTCATGTTGGAGAGTTTCATCGAGGCCGGCCGTCAGGACCTGACCTTGGGTAAGGCGGACGAGCTCACCTACGGTCAGTCGATCACCGACGCGTGCATCGACTGGTCCACCACCGCAGCGCAGTTGGACCGTCTGGCGCAGGCCGTTGCGGCTCGGAGGGGCTGACGCCCCCGTGCGCGTTTAGGGAGTGCCTGGACTCGCTAAACGCGCACAGGGCCGCTAGGCCAACACTGCTCGCGTGGCCTCGACCAGGCGCTTCAGCCAGGCGTCCGTGCCGACGGCCTGACGCAGCGGCTCGTTGGGCAATTCGATGCTGACCGGCAGTCCGGAAGGCAGGGTCGACCAGATGTCGGCCAGGGCGATGCCGCCGGTGCCTGGCACCAGACGCTCCTCTCGGGCGTGACGGATCAGCTCTGCGTCCTCCGTGGGAAAAGGGATCGAACCGTCACACATCTGGGCGTAGTGAAGCCACTCGCGCGGGATGGACGCAAGATCCTCCAGTGTGGTCGCCGAGCGGTCGGTGTGGAGTGCGTCGACCAGGACACTACGAGCCGGACCGTCTGCCGCCGAGACGATCTCGATGGCAGCACGCGCATCGGGCACCGCAGTCCACGGCATGAATTCGAGCGAGGCGACGATGCCGTAGTTCGCGCACAGTTCAGCGAGGCGGGCATAGGAGTCCGTGAGCCGAGCGCGGTCGCGATCGTCGCCGCCCACCAGAACGGCTTTGGCTCCGAGCTGTGCACCCGCTTCGAGAAGCGGAACATAGTCGGCGGGGTCGAAGTCGGCTGCAAGGCGGATGATTTCGAGGTCGAATACCTCAACGGGTGAATCGCCTAGTCGACGCACCAATTCGTTCAACCCCTGCTTGTCCTCGTGCAGCGGGTAGGCCGTCGTACCTGGTGCCGCGGGCATCAGGCGGATGCCGATGGTGTCGAAGCCGTGCTTTTCGGCCAAGTCGACGTGCTGCATCGGTGCGGTATCGAGCACTGTGAGGGCTGCCAGTCCGAGTGAGAGTGTCATGCGTGCGCTCCAACTGTCTTGGCTCCGGCCAGTTCCCGACCTGCCAGATAACCGAACGTCATAGCCGGGCCGAGGTTGATGCCGCCGGACGGGTAGTGCCCGCCCATCACGCTGGCCTGATCGACGCCGACGGCGAGCAATCCCTCGATGGGGCGGTCGTTGTCGTCGAGCACATGCGACGACGAGTCGGTGACAAGCCCGGCGAAGGTACCGAAACTGCCCGGCACCACCTTCACCGCGTAGTACGGACCCTTCTGTAAAGGAGCGAGCGACGGGTTCGGCCAGGGGTTGGCGGTATCGCCGGAACCCCGGTTGAACGGTGTTGTACCGCGACCGAACTCGGGGTCTTCACCGGCCACGGCCCCGACATTGAATGCCTCGATTGTCTTCTCCAACTGCGTCGGATCAGCGCCGATCTTCTCTGCCAGTTCGCGAACGGTGCGACCACGTGTGAGGTATCCCGAGCGCAGGTACGGCTGGATCGGGATCGGCAGGGGCTTGGCCATGCCCAGCGGGAGGTAGCGCACATACTGCTGATCGGCGATCAACCACGAGCACACTTCTTCGCCCTCAGGAACCTGCTCGACCATCGCGAGTGTGTAGTCGTGGTAGCCGAGTGCCTCGTTGACAAAACGCTTGCCGTTCGCGAGAACTCCGATGACACCGGGCTTTCCGCGGTCGAGGATGTGCGGGAACACCCCTTCCTTGCCGTTGCGATAACGAACGATGGAGACGGGGCAGTACGCGACGGGGGAGGCAAGAGTGCGGTCGAGGCGACCACCCACGGATTCGCCGAGGGTGATGCCGTCGCCGGTGGTTGTCTTCGGAGTGAGTGACCAGTGCTCGTTTCCGGTGGGGGTACGGGGGAACAGTTCACGTCGGCGGTCGATGTCCTGGGCGAAGCCGCCGGTGGCCAGTACGACGCCGCGCGTGGCAGTTACCGAGTACGCACCATCCGGACCTTCGAGGCGGACACCGACAACGCGACCGTCATCGTCAGTCTGCAGCGATGTTGCCGACGTTTTCACCCGAATCTCGACGCCGAGATCGAGCGCTGAGCGAAGCATCATGCCGACAAGCGCAGTGCCGTTGACGAGTTGCTGGCCACGACGCTTGGTGGCGAGATCGAACATGTGCTTTGTCACGCGAACGCCACAGTGCACAAATGCTTTCGGCGATCGAGTCGAGTGCAGGAATGCCTGCAGGTCAGGGCCGGCCATGATGCCCATTCCGAGGAATGACGTCTCGTACAACTGTCGACGGAGCAGCGCCGCGACGTCGGGTCCGAGCTTTCGCAAGCTCACCGGTTTCGGTCCGACGGAACGATGACCCGTGCCGGCTCCCGGTGTGTCGCCGTGAATGTCGGCGATCTTGGCTCCGGGAACGAACTTCAGTGCAGTCTTGCGTTCGAAGAACTCGACCATCTCCGGTGCGCCGTCGAGGAGTGCATCCACCTTGGCAGCGTCGAAGTTGTCGCCGAGTCGGTTCTCCAGATATGTCCGCGGCGCCGAACGATCCTCCACAACCCCGTCGGCGATGGCAAATATGTTGCGCGGGGTCCACATCCACCCGCCCGACCAGGCCGTTGCGCCGCCGCAGGTGTCGGCCTTCTCGACAACGAGTACCGACGCGCCGCCATGTGCTGCGGCAATTGCTGTGGAAAGCCCGCCTGCGCCGGAGCCCACGACAACTACGTCGTAGGTGAGGGGGGTACTGCTACTCATTTCTGCTCCTTGGCAGTTGTTGCGAGGGTCGGTGTCGATGTCAGATCGACAACCTTCCCGGTTCGTGACGATTCGTAGATTGCGGCGATGATGGCAAGTGACGCGCGGGCGTCTCGTCCGGTGACGGCGGGTTCGCGCCCGGTCAGGACCGCGTCGGCGAAGTCCTGAACCTGCAGGGTGTGGAAGTCGGTCAGTGACGCATTGACCGCTCCCACATCGAGATTGGCGTCGATGTCGGCAGAGTACGGCGACTGGAACTCCACTTCGCCGGGCACGGTCCAGATTTCGTTGACACCCTCGTGCCCTTCAGGAAATTCGAGGACGCTGGCGATGGCACCGGTGCGCCCGATCACTGTCACGCGGTTGCCCAGATTGTGATTGGCACCGGTAGTCGCGGTGACGGTGGCGGTGCCGCCCGAAGCAAAGGAAATTACAGCTGACGTACTGTCCTCGGTCTCGATGTGCTCACCGTGGGTGTGGGTGCGTATGAAGCCGCTGACCGAGACGGCCTCGCCCATGAACCAGGCCAGCATGTCGATCTGGTGCACCGCCTGCGTCATGAGCACGCCACCGCCGTCGGTGTCCCAGCGTCCGCGCCACGCGTCGGCCGAGTAGTAACTCGACGGGCGGTGCAGGATCACCGACGCCTCGCCGAGCGTGGGCAGTCCGATCCGGCCGTCGTCGATGGCGTCCCGGATCCGACGCGCGGCCGGCCAGAAGCGACGTTGGAAGAGCACCCCGAACGTGATACCGGCGCGGTCGGCGGCCTCGATCATGCGGTCGGCGGCAGCAACATCGACCGCGATGGGCTTCTCGCACAACACATGTACACCCGCTTCGGCAGCGGCCACGACTACCTCTTCATGTACCGGGTGCGGCGTGCAGACGGTGCAGGCGTCGAGTCCGAGGGCAAGAAGTTGCTCCACTGAACTCACGGCTGCGGGAATGCCGTGCGCTGCCGCGAACTCCTGGGCGCGTCCGAGATCGGGATCGCAGCAGCCGATTAACTCGACGCCGGGGACTTGTTGCAGGGCTCGGGCATGGTTGCCGGCGATCTTGCCGCAGCCGACGATTCCGACTTTCAATGTCATCAGAAATGTTCCTCTGCTTCGACGTCCCGCGCCGCAGACTCGCCGCGGTCGAGACTGTTCAGTGCTTCGATGTCCTCGCCGGAGAGGGTCACATCGAGTGCTGCCAGGTTCTCGGCCTGACGCGTCGGGTTCGCTGATCGCGCGACCGGAACCACACCCTGCGCGACGTGCCACGCGAGGACCACTTGAGCTGGTGTGCAACCGTTTCGACCGGCGATCTCCCCGACCACGGCGTTGTCGAGCACATCACCCCGGCCGAGCGGGCTCCACGACTGCGTGAAGATTCCGAGTTCGTCGTTGGCGCGGCGCACCGGAATTCGCGCGAGCGACGGGTCCATCTGAATCTGGTTGACTGCCGGTGCCTCGCCGGTTTCGGCGACGACGCGGCGCACGTGGTGCTCCAGAAAGTTCGACACACCCACGTACCGAACCAGTCCGGCATCGCGGCAGGCCAGCATCGCCTCGAACGACGCAACGTAACGATCGATTCGCGGGAGCGGCCAGTGGATCAGGAACAGATCGAGTTGATCCAGTCCCAGTCGTTCCAGGCTCTGCTCGAGCGCTCCCCGGATGTCACCGGAAACCTGGTCGTTTCCACGAAGTTTGGTGGTGACAAACAGTTCTTCTCGCGGTAGGCCCGACTCCGCCAACGCTACGCCGACGGCGTCCTCGTTGCCGTAGATCGCGGCGGTGTCGATGAGGCGGTACCCGGCCTCGATGCCGGAGAGAACCGACTTCGTGGCGTCGGCACCGACCAGTGGCCAGGTTCCGAGTCCGATGGGTGGCAACGCAGTTGCCACCGGTGCGGCTGTGTGTGCGCTCATGCGTGAACCTCCTGACGGGCCGCAGCGGCGGCTGTGATGGCGACGGCAACGTCGGCTGCGGTCACGAGTGCGGCATGGATGGATCCGCCGTCACCGCTCGCGTCTCCGACGGTATGGACCCCGAGTCGTGGTGCCAGTGAACGGAGTTCGGTCAGAAGCTCCGAGCGCGGCTCGACGCCCTGTGAGATCAGCAGCTCGCCGGGGGCGTCGACTTCGCTCAGTACACCGCCTGTCGAGATCGTGACCGACTTAGCGTCGACCTTCGTGACGATCGAGCTCAGGTAGGTCGTGAGGTTCTCACTTGCGGCTAGGCGCGGCAGCAGCACAATCTTGCCGCGTCGGCCGACGTCGTGTGCGATGGTTTCCTGCGGCCCGATCATGACGACCTGGGTGCCCTTCTGGAGCAGATCGTCGGCAACAGCGGCAGCCTCGCGGTCGGCGCCGAAAATGGTGATTGCTTCGGGGGCAGGATCTCCGGAGGCGAGGAACTCGCGGACATCACGGACGGTACGGGTTGCTGCTCCGGGGAGGTCAGTCACGGGACCGTGCCCACCGGCAGCAAGGACGATCGCGTCGAAGTCACTGTTTGCGAGCAATGCTGCGTCAGCTCTGGTCGAAGTGTGGCACTGCACCCCGAGTTCGGCCAGTTCCGCGAGGTACCAGTCCACGATCCGCCCGTATTCGGGATATTCGTGCAGCTTCGATGCCAGAGCGAAGTCGCCACCGAGACTGGGGCGTTCGTCGTACAGGTCGACGCGATGACCGGCAATTGCGAGGTCGCGGGCAGCGGCCATTCCGGACGGACCGGCACCGATTACGGCGACGCGTACGGTGGCATCAGCCGGCTTCGTGGGCTGATCCAGTTCACGTCCGACCCACGGGTTGACGGAACAGGGAATGGGGCCGGCGGCCAGGCTGTCGATGCAGTAGTTGCAGGCGATGCAGGGGCGGTAGCGGCCACCGTCGACAGCGCGATTCGGAAAGTCCGGGTCGGCGTGCAACGTACGGGCCATGCTGACGAAGTTCGCCTGACCGGATTCGATGATCTGCGCGGCGATCTCCGGCGACGTGATGCGTCCGGCCACACCCACCGGGATGTCGAAGTCGCGCTGGTACTGCTCGGAGTACGGTGCGAGGAGTCCGCGGGACCATTCACCGGGCTGGATGATCCACTGTCCCGCTTCGTAGTTGCCGGCCGAGACGTCGAGAAAATCGAGTCGGTCAGTGTCGATGGCGTCGATGCGAGAGCGGGTCGTCTCGGCGTCGAGTCCGCCGTCAATGCCTTCGAAGGCTGAGAATCGAAGTCCCAGAGTGATTCCCGGAGCATGCTCGTGGACGGAGGCGATGACCTTGTTGACGAACAAGGTGGGGTCGGCCCACTCGTCGTCGCGGTGATTGTAAGCAGGGGAGAGGAACTGGTGGATCAAGTACCCGTGGCCACCGTGCAGGGAGATGACGTCGACGCCGGCCTGCTGGCAGCGCGCCGCAGCTTCACCGAAGCATTCGATGATGTGCTCGATGTCGTCGCCGTCGAGTTGTTCTGGCATTTCGCCGCCGACAACCAAACACGGAATCGGTGTCGGGGCAACGGGAACAAATCCACTGACCGACCCCTGCGCCGTGCGTCCACCGTGGTTGAGTTCGACTCCGACGAGGGCGCCGTGAGCGTGGATCGCGTCGGCCATCTTCTTGATGCCGGGAATCCGTTCGTCGACGTCGACGCCCATCTGCCGGATGCGTCCCTTGCCGTCGGCACGCACGTAGCTCGCTTCGGTGAAGATCAGTGCAGCACCACCTTCGGCGCGGCGGGCGAGGTACGCGATGTACTCGTCCGTCATGGTGCCGTCGACTTCGCAGTAGTTGCGTTCCATCGGGGCGGACACGAACCGGTTCCGGAGGCGGACGCTGCCCATGTCGAGAGGTTCGGCGAAAGGCGCAGTCACATTCATCAGTGCTCCTGGTACTTCGCGAGAAAGTAGGTGTTCGGTTGTGCTCATGCGCATGCCGTCTCGGAGAGCAGCTCGCTCAGATGGCTGCGCATGCGATCCGTATCGGCTTCGACACCGGTCAGGAGTGTGAAGGTGTCAGAGGCTTGAGCTACCAGCATCTGCCCACCGTCGAGAACCGCGCATCCGAGAGCAGCTGCAGCGTCGAGCAATTCGGTGTGCATAGGTCGATAAACGATGTCAGCGACCCACAATCCGGAATGCAACGCCGCAGGGTCGAAGGGAGTTCCGGGGTGACCCACCATGCCGATCGGAGATGCATTGACGACGCCGTCGCACGTCGTCAGGTTGACGGAGATCTCACCGATCGCCAAAGCCGTTGTGCGCGTGCCAGGGAAGGCCGAGGTGACGCGAGAACACACATCGGCAGCGCGATCGGGATCAATATCTGCGATGCGAAGATCCGTGGTGCCGGCGGCGGCGAGTGCGTATGCCACAGCGGAACCCGCCCCTCCTGCCCCGGCAAGCACCACTCGGTCCAAGGCGGCGTCGGGCAAACCGCGCTGCAGTGCTGTGAGGAATCCGCTGTGGTCAGTGTTGTGGCCGATCAAACGGCCGTTGTCGACCACAACCGTGTTGACGGCACCGAGCAACCGCGCGTTGTCGGACAGCTCGTCGAGCGCGTCCACGACAACCTGCTTGCACGGGTGGGTGATGTTCAGTCCGGTGAAATCGCCCGCGACGGCGCCACGCACCACCTCACCGGTTTTCTCGACCGAGATGTTCAGGTTCGCGAGATCGATCAGTTCGTAGCTGTAATCGTCGAGTCCGAGTGCTGCTGCTTCGTGTGCGTGCAACGCGGGCGAGAGTGAGGTGGCGATACCCGACCCGACAAGGCCGATACGGTGACGTGTGTATTCGGTAGTCATGACATTCTCCTGCATAAGTGGGGACGGCCCCTCGCGGCAATTCATCGCGAGGGGCCGGTCCGGTCAAGCGTTGTTGCTGGTGAGCTCTGAGTCCTGCTTGATCGGCAGGCTCGGCTTCGGTTGGCCCAGTTCTGCTGTGGGCGTGCGGTACGTTTCCGGTCCGGTCATTGCCGCGATGGCGGAGATGACGGCGAAGCCCAGGCACATCCATGCAACCGGTGTCCAGTTGCTCTT
The DNA here is from genome assembly GCF_030407755.1 of Rhodococcus sp. APC 3903. NCBI lineage: Bacteria > Bacillati > Actinomycetota > Actinomycetes > Mycobacteriales > Nocardiaceae > Rhodococcus > Rhodococcus sp. APC 3903. Next base: position 194,798 of record NZ_JASDCV010000001.1, read on the forward strand.
GTCTCCGGCCGAGATCGCCTGGGCGATAGCCGGCGTGAAGCCGGCAACAAGGAGTCCGAGCATGAGGCTGACGGCCATTCCGGTGTATCGGACCTTCGCGGGGAACTGCTCCGGGAAGTATGCCGGGTACGTGCCGTTGGGCATCGCGTAGAAGATTCCGATCATGACGATTCCCGAAGCGAAGACCATGGGGACGCTTTGGGTTCCGATCGAATGGAAGAACACGAAGATCATCAGGCCGGCTCCGATGGCGCCGACGACGAAGATGGGCTTACGTCCGTAGCGATCCGAGAGAATGCCGAACAGCGGCTGAGTCAGTACGGCAACAAAATTGGCGGTCGCGATGGCCCACAGCATCGTGGAGCGTTCGAAGCCGGATTCGACGGCGTACGCCAGGGCGAAGACGTTGACGATGGTGTTGATCATCGCGAAGGTCGAGCTCATGCTGATACGGATCACGGTGCGCCAGTGCGAGCGGAACATCTCGACGACGGGAATTCCGGCCGTCTCGTCCTGTTCCTTGAGTTCCTCGAATACCTCGGGCTCATCCAGGGCGCGACGTAGCCACAGCGCGACGACGGTCACGATGATGCTGAGCCAGAAGGGAACTCGCCAACCCCACGAGTAGAGGTCTTCGTCGGGCAGGCTGGCCACTGGGATGAATACCAGGCTGGAGACGACGATGCCGAACATGATCCCGCTCATGGTGAACGAGGTGAAGAACGAACGACGGTGATCAGGTGCGTGTTCGAGAGTCAGTGCCGAAGAGCCGGGTGATTCACCGCCGGCAGAGAGCCCTTGAAGAAGGCGAAGCAAGACGAGAATGATCGGCGCGGCGATGCCGATCTGGTCGTAGGTCGGCAGGCAACCGACGATGACCGTCGCAACACCCATGAGGAGCAGGCAGGCGAGAAGCGCGTTCTTGCGTCCGTACCGATCGCCGAGGTGTCCCCACAGCACTGCGCCGAGTGGGCGGGCGACGTAGGCCACGCCCAGGGTGCTGATCGAGAGGAGCGTTGCCGTCGAGCCGCCGCCAGGAAAGAAGATCTTGGGGAACACGAGCGCGGCTGCGGAGCCGTAGATGAAGAAGTCGTAGTACTCGAGGGTGCTGCCGAGGAAGCCCGAAACGGCGGCGCGACGCGCATTCGAATTCGGGTGCTCCGCAGTGGAGTGCGTGGAACCGGTGGAGTTGATCGGTGGTGCCATGTGAAGTCCTTTCGTCCCGATGGGCCGGCCGTGGCGGCACGTTTGGTGATGCACCACGCATCGGTGACGTCCCTCACCTTTCGGCGGCTGAGACGACAGTGCCACGAAGGACTATGGCGCGTCCAACACTAAATGAGTCTCAGATAATGACGTTTTTGGTCTCAATCTCCGGCGTCGGCAGAATCTCCTCGGACGTCTCCAGTGCGACGGCGAGTGCATCGGTCATATGCCGGGGTGACCAGGCAATTCCGTGATTCATGAACGTCGGCTCGCCGGTGAGTGGGACGAACACACTGCCAGGTGGGGTGATAGCAGCCATGCCGGACGTCATCAGCGCTACACCGACGCCGGCGGCAACGAGCATCAGGATCATGTACGGATCGGTGATTTCCTGAACCACGCGAGGCCTGAAGTCTGCGTTCATGCAGGCGCGCATCGCGGTTTCCTGGAGGGCGGAGCCGGCTGAGAGCGGGGTGGTCACGAATCCGTCGTCGGCCAATTCGCGGAGATCGATCGCGTCCCTCTCGGCAAGGGGATGGTCGATCGGAAGTACGGCGCCGAACGCCTCCCGTCGGATCAGCCGGGTAGACAGTGATGCGGATTCCACCGGTAGTCCGACGAAGGCGAGGTCGAGGGCGCCGCTCTCGAGTTGAATGACCGCGTCGCGCGTCATGATCCGGCCGAGGAGTGTCAGTTCGACTTCCGGATAGCGCTGACGCAACGCGCGGGTGAGCGGCGGAAGTGCTTGATAGTTGAGCACTCCGGTGAACCCGATCGTGACTCGTCCGTAGACGCCTCCCGACGACGCACGCGTAGCGTGTCGTGCCGTCTCCATGTTCTCGATGACGCGATAGGCGTGGGGGAGAAAGGCATGTCCGCCGGACGTGAGTGCGACGCTGCGAGTGCTGCGTTCGAACAACTTGACGCCGATGTCCTTTTCGAGCTTTCGGATCATCTGGCTGAGCGGCGACTGAGCCATCTGGAGCCGTGATGCGGCCCGCCCGAAGTGAAGTTCTTCCGCAACCGCGACAAACGCGTGCAACCAGCGGGTTTCCATCGGCTAGGCCTCCAGGTATTTGACGTCGACAACAAACGCCATATATTCAGAATTTCTACACAGTGTGACGGCAATTATGCCTGTATGCAACATAAATTGAGTGCGTAGCGCACAGAAACTCGGGAGTGAAGATGATGCAGGGCTATCCAGAGGGCGTCACCGCGCTCGTTACCGGCGGTGCGAGCGGAATCGGCGCCGCCAGTGCAAAGATGTTGACGGAGAAGGGAGTTCGGGTGGTAACGACAGATCTTGCCGAAGGCGCGGACGAACAACTCGACGTGAGTGATCCGACAGCAGTCGATGCGCTTCGAACCAGACTCGGCAGAATCGACATCTTGATCAACAGTGCGGGAATCGTAGGACCATCAGCGCCACTCGTCGACGTCGACCTCGCGGCTTGGCGGCGTACGTTCCGCATCAACGTCGAAGGGACATTCCTGATGTGCCGGGCGTTCGTGCCGGGGATGGTTGCGTCCGGGTGGGGGCGGGTCGTCAATCTCGCGAGTATTGCGGCCAAGGACGGAAACCCGAATCAGAGTGCATATTCCGCGTCCAAAGCGGCAGTCGTCGCGCTGACGAAGTCGCTCGGCAAAGAGGTCGCCACCACCGGTGTGCTGGTCAACGCGATTGCTCCCGCGGCCGTGGAAAGTCCTATGAATGCCGGCACCGATCCGGCCATCCTCGCCCGCTCGCAGTCTTTGACGCCGATGGCGCGGATGGGGCGGGCCGACGAAATCGCCGAATTGATCTCCTGGCTGTCGTCGTCGGCGGTGAGTTACTCGACGGGTGCTGTGTACGACGCCAGCGGTGGCCGCGCAACGTACTGAATTACCTTCTGGAAGAAGTCGATCAGAACTGGAGCAGTGACTGCCACAGTTCGCGAGATGCGTCCTGGTACTCGAGCATGTGCGAGATCAGTTCACGTAGTGGCTGCGTCGGTTCGAGTTCTTCCGGAAGGAGCGGATTGCGCACGATGACCGCGATCACCGCGCTGCCCAAGGCAAGTGATTCACGGGCAGCCTCCTCGCGACTGATTGTCGCCAGGCGTGTTTGCGCCTGTGTGAGTGCTTCACGGGCCTCGGCGATGTCGACCAACAGTGCTTCCGAGTTCCAGAGTGTGCGGATTGTCGAATCATCCTCGGGGGCAAGGTGAGCGATTTCCATGACAGCCGATTCGGGGGCGGCGCCGAGTCGGCGGAGAGTGCGGCGGGCGCTGTCCGTGCCGCCGAGCAGATTGTTCGGGCGGACGGCGAGTGTGGGCTTCCACTCCTCGTAGCCCGCCAGGCGCAGCGCCTGATCGTGTCTTCGGGCGGCAGTGCGGTCGCTTCGTTTGAGCGCTGAGTGCTCGACGGCTATCCACGTGCCGTCCCAGGGGCGTATGCGATCGGTACGAGTTCGCCACCCCTCGACCTCGCTGTAGGTGGGGATGCCGTCCGGGTTGAGGACGTACGTTCCACGAGCGGTGCGACGCAGTTTGTTCTCGCGGCACAGGCGGCCCGTTGCCACGCGAACGCTCGATGCGCTGACACCGACGATCTCGCCGGCCCGGGTCAGCACTGCAGTGCTGAACTCGGTGTCCGGACTCGCCGTTGCGAGGTCCAGCACAACTCGGGTTGCGGACATTCCTCGATCAGTTTGTAACAACTTTTGAACAACTCCTGACAAATTCTGTTACAAGTGGCATGGTGGGTACCGGGAAACCTTATCCGCGAGCAGTGAGGAAATATCGTGACCGACTCCGATCGACCAGGTGGCGATGTCTATGTGGAGCGTGACGGTGGCGTCACCGTCATCGTGATGAATCGCCCTGATCGCAAGAATGCGGTGGACGGGCCGATGGCGGCGCAGTTGCGTGATGCCTTCCTGGAGTTCGAATCGGACGAGAGTCAGAAGGTGGCGATTCTGTGGGGCGCGGGCGGCACATTTTGTGCCGGTGCGGATTTGACCGCAGTCTCCGACCCCGCCCGCGTGCACGAGTTGCATCCGGAAGGCGGCGGCACCGGCCCGATGGGGCCGAGTCGGTTGGTGTTGTCCAAGCCATTGATCGCCGCCGTCAGCGGATACGCGGTTGCAGGAGGGCTCGAGCTTTCATTGCTCGCGGACCTGAGGATCTGCGAGGAGGATTCCGTCTTCGGAGTCTTCTGCCGGCGCTGGGGAGTTCCTCTCATCGATGGTGGGACCGTGCGACTGCCGCGAATCGTCGGGCAGGGGCGAGCGCTCGACATGATCTTGACCGGTCGCCCGGTCGACGCTCCGGAGGCGCTGGCCTTCGGACTGGCCAATCGTGTTGTTCCAGTGGGGCAGTCACTCCAGGCAGCCAAGGAGCTTGCGCACCAGTTGTCCGCTTTCCCTCAACTCTGCATGCTCGCGGATCGCGCGTCGGCCTACCGATCTTTTGATCTACCACTTGCCGAAGCACTGCGGGCCGAGGGCGTCGCGGGAAATCCCATTGTCATCGCTGAAGGTGTGCGCGGCGCTGCTGCGTTCGCCGCGGGCGCCGGCCGGCACGGCCGGTTCGAGAACAACCCGAATTCGAACGAGGAAACTGAACCATGATGCCCATAACCAGAGACCTGATCGCCCGTGGTGCGCGACAGCACGGATCGCGAACAGCCGTCGTTTTCGGCGATCGATCGATGACGTTCACGGAAGTGGACGAACTCAGCAGCCGATTGGCGCACACATTCATCGCCCTCGGTATCGGGCGTGGTGCACGGGTTGCATTGCTGGTCAACAACTCTCTTGCCAGCGTCCCCGTCGATTTTGCCTGTGTCAAAGCCGGCATCAACAGGGTTCCGCTCAACTCGCGTCTCTCGCTCGACGAGCACGCGAGAATGCTCGAGGACACCGACACCTCGTACGTCGTCTTCGGTAGTGACCTCGCCGACCGCGCCGCTGAACTGTCCGCCAGGTTCCCCGAACGTACGTTCATCGGGCTGGAAACAGGTTCGGCGCGGCAGCGTTCGCTGCTCGACCAAGCACAGAGCATGCCTTCGGACACACCGGACGTCGAGTTAGCTCCCGACGATGTGATCCTGACGCTGTTCACCTCCGGGACCACGGGAACATTGAAGGCCGCGCAGCACACTCAGCGCAGCTACGCCGGCATCTGCCGCAATGTTCTGCTCAATCTGCTTCCGGCGACTCAGGACGATACGATGCTGCACGCGGCATCACTGATTCATGCCAGCGGTGTCTTCGTGCTTCCGTTCTGGCTGCGTGGCGGCAAGACCGTCATCCTTCCCGGATTCGACCCGTCGACTTTCTTGGACTCGATAACCGAGCATCGGGCTACGGCAATCAATCTGGTGCCGACGATGATTCAGATGCTCCTCGAACGCCCTGATTTTGCGAGCGCAGACATCTCGAGTCTGAAATCCGTGATCTACGGTGCGTCGCCGATGCCGCTGGCCACCATCGAACGTGCAATGCAGGCGTGGGGGCAACACCGTTTTCTCCAGTACTACGGGCAGACCGAGGCACCGCTGTGTATCGCAGTCCTACGGCCCGAAGATCACACGGAAGATCGCCTGCTGTCCTGTGGTCAGCCCGCCATCGACGTCGAGATCAGGCTGCTCGACGGCGAGGGAAACGAAGTGCCCCAGGGAGAACCGGGTGAAATCGTGATCCGCTCGCCATCGGCGATCGCCGGATACTTCAATGCACCGGAACTGAATGCGGACACCTTCACCGAAGACGGCTGGGTTCACACCCGTGACATCGGTCAGTTCGACGCCGAAGGATTCTTGTTCTTGAAGGACCGAGCTTCGGACATGATCATCAGCGGCGGATACAACGTCTACCCCCGTGAAGTCGAGGATGCACTCCTGACGCATCTGTCTGTCCGTGAGGTCGCCGTGGTGGGTACCGCCGACGCCAAGTGGGTGGAGGCGGTCACGGCTGTGGTGGTACTCGAGGACGGGACCGTCGAAAACGACGCACTGCAAGCATCATTGGTCGCGCACGTCGGCGAACGACTGGCGTCGTACAAGAAACCGCGTCGGGTTGTTTTCGCAGAATCCATACCGAAGACGGCCGTCGGCAAGCTCAATCGGAAGGCGCTGCGAGACGAACTCCGCGACGCTATCTAACTCCGCGAGTGCGGAATTGAACGCTGATTCTCGGCCCGAGGGCCCGCGCACTCTTCGGGACACAGTGTTCCCACGTGCGTTGGCAGGATCCGCCCATGACGAGTAAATCTCCGTGTCCGAGATTGAAGCGGATGGATTCGCCGCCCCCACGAGGGCGCAATAGGAGCGGGCGAGCCGCACCGAGAGACAGGATGGCCACCATCGTGTCCTCGGTGCGACTTCGTCCCGTATCGTCCCCGTGCCAGGCAACGCTGTCGGAACCGTCGCGATAGAAACACAGACCCGACGTGGCGAATGGTTCACCGAGTTCGTCGAAGTAGTGACTGCTCAGCGCGTCTTTGGCTTCGGTGAGAAGCGCGTCCGGCAGTGGTTGATTCTCTGCGTAGAAACACACCAGACGAGGGACGTCGACAACGCGGTCGTACATCTGACGCCGTTCGGAACGCCACGGCACCGTAGCCTCCAGATTGTCGAACACGGCCTCCGATCCGGTCAGCCAGGCCGGGCGATGGTCGACCCATGCGCCGGCGGTGAGAATACGTCGCTGCACCGTGCCGTCGAGATCGGCCAAAGAAACGCCGAGGTCACCGTTGTCGAACAGAGACGGTTGCATCGTGGCGGTCATAAGCTCCACCGTACACCGAAATCGAACATATGTTCCCATGAATTTTGATTGCAGTGCTGGACGGCTGTTCATCCTTGCTGGGTGATGTCCGTCGGCGTGAACCTTTGAATACTGTTCTCACGCTATTTCGCCGAAGAAGGGGACGTCATGACTGCTCCGCACCAATCTCATGCGAACCATCCTGTCCGACAAGGCTTTGCCATCGGGACCACGGTGGCGGCAGCCTGCCTGCTCTTCGTCGCGGGAATCGTCGCGTTGCTCCAGGGCATCGCGGCTCTCGCAGACAACGACCTGCTGATCGTCGGAGTCAACTACACCTTCGAATTCGATGTCACGACATGGGGTTGGATCCACATCGTGCTCGGAATCATCGGCATCGCGGTGTCGCTGGGATTGTTCGTCGGCATGACGTGGGCCCGCGGCATGGCCTTCGTGATCGCGGCGCTCTCGATCGTGGCGAATTTCCTGTGGATGCCGTACTACCCGCTGTGGTCGATCGTGATCATCGCCCTCGACGTCGCCGTGATCTGGGCCGTCGCGACCTGGCGACCTGACGAGGTGTGATCCTCTGACCGAAGTGAGTGGTTCACCTGCGACAGGTGAACCACTCACTTCGCTGTGTCCGGGCCTCCACGGTCGGCCTCATCCCTACACGGCGTCAGCGCCGTTTCGGTGACTCGCGATCCTGGTTCTCGCGCGGACGCATGTCCTTCGTCGATCGGTGTGGGAAGCCGTGGATCATCGAGCAAGAGATCCAGCAGATCACCACCGTTGCGATTCCGAGTCCGATCGACGCGAATGGTTCCTGCGTGGCCAGCCAGACGCTCAGTCCGATTGCCGTCCCGACGATCAGAATCAGGATGGTGTCGAGTCGTGTCGTTTGCATCGAAATCATCGCCTGGCACAGATTGTTTTCGGCGGCCCGCTGGTTTTGGCGGCCCGCCACCCGGCGAGTGACAGCCGGGGGCAGACCTTGCGCGGCTGACCCCTCGCTCTGGAAATCGCCGCCGCAAGTGATCAATACCCGCGAAATTCGTCTGCGAAACTATTGGCAGGCAGAACAGGACCTTTGGCCGGTCAGATCGATTCCGCGCGGTTGGCCGCCTCGATGAATCGGGACCAGAACGGTACGCGGACGCTAATGGGAGAGAGTGTCTTTCGGCCCTGTCCGAGGGGGAACTCATTGGCGAGATATTCGAGGAGGTTTGCCCCGTAGTAGACGATATCGGTCTGCCACACGGAGATCACCGGCGATCCCGAGGGGGAGGGTGCGGCGGGCGTGAAGCGGTGTCCGAAGATCGGGACAAGGCGCGGCCACGCTCCGATCTGTTGACGCACGATTGTGGTGACGTCCTCGGGTGAGGCGGGCATTCTGCCCCACGATGCCGGCCAGAACGGTGGTTGTTGATGCAGTGCATCCCAGATGAAACCTTCGGTGACTGTATCTAGCCAAGTACCCAACTCGAGGTCGTCGGCGCTACGCCAGTTCGGCCAACGGTCGCCAAGTGGTAACGCAGTGGCAAGAAGGCTGCGGTGGTCTGGGTTGAAGTGAAATCCAAAGCGTTCGTGGACGGAATCGAACTCTGCGTCGGTCAGGCCCTCGCTGAGTTCGATCCCGGCCCCGTTGAGCCGTGCCGCTGCCTCGCGCCCGACGTGCTTCATTTCAGGAGTCTTGCAGATGCTACGTCCAGAACGGCAACGATGCTCTGGTCGATCACCGCACAATCGCCCGGCCGGCCTGTTGGTCGAACCTACGTTGAGGTTGTACATACTAGTTGTTACAGTCGATTGGTGAACTCAAAGGACCAGCTGACGGGTGCGATGGCAGAGCTGTTGTGGGAGCGCGGTTATGCAGCGACGAGCCCACGCGACGTGATGACACGTGCCGGGGTTGGCCAGGGCAGCATGTATCACCATTTCAGTGGAAAGCACGAACTCGCGGTAGAGGCGCTGTCTGCAGTTACCCGAGAAATGACGGGCGAGTCATCTCCGTTGGGTGGAGAAGGCTCGCCCCTCGAACAGATGAAGCGCTACCTCTCATTGCCGCGGCCGGGTACTCGGGGGTGCCGGGTGGGTCGGATGACCCAGGACCCGGAAGTGGTCACGGATGCAGAACTGATCGCAGTCGTTGCGAATGCCTTCGACACCATGCTGAACCATTGGGAGCGGGCGATCACTGCCGCGATTGCTGCAGGAGAACTTCCGACGAGCATCGTCCCGGCGGATCTCGCGCGAACGCTGGCAGCCGTCCTGCAGGGCGGCTATGTACTTGCCCGCGCGCAGGGTGAACAGGGCCCGATGGATGCGGCGGTTCGTGGAGCCATTTCCCTGCTCGACGCCGCCCAGTCCGCTCTCCGCACCGATCACTGACCAACTCGAGAAAGAGAAATCAATGTCCGTTCGTATCGGAATCAACGGCTTCGGCCGTATCGGTCGCAGCTACCTGCGGGCTGCGCTACGCAGCGATGCGGATGTCGAGATCGTCGCGATCAACGACATCGCCGACGCCGCAACCCTCGCTTCGCTCCTGGAGTGGGACTCGGTGTCCGGTCATCTGGACGGCGTCGAGGTCGACGGGGACGCGATTCTCGTTGCAGGAAAGCGCATTCGCGTCACCTCTGAGCGCGAGCCGTCCCTCATCCCCTGGAGAGCCGAACGCGTCGATGTCGTCATAGAGTCGACCGGCCGATTCACGGACTCGGTCAACGCTCGCCAACACCTGACAGCGGGAGCGCGAAAGGTGATCATTTCGGCTCCCGCCGACAGTGATGTCCCTGCAGTTGTACTCGGAGTAAACGACGACGTCCTCGACATGTCGGAGGACGTATTCTCGAACGGATCCTGCACGACCAACTGCCTCGCACCGATGGTTAAGGTGCTGCACGAGGCGTTCGGCATCGAGTCCGGACTGATGACGACGATCCACGCCTACACCAGCGACCAGCGCCTCCACGATGCTCCTCACAGCGATCTCCGGCGCGCCCGCGCCGCGGCATTGTCTACGATCCCGACTTCCTCCGGCGCCGCCGCCACCATCGGGCGGATCATCCCAGAGCTGGACGGAAAATTGACCGGACTCTCGCTGCGCGTCCCCGTGCCAGTCGGTTCTATCACCGACCTCACTGCCCATCTCTCACGACCGGCGACTGTCGTGGAGATCAACGAAGCGTTTCGCGTCGCATCGCAGACTCCCGAACTCTCGTCTTACCTTGCCTATTCGGAGGCGCCACTTGTCTCTGCCGACATAGTCGGCAATCCCCACTCGGCAATCTTCGATGCGCCCCTCACACAGGTCGTCGGCGAACAAGTGAAGGTTTTCGCCTGGTACGACAACGAATGGGGATTCTCGAACCGGCTCGTCGAGCTTTCGCAGCGGGTTGGCTCATAGCGACCAGACGCAGGGGCGGAAGGCTTCGGTCGTGGAGGCTGTGCGATGAGAGCTGCTGTGCGATGAGAGCTGCTGTGCGATGAGAACTGCTGCCCCTTGGGAAACCCTCGCACGGACGATACCCAGGCATGGTGCCCGCAATATCGATCCGCCATCGTCTCGACTGGCCAAGGGCGTGGGATCGAGATGCGTTTTCAGTGCCCGCTCACAACTGCCGAACCTGATTGGCATCGCCAGAACCCAGGAAAGGTTCAGGACAAGCTGATGTGCACGTCCTGGTGGAGACACTCACCGAAGCGGATCGACAACCAGCCACTCCACCGTGCCACCGACATTCCATAGTGCATCGGGGTTGTCGAGCGAGGCCGCGTACGTTGCCGCAGCTTGGTCGCCGGCGATCTCACCGCTCTCGCCCGACGGCGGGTTGGGCTCGAGGAATTCGGAGGGGTGCGGCCCAGGCCATGCAGGCACGTCGAACGGGGAAATGCTGGTGTCGATGAGGCCAGGTCGATGCACGGTCACGCGGTCGGGAACTTGCTTGGTTTCCGCAGCCACGGCGATCCCTGGTCCTTCGGCAGCTTCGCCGTCGCCGCTACCGCAGCCTGCCACTGCAAGAACAAGTCCCGTGATTGCCACACCCACTATCGCATGACGTATCCGCACCGTTTTCTCCTAGCCGGGGCTGACCCCGTTCGAACTCCACTATTGCATCTCGCCAACTCCGCGGGATGCGTCTTTCGATAAATGTGGGAAACGCACTGAATGTGCTCGACAGGAGAATTGGATTGTACTGTGAGCCATGCCGACCCTGCTTCGACGTGCATTCAAGATCGGCGCGGTAGCGCTGGCAACGATTGTGGTGGCGGCCTACCTGTATGCGGCCTTCACTTATCGCAGCGCTGATGTCTTTGCGCCGCCAGGACGCATCGAGTCTCTCGGTCGGACCTATCTGATCAGTAATTTCCCGCCGCGCACTCGTGAAGACCTCGAACAGCGATACGCGCAAGGCCACCGTGAGCAGTACACCTTGGAACAAGTGAGTTCCGTATTTCCGTGGCGCGCTGTCTACCAGTGGCAGAACGACCAGATCCGCGGCCAGGCGACGTCGAGCGCGTACCTGAAATGGGGCGAGACGTACATCAGCTATTCGCTTTCGGGTGGCCCATGATTCTGCGTAGACCGAGTCGAACTCACATCGCTTCGTCTGCTGTCGCTCGTCGTGCTACTGATGCGCCGGACTGCGCTTGCCACCGTTCTTCGATGTGGCCGTACCGCCACACGAGGAGGGCGATCAGCCAGGTGACAACAAAGAGTCCGACGATGATGAAGCCCATCGCGCCGAGATCCAAGTTCCCGATGGCGCCGAGAATCCCGTCGTGAATGTCGAGTTTGTCGGTGAAGATCGAGATGATTTCCTGGGTCCCGATCAGCAGTGCCACTGCCACCGAGAGTCCGGTGATCACCATGTTGTAGTAGATCTTTCGTACCGGCTGGGCAAATGCCCAACCGTAAGCGAAGTTCATGAACGATCCGTCGATCGAGTCGAACAGAGACATCCCGGCGCAGAAGAGTATCGGTAGAACGAGGATCGAATACCACGGGAGCCCTGTCGCTGCCGCGCCGCCGGCGATCACCAACAGTCCCACTTCGGTGACGGTGTCGAATCCCAGTCCGAACAGTAGGCCGACCGGGTACATGTGCCAGGGCTTGCGAACCATCTTCATCACCGGGCCCAGGATCTTGTTGAGGGCGCCGCGGCTGTCGAGTTCCTTCTCGAGTTGTTCCTCGTCGAAGGTTCCGGCCTTGTACTTCGTGTACACCCGATGAATCCCGATGAGAGAGAAAAGATTCAGGAGGCCGATCAAGATCAGGAACGTTCCGGAAATGGTGGTGCCGAACAAGCCGGTCCACTTTTCCAGATCGGAGTTGTCGTCGGAAAGGCTGGTGGCAAGTTGCCGCACACCCAACGCCAGAAGTGCGACGAGAACAAAGACGATGGTGGAGTGTCCGAGTGAAAACCAGAAACCGACGGACATCGGTTTCTTGCCGTCCGCCACCAACTTCCGAGTGGTGTTGTCGATGGCGGCGATGTGATCGGCGTCGAAAGCATGGCGCATGCCGAGCGTGTACGCCGTGACACCGAGTCCGATGCCGAAGACACTGCCTTCGATCGTGTAGTGGCCGGGGACAACCAGACCGAGCAGAACTGCCCACCCGACGACGTTGAGTGCTACGACGGTGACGGTCATTCCGATGATGCTTCGACGCTGGCCTCGATCCAGACTGTGCCAAGCGCCGGCGATTCGGGTGCCCGTCGTGGTCATTGTCGTGGACATCGAACCTCACCGATCTTTCAGTCGCGGCCGGCGGCCACCCTACTGAAATCGTATAAGTGTTCAACTGTTCAGATAAGCGCCTGGAGGTTACAAATCACCCATCCGGGAGTAAAGCTGCTTTGCTCCCGGATGGGAATTGCTCAGGCAAACACGGTATTGACCAGCGCAACGTAGATCGTCGTTCCGACAACGATGCTCAGGACGGCATTCTTTCGCCACAGGTGCGCGGCGATCGTGGCACACACTGCAATCAGTTCGGGGAGGCCGTGAGACGGGGCGGTGATCGACACCCCTTTGAGTGAATACATCACGAGGATCAGCATGACGCCGGCCGGCATGTAGATGCCGAGGTAGCCGACCAGGGCGGAGGAGCGCAGCGGCATGAGCGCGGCGAAGGGGATTGCGCGCAGCGCGAAGGTGACCACGGCCATGACTGCGACCGCCGCAAAGATGTACGAGGTGTCAGGCATCGATCTTCGCCTTTCGTGAGTCGTAGACAAAGCGGCCGATCAGGAAGAGCACGAAGGCGCCCATTGCAATTGGCAGCATGTGATCCGGGGCTGCGAGCCGGGCGACCAGAGCGCAGGTGACCGCAGCGACCGGCACCGCGAATCCGTTTTGTGCGCGAATTGCCTCGATCGAGAGGACGACGAACAGTGCGGTCAGAGCGAAGTCGAGACCGACTATCGAATCTGGAATCCACTGTCCTGCCGTCGCGCCCAGGATCGCGCCACCGATCCAGTAGCCGTGGAGGTACAGCTGGGAGTAGACGATGACGCGTCCGGTGAGTGCCTTGGGATCGGCAGTTACCGACATCGCATAGGCCTCGTCGGTCAGCGCGAACATGCTGTAGAAGCGGGCGAAGGGGTTGCGAATCTTTTCCAGCGGAAAACTCAAGGCGTAGAACACATGTCGAAAGTTGACCAGCAGTGCGGTCAGAGCGACGTACGGCAGTGGTGTCATGGCCGCGACCATTCCGACGGCGAGAAACTCCAGCGATCCGGCGTAGATCAGCGAGGTGAAAGCGACTGCCCACCAAGGGTTGAGGCCCTGTTGGACCACAAGAACGCCCAGGGCTATCCCGAGTGGGAGCAGGCCGAATCCGACCGGCAGCGACAGTTGGAAGGCGTGCCGCCACGCCGGGGTTCGCGGCGAGAGTTCGACGGCAGGCGCGGCCGTCGACGATGCTGGTTCGATCACGACGCAAATCTATAACAAAGATCGAGGTGATCGATTGCTCAGAATGCCCACATATTGAACAGTGCGCAATAATAGTGCGATGGATGCCATGGATGACGCAATTTTGTTTCACCTCCGTCAGGACTCGAGTCTGACGAACACGGAATTGGCGGATCTGGTGGGTCTGACACCGTCCCCTTGCCTGCGCCGCGTGAAAAAGCTCGAAGCCGACGGAATCATCACCGGGTACCGCGCGATCGTCAGTCAGGAAGCGCTTGGCCGAGGATTTCAAGTGATCGTCACCGCCGAGATCGGAGTCAACGACCAGGCGACCATCGAGGACTTCGAATCCCAGGTCGCCGCCTTCGACGAAGTGATCGAATGTCGGCGGTTGTTCGGAATTCCCGACTACTTCATTCGGGTCGCGGTGAAAGATCTCGCGACGTACGAGAACTTCATGGTCACCAAGCTCAGCGGGCTTCCGGCTGTCTCGCGGGTGACATCGCTGATCACCATGAAGACCATCAAGAGTGTCGACTGATGCCCGGGCTCGGCTGAACCTTCACTAGGTGTCGGTGGTCGGCGTTAACGTCGGAACATGGGATACGAATTTCAAGTCACAGTAGATTCGGCACATCCGCACGAACAGGCGAAGTGGTGGGCCGCAGCACTCGGGTGGGCAGCGGAGCCCAGCGACGAAGACTTCATCAGGGGCCTCGTCGCTGCTGGTCACGCCAAGGAATCTGACACCACGACCTTCGAGGGAGTTCTCGTCTGGCGCGAAGGTGCAGCCATCAGCGATCCGGAGCATCCCGAACGTCCCCGCGTTCTGTTCCAACTGGTTCCGGAATCGAAGACGGTGAAGAACCGGCTCCATTTCGACATACGAGTGGGCGACAAGCGCGAGGATGTCGCAGCGCACCTCGAGACGGTGGGGGCGACGATCCTGCACCGGGGAGCGCAGGGGCCGAGCGTGTGGATCACGATGACCGATCCCGAAGGAAACGAGTTCTGCGTCAGCTAGCGGTACGAACTCGGAGTGTCGCCGGTCCATCGTTTGAAGGCCCGACGGAAGGCGCTGGGCTCGGAGAACCCCAATCGCGCCGAGAGTACTTCGACGGATTCTCCGCGCCGCAAACCAGCGATGGCTACGTCGCGGAGCACTTCCTCGCGTAGTTGATTCAGTGATGTTCCGTCACGCCGCAGCAGTCGACGCAGATGGGGAACGCTGATCGAGAGCATCTCGGCGATCTCCTCGGCCGTGGAGGTTCGCCCCTTCACCCCAAGTTCCAGGACCCGTCGCACCTGCGCCGACGCAGTGCTGTCGTAATCGCGTTCGGACATGAGCTGAATCGGAGATTCTCGGAGGTACTCCTCCAACGTCTCCTCGGTTTGGATGATCGGTGCGCGCATGGCCGAGTTGTCGAACTCCAGTGCCGCTCGCTGCGCGCCGAAGGTGACCGGCGCTCCGAAGATGTAGTCGTAGTCCTGCGCCAACCGCGCATCCGGTGCCGAGTACGGAAATTCGACTGCCCGAAGTCGGACGCGCTTTCCGATCAACCACGCGGAAAATCGGTGCAGCAAGATCAGGACAAAATCGGTTGTGACACGTTCTGCGACATCAGGTTCGGCGACGCCTTCGCGAGCGCGGACTGCGAAGCTCACCCGCGTGCTTTCCTCGCCCTTTTCGATCGCCAGTGGGGCCAGAGCCGGTAGCGCACGGATCACGTCGGACATTCGAGCGAACGCTGATCCGAGGTCGGGGCAATGGATCAACGTCAGGCAGATCAATCGGAAAGTGCCACGGGGGACCGGGGCGGATCCGAGGCCGAACAATTCGTCGTCGGTGATCTGCCAGGTGGTTTGAATGAAGGTGGTGACCTGAGTTGGGGTCAGCCGCGCGCGAGCGTCCGACAATGTCTCCAGGTCGATCCCAGCAGCTCGCAGTGCACCAGACAAATCGACGTCGTTGTCCGGCGAGAACGCGAGGTAGCGGTGGACGAATGCGGTCGGGATGGTCCGCGCTGTCATGGGTGCGCTGCTCCTTGGAGCAGGTGGAGACGGCGTGCAGCTTCGGAAAGAATGTGGTCCTGCTTGCAGAAGGCGAAGCGCACCAGGTGCTTCCAATCGTCGCGGTTGTCCGCGAACACGTCGACCGGTACGGCCGCGACGCCGATACGCTCGGGTAGGGCGCGACAGAAATCTCCCGCATCGGTTTCACCCAACGGTCTGATGTCGGCAAGGAGAAAGTACGTGCCGCCGCCGGAATGCACCGTGAAACCGGCCTCGGTCAGAGCTTTTCCGAGTACGTCCCGTTTGCCTTGCAAGCTCTGTCGAAGTTCGACGACCCACGGCTGTTCGTTGGTCAGCGCGTAGGCAACGGCCGGTTGGAATGGTGCACCGGCAACAAATGACATGAACTGCTTGGCGGCACGGACTCCGTCGATGAGTTCTCGGGGGCCGATCGCCCAGCCGGTCTTCCAGCCGGTGACATTGAAAGTCTTTGCGGCACTGGACACAGTGACGGTGCGCTCACGCATGCCCGGGAGCGACGCCATCGGTGTGTGGGTGAGGCCGTCGAAGACCAAGTGCTCGTAGACCTCGTCACTCAACACGATCAGGTCGCGTTCGCACGCGAGTTCGGCGATCGCTCGAAGTTCATGATCGGTGAATACGGTGCCGGTGGGGTTGTGAGGACTGTTGACGATCAGCATCTTCGTCTTGGCGGTGATCGCGCCGCGCAATGCATCGAGATCGACCGCGAATCCGTCTCCGGCGGCGACCAGCGGAACAGTCCGACGCACAGCGCCTGCCAATGCGACGGATGCAGCGTAGGAGTCGTAGTACGGCTCGATCAGCACTACTTCTTCGCCGGGTTCGACCAGTCCGAGAATTGCAGCACTGATCGCCTCGGTGGCGCCGACGGTGACCAGAACTTCGGAGTCGGGATCACTGTCGAGTCCGTAGCGGATGCGCCGATCCTCCGCGATGGCTTGGCGCAAGACGGGCATGCCCGGACCGGGCGGGTATTGATTGACGCCTTCGGCGATGGCTCGACGCGCTACTTCGAGCATGGCCGCAGGACCGTCGGTATCCGGAAAGCCCTGACCGAGGTTGACCGCGTCGTGAAGTGTGGCCAACGCTGTCATCTCGGCGAAGATCGTGGATGCGAACGGCTGCAGACGCGAGACGGTGCGGTTGCGGGGCGTCGAAGGCATCTTTGCAGCTTAGTCGGCTGACACCGCATCCTCACATCCGCTCGGACGCGGTGCTTGTCACGTTTGAATCGCCGCCATCGTCCAACTCTGTAGAGAGCATCGAATCCGGTGCCCCAGAACATACGGAGGCTTGCCATGACTCGCATTCCCGCAGTGACACCGTCAGAAGCCAGTCCGTTGATCAAAGTGGCATACAAATTCGCCGCCAGGCAGTACGACGAAGTCCCCGAGCCCTTTGCCGTCCTGGCCAACCATCGGAAATTGTTCGTCGCGGCGGCCCGTCACGAGATGGCCGTGCAGAAGGCGTCGAAGGTGCTGCCGTCGAACATTCGTGAACTGGCCGTCTATCGCGTCGCCTGGACTGTCGGCTGCTCGTGGTGTGTCGACTTCGGGACGATGCTCTCGCGCCTGGACGGTTTGGACATCGACAAGCTGAAAGGGATCGCGAATTACCGGGATTCGCCGAAGTACAGCGAGGACGAGCGGGCCGCGATCGCCTACGCCGATGCCATGACCGGTGACCCGCACGGGGAGAACGGGGTGACGGACGAGCAGGTCGCGGATCTCGAGCGCAGGTTCGGGCGAGCGGGCGTCGTGGAACTGACCTATCAGATCGGGCTCGAAAACATGCGCGCCCGGATGTATTCGGCGTTGGGTATCACCGAGCAAGGGTTCAGCACCGACTCCTGCCGCGTGCCCTGGGCCGAAGAATGATGCGCTGACTCGTCTACGGCAACTATCGACAATGCTCCGCAGATACGTGATCATGATTGACTAGTTCACGCATCTGCGGAGTATTTCGGCTTGTTAGGTCCGCACTTGCGACCTACGATCACCTGGTGCCCAACATTCGAATCCGCGAAGCTGCCGGTCTGCTCGGTGTCAGTGACGACACCGTTCGACGGTGGGTCGACGGTGGGCTTCTCACCGCGACGACGGACGACTCCGGCCGCAAGGTCATCGACGGCGCCGAGTTGGCGGGCTTCGCCCGGTCCAACGCCGGACCCGCACCCGCCGATCCGCTCACGGGTGCGAGTTCGGCCCGCAACCGGTTCGCCGGCCTCGTCACCAAGGTCGTCACCGACAAGGTGATGGCCCAGGTCGAAATGCAGTGTGGGCCCTTCACTGTCGTCTCGTTGATGAGTACCGACGCGGTTCGGGAGCTCGGACTCGAGGTCGGGAGTATCGGAGTCGCAATCGTGAAGGCCACCACGGTCATCGTGGAAACGCCGTAGTTCTGAACATACTGGAGGAAATTCGTGAAGCGTGTAGTCGGACTTGTTGCAGCAGGTGCCTTTTCGCTTGCCCTGGTGACCGGTTGTAGTTCCTCCGACAATTCGTCGTCGGAGACGTCGTCGGCCGCTCCGACCACGACCACTTCCAGTGACAGTGCCACGGGAAGCATCACCGTCTTCGCGGCGGCGTCACTCAAGAACAGCTTCACCGAACTCGGCAAGGAGTTCGAGTCCGAGAACCCCGGTTCATCGGTCACATTCAGCTTTGCCGGGTCCTCGGATCTCGTCGCCCAGATCACCCAGGGCGCACCGGCTGACGTGTTCGCCTCGGCTGACGCCGCCAACATGACCAAGGCCACCGATGCCGGTGTCGTCGCGGGGTCGCCCTCGGATTTCGCGAGCAATACCTTGACGATCGTTGTACCGCCTGGCAATCCGAAGGGCATCGCGTCCTTCGCAGATCTGGCAAAGGAGGGGACACAACTGGTGATCTGCGCTCCGCAGGTCCCGTGCGGCTCGGCTACGAAGAAGGTCGAGACGGCCACAGGTGAGACCCTCTCGCCCGTCAGTGAGGAATCGTCGGTGACGGACGTTCTCAACAAGGTGACGTCCGGGCAGGCCGATGCCGGCATCGTTTACGTCACCGACGCGAAGTCCGCGGGTGACAAGGTGCAGACGGTCGCGTTCCCGGAAGCCACCACGGTGGTCAACCTGTACCGGATTGCGGTGCTGAAGGATTCGAAGAATTCGGGAACGGCAACCAAATTCGTCGATCTCGTGAAGGGGCCCAAGGGCCTGGCAGTTCTGAGTGACGCGGGATTCGCTGCCCCGTGACACACCTAAGACCGGCAGTCCGGGCTCCGCTCGGGTTGCCGGTATGGATTTACCTTCCGGCGCTGATCGGCGGAGCGTTTGTCATCGCGCCCTTGGCGGCGATGCTGGCCACCGTGCAGTGGTCGCAGTTCTGGGAACTCGTGACTTCCGAATCGTCGGTTGCCGCGTTGAAACTGAGTTTGAAGACAGCGGCAATGAGCACGCTGCTGTGCATCCTGTTCGGGGTACCGATGGCCGCGGTATTGGCGCGCAGTCATTTTCGGGGACTGTCCGTTCTTCGATCGTTGATTCTGCTCCCGCTGGTTCTGCCGCCCGTGGTGGGCGGTATCGCGTTGCTGTACACGTTCGGGCGCAAAGGGTTGATCGGTGAGCAGTTGGAAGTGCTCGGCATCCAGATAGCATTCTCGACAACCGCGGTGGTCCTGGCGCAGACGTTTGTTGCGCTACCGTTCCTCGTCGTCAGCCTCGAAGGTGCACTACGCACTGCGGGTACAAGATACGAGGCCGTTGCCTCGACGCTCGGAGCCCGCCCGACCACCGTGCTTCGCCGGGTGACTCTGCCGCTGGTGCTTCCCGGTCTGGTGTCAGGGGCAGTTCTGGCTTTCGCTCGAGCGCTGGGGGAATTCGGTGCGACGCTGACCTTCGCGGGAAGTCTGCAAGGGGTGACGCGTACCCTGCCGCTGGAAATCTATCTCCAGCGTGAGACCGATCCGGATGCAGCGGTGGCGCTTTCGCTGGTGCTGGTTGTAGTCGCGGTGGTCATCGTGGTTGCGGTGCGTGGACGCGGATCGGCGGGTTCGTTGTGAGTGGCCTCCACGTCGACATCGAGATTCCGGAGCGCGACGTCGTTGCGACGTTCGACGTAGCGGCGGGCGAGGTGACCGCCATCCTCGGGCCGAACGGCGCCGGCAAGTCGACGGTACTGGCGGCGGTTGCCGGACTGCATCATCCGCGGCGCGGGTTGATCGAACTCAATTCCCGCGTTCTCACCGATACCCGTAGGGGAGTCGTGTTGGCACCCCATCGGCGCGGCACTGCCCTACTCGCGCAAGAGGCACTTCTCTTTCCCCATCTCAGTGCGGCTGCGAACGTGGCGTTCGCGCCGCGCAGTGCAGGGCGGTCGCGTCGCGATTCCGCCGAGTCCGCGCGCCATTGGCTGGAGGCAGTCGACGCCGGCGATTTGGCTGACCGCAAGCCTTCACAACTCTCCGGTGGCCAAGCGCAACGGGTTGCAGTGGCGAGGGCATTGGCTGCTGAACCCGAACTGCTTCTACTCGACGAACCGATGTCCGCGCTCGATGTCGCCTCCGCCCCCGCGCTGCGGTCGTTACTGCGCCGAGTGCTCAGGACCGGCGATCGCACTGCCGTACTCGTCACGCACGACGCTCTGGACGCACTGGCGCTGGCCGACACGGTTGTCGTCATGGACGGTGGCCGGGTCGTCGAACGTGGTGACGTACGAACAGTTCTGACCCGCCCGCGTAGTGCATTCGCAGCACGCATCGCCGGGATCAACTTGCGCAGCGGCACGATGGCCGGAGACGGAGTGCTCAGAAGTCCGGTCGGGGTGGATATCGCGGGCCAGACGGAGACCGACCTACCGGCCGGCAGTGCCGCCGTGGCGGTCTTCGAGCCGCGAGCAGTGTCGGTCTTCCTGGATCCGCCGCACGGCAGCCCACGAAATGCGTTTGCAGTCACGATCGCGGAGATCGAAAACCGAGGCGATGTCGTCCGAGTCCGAGCCGAGGACGAAGCCGGCCAGCCGGGCTTGTCTGCCGACATCACGGCGAGCGCAGCGGCCGAACTCGATCTGGTTCCGGGATCGGCCGCTACGTTTGTGGTCAAGGCCACCGAGACGCTGATCTATGCGCAGGGCGCAGGCTCGTAGACGTCCTCTACGACCGAATCCGCATAGAGGGCTGCAATTTCGGACGCGTACTTCTCGGCTATCGGCTTGCGCCTGAGCTTCATCGTCGGTGTCAGCTCGTCGCCGCCTGGCTCCCAGAACGTGGTGAGTACGTGAAACCGCTTGATCTGCTCGGCCCTCGACAGACGCGAGTTTCCCTCGGCGACAGCAGTTGCAACGACGTCGACGATCCGAGCGTCCTTGGCGAGTACCGCGGCCTCGGCCGCAAGTCCCAGTGAGCGTGCCGCTCCGACCGCGGCGTCGGCGCTGAGTGTGATCAACGCTGTGTTGAACTTTCGGCCGTCTCCGATCGTCACGACCTCACCGATCAACGACGACGACGTCTTCACTGCCGTCTCGATGGCGGCCGGTGACATGTTCTTTCCCGACGCGTTGATGATCAACTCCTTCTTACGATCGATCACCGTGAGGTAGCCGTCCGCGTCGGCGGTGACGACATCTCCGGTCGAGAGCCACCCGTCTGCACTGATCGCTTCGGCCGTTTTTGCCGGTTCGCCGCGGTACCCCTTCATGACCAACGGGCCTCGAACCAGTAGCTCGCCGTCCGCCTCGATGCGCATTTCCATGCCTGGGAGTAACTTTCCGACCGTTCCGAGCTTGGTCGGCTCGGCCGGCGCGGTGCTCGCGATGCATGTCAGCTCGGACATTCCCCAGATCTCCGAGATCGGAACTCCCAGGGCTGCAAAGAATGCCAACGTGTCCGGCGGAATCGGTGCGGCGCCAGAGATGGCCCACTTCAGTTCGGCAAAGCCGAGTTTCGCACGCAGAGCGGACAGGACCATCGTATCGGCTCGGGCGTAGTCCGCTTCCAGTTCGGCGGGGACTGTTTCACCGGCTCGTAAGTGCGCGAGACGAGTGCGACCGACGTCGAGTGCCCACTGCAACGCCGCTCGCCGCGCGTCGTCCGGTTCGTTGGCGACAGCCGATTCGACTGCAACTTTCAGCTTTTCCCACACACGGGGGACGCTGCCCCAGATCGTGGGGCGACAGTCCGGAAGCGCGGCCGCTACCTGGCTCGGATCCGGTACGACAGTGATCTGGGTGCCGAACACCATTTGCATGTACAGGCAGGTGAGCCGATCGGCGATGTGCGCCGACGGCATGTACGAGGTGATGCGGTCGCCGAATTCGACGGGGAGTACAGCGCTTACGGCGTTGGTTTCGAACAACAGGCATGCATGAGTCGTCTCGACGCCCTTGGGGTTGCCGGTCGTGCCGGAGGTGTAGATCAACGTGGCGACGTCGTTCGGTTTCACCGCACGCCAGGTGCCCTCGAAATCGAAATCCGATGCGGCAGAATTCTTCATCTGCTCCAGGGTCACGGTGCCGGGCTGGTGGACATGCGATGGCGCGTCGACGACGACGATCGTCTCGAGTGTGGCGCCTGAGCGGCGGACCGTATCCGCGTACCGGTCTTCGCAGACGAGAACCCGTGCACCGGAATTGGCGAGGATGTAACGGATGGCTTCGGGTGCCGACGTGTTGTAGATGGAGAAGGACGTCGCGCCGAGATGTTGGGCACCGACGTCGATCGGATAGAACTCGATGCGGTTACTCATCATCAAGGCAACCGTATCGCCGTGTCCCACGCCGATTCCGGCCAATCCCGCGGCAACCTCGCGGACCTGTTCGGCGTACTCGCGCCACGTCAGTGTTCGCGCATCGCCGATGTCTCGCAGGGCCACCGCGTCGGGCGCTACCGCCGACACTCGCTGGAAGGCTGCACACAACGTGGTCATGATGTTCTCCTGGATGCCTTTGTCAGGGCTGATGCATTCGTCGGGGCCGCAGCGGTGGTTCTGTCTTCGAGTTCGCGGATCAGGTCGTGTGCCTGTTTGTCCCTGGCCAGATAGCCGTCGGCCAGGACATTGATGAATCCGCGTCCCCACGCCCAGGGTTCCCAGGCAGCGGGGGCAAGGGTCCGCGCGGCGCGGCGCGCGATCGCGTCTGCGATCACCGTGGCGGCACGGTCTGGGGAGATTCGATGACGGAGGGGACCGGGTAGTCGAGCGTCGAGTTTGCGCCCGATCTCGTCGTCGTCGAGTGTGGCGCGTGCAAGTTGTGTATCCACCATCCCGAAGTACGCGATGCCGGCAGTGGCGCCGTAACCGGCAACCTCGAGACGCAGCGCCCGGCCGAGCGCTTCGACCCCAGCCTTGCTGATCATGTACGAAGCGCCGCCCAAACCGGGGGCGAACGACGCCGCCGATGACACGACGACGATGTGCCCACTGTTGCGGATCACCTCGTCGATGGTCGGATGCACTGTGTTGAAGACGCCGGTGAGATTGACGTCGAGCACGCGATCGAATGCGTCGGGATCGATCTGGCGCAATGTTGCCGGGGGAGGGGTGATTCCGGCGTTGGCCACCACGACGTCGATTCTGCCCAGCTGCTCGATGATCGTTTGCACGGCTGCGGTCATGCCGTCCCGATCTCGGACATCGGCCGTCACCGTCACGACTCGCTGTGACTCGAATGAGCGCTCGGCCGTTGCCAATGAACTTTCGTTGACGTCGACCAGCGCCACGGTGGCCCCACGCCGGTGGAGAGTGCGCGCCAGCGCGGAACCGATACCGTCGCCTCCGCCGGTGATCAGCACGACCTTTCCGGCGACGTCGTAGTCGATTCGGCGTCCGGGCAGTGGAATGCCCAGATCGCGGACTGTTCCCGCAATTGCGGACATGCGTCCCGTCATTGCTTCAGTGCCTTCCGTGTAGAGCGCGGATGAGAACCTTGACCAGCCAGTCGATTCGGGCGGTCCGTCGAAACGTCGTCAGTGGTAGGGGCGAACGGAATCGTTGCCTGGTCATCGACCGGGCATAGGTGAACTCCTTCAGACCATCTGGGCCGTGAACGCGTCCGAAACCAGATGCTCCGACCCCACCCAGTGGCAGGTTGGGAACCGCGGCATACATCACGTAAGAGTTCACCGACGCTCCTCCGGATCGGAGCCGATCGGCAACAGCCACTCCATGCTTGCCGAACACGCTTGCTCCCAATGCATATGGCGACGCATTGGCCAACTCCACCGCCTCGTCCATCGAGGCGACCTTGGTGATCGTCATCGTCGGGCCGAAAGTTTCCTCCGTGACGGCGAGGCTGTCTTCGGGGACGTCGACCATGATGGTCGGTTGCACGTACTGGCCGGAGATCGAGCCGAGCCCTCCGAGAACGACACGTCCACCCCGCGACATCGCGTCGTCGATGTGGCGCCGGATTACAGCCACTTGCGCGGGCATGGTGATCGGACCGATCTTGTCTTCGGCCCCCGGGCCCGCATGAACTCGGGCAGCCAAAGTGATTGTCTTGTCGATAAACTCGTCGTAGACCTGTTCGTGCACGTATACACGCTCGACGCCCAGACAGGTTTGACCGGAGTTGGACAATGCGCCCCACACCGCAGCATCCGCGGCGGCACCAACATTTCCGTCGGCATCAAGGATGAGCGCGTCCTTACCGCCACATTCCATCAACACCGGTGTGAGGGTCCCGGCGCACGCTGCCATGACTTTCTTGCCCGTCGCGGTCGATCCGGTGAACCCGATCTTGTCGACACCGGCCAGGCACAGTGCCGCGCCGACCGAACCGTCGCCTGTGACAACTTGCAGCACAGGATGTTCAGGGACGACCTCGGCAAACGCTCGGACCAACCATTGCCCGACTGCCGGGGCGAACTCACTCGGCTTGTAGACCACGGCATTGCCTGCAGCCAGCGAGAACGAGAGCGAACCGAGCGGGGTGAAGACCGGATAGTTCCACGGACCGATCACACCGATCACCCCGAGAGGTCGATACTCCACCGAGGCGGCCTGATTGACCGTCAACAAACTGGAGCGGACGCTGCGCCTGCCCAATACCTTTCGGGCATTCTTCGACGCCCACGCGAGATGTTCGAGTGCCATGGCGATTTCGAGCATCGCGTCAGGGTGCGGCTTGCCCATGTCCCGGTGCACGACGTCGGCGAGTTCGGATGCTCGACGAGCGATGATTCCACGCCACCGATCCAGTCGACGAGCGCGTTGCTCGAATGTCAGTTCTGCCCACCATTCGGAAGCAGTTCGGGCGTCGCGCACTGCCTGTGTCACCGTGTCGTCGGACGCCTGTGTAGTCGTGTCGATCTCGGTCGCCGTCATCGTGGAGTTCCTTGAAGTGTGTGGTGGACGGCGCCGTCGGCCCAGCTGCGAGTGACGCGTTCGAGGATCGGTCGGGACAGAGACAGAATCGGGGCGAACCACGGCTGCGCTTGGACAGCGAACGTCCAGGTGAGGCGGCTGCCAGTCGAAGTCGGTTCCAGCACCAGATCTTCGGCGAAGCGTTTGAACCCCGGCAGTGACGCCGACTCCACGTAGAACGTCATTCGGTTCCCCTCGTCCCAGCGGAAGAATCTCTCGTTCAGTGCAGCAAAAGCGCCGGCGCGCACGGTTCGGGTAGTCCCGATGCCGAATGGTCTGGCCGAGGTCCAGTCGGCTCCGGTGATCCCGCGCGCCCACGACGTGAGCGCTCCGTCCGCGGTCAACGTCTGCCACAAGCTTTCGCACGTCGCTTCGGATTCGATCCGGTGAGTGATCACCAGCGGCGCGGATCGGACGAAGTCTGCGTCGGCTGCCGCAAGAGAGAATTTTCCCCTCACAGGTCCACCACCAAAGAAGCACCGGTGGAACGTGATCGACAGGTCAACATCGAATCTGTACGTTCGGATTCGGTGAGCAAGGTGTCTCGATGATCGACGCTCCCCGAGAGCACCCGAACCTTGCACGTACCGCAGAAGCCCTGTTGGCAGGAATACGCGACTCCGGGAAGTGCACGTCGTATCGCAGCCAAAGCACTTTCGGACTCGCCCACATCGACGGTGAGACCGGTGCGCGCCAGATGCACCGTGAACTCCTTGCCGTCGACTACCGGGAGTGGGGAGAACCTCTCGCTGTGCACCGATCCGGTCGGATTGCCGGCGAAGGTCGCCGCGCGCACCATGTTCATCAGCGGCGCCGGTCCGCACGTGTACACCGCGGCACCGGGATCCGCAGCAGCGACCAGTGTTTCGATATCCGTCGGGCCCAACTCGTCGTCCGGTCGGATGGTTACCCGGCCGCTGGAGTATTCCTCGATCTCGTCGAGAAATGGCATGGCCGTCCGAGTTCGTCCGAGATAATCCAAACGCCACGGGATTCCGCGGCGGTGACAACGTTGCACCATGGGAAGGAGCGGAGTGATCCCGATTCCGCCCGCAACGAAGAGGTACGACGGAGCAGCGACAAACGGAAATGCATTGCGTGGCCCTCGGACGTCCACAACCATGCCGGGTTTCAGCGACTCGTGTATCTCGCGCGAGCCGCCCCCACCCTCGTCGATCCTCCGGACGGCGATCCGATACGAGGACAAGTCGTCGGGGTCGCCGCACAGCGAATACTGTCGTTGCCTTCCCGAGGGGAGAAAGATGTCGAGGTGGGCGCCGGGAATCCACGACGGAAGGGTGATTCCTTCCCTCGGGGTCAAGGTGACACTCAGGACGTCGTCGCACTCTGACCGGACGGACTTCACGTCCAGAGTCATGTCGAACCCGCTGTAGCGGACCGGGCTGGGGCGCGAAAGTATGTGCGCTGCTGGACTTGCTGCAAAGATTCGGCGGTATGCGCCGGTGGCTTGCGCGGCAAACCTCAACGACCGGGTCGGTGTGAAGTCGGGTGCGTCGTGGGAACTGTCGGCAGTCGTCTTGTTCATCCTGCGCTCGCTTCGGAAGAACGATTGGCAGCAGGCGAGCGAGCGAGGTAACGCATGGCGACGTCCATGTCCCCGATCTGGGAAGGATGGAAGCTCGGCCGCAGATACGGAGGAATCTCGGTGATCAGGAATTTCATGTTGGGTACCAGGCCACGACGGGTGGCGCTTATCAGTTGGAGAGGCCACAGTCGGCCCTTCGTCGTGGACGGGTCCTGTCGGAACAGGTAGTTCATCGAGGCGATGAACAGCACGAACAACGTGAAGCTGGCCAGCAGCGCCGTGCGAACACGTCTGGCGTAGCTGCCGTCCACGTACATGTAGGCGTCGAAGGCTACGTTGCGGTGTTCGACTTCCTCGGCGCCGTGCCACTTGACCATGTCGAGCATCATCGGGTGCATGCCGGCATCTTCGAGGGCGGGATCGGTGAGCAGCCATTCCCCGACCACTGCCGTGTAGTGCTCCATGGCGGCAAACAAGCCGAGACGTTCACAGAGCCAGGCGTGCTTGGCTTTTCCGGTCAATCCTTTGTCGCCCAATATCTTGTCCACGAGCCAGTCCATCCGGCGTGACATCGGTTTCATGTCCATGCCGAGGTCCGCAAGGTGTTCGCGTGCACCTTTGTGCGACGACGCGTGTGTTGCTTCCTGGCCGACGAATCCCACCACCTCTTCGTGCAGGCGGGTGTCCTCGATGAGCGGGAGTGCTTCGGCGAGCGTTGCTGACATGGCCCGCTCTCCCTCGGGCAACACGAGATGCATGAAGTTGATGACGTGGGTGACCATCGGTTCGTTCGGCACGTAATGCAGTGGTACGCCGTCCCAGTCGAATTCGACGTCCCGCGCGGCGATCGCATGTGCTTCGTCTGTGTAGCGGCGAGCGCCGGACGGTGCGACGACGGGTGTGCCTCGGAAGGCGTTGATGCCGAGCATTATCGGCTCCTCACGGTTTCTCGAGCAGCGGTGAGTGCTGCGGACGAGACGGGTTGTACCTGCGCGTAGTGAGCGAGGTCGGCTCGTTTGGTCCTGGCGCGGAATGATCGGTTGAATCCGGGATAGAAGGTGTAGTTGCGGCCGCCGTCGACGAGGTAGTAACTACTGCACCCGCCGGCGTTCCACACGCTGGTGGCGAGTCGGCGGTCTGTCGCGCGTACGAACTCGCGTTGCACGTCTGCGCGGACGTCGATGCTGCCGATGCCGCGCTCGTCCATTTGAAGAATGCAGCTCACGATGTACTCGACCTGGGCTTCGATCGTGACGACCTGCGAGGTGTAGACCACGGAATTGGGGCCGAGGATCATGAAGAAGTTCGGAAAACCGCTGATAGTGGTGCCGAGGAAGGCCTCGGCACTGCCGTTCCACGTCTGCGCGAGGCTGCGGCCGTCCTGGCCTCGGATGATGTCGAAAGACGGGTTGTCTCCCATCCGAAAGCCGGTTCCCATGACTATGGTGTCGACTTCCCGGAAGGCGCCATCCGCGGTGAGAACTCCGCGCTCCTGCACCTCGACGATTCCGTCCGTCACCACCTCCACATTGGGTGACGCCAGCGCGGGATAGTAGGTGTTCGAGAACGTCGGACGCTTGCATCCGAATGCGTAGTGGGGGAGCAGCTTTGCGCGAAGATCCGGGTCCCGCACCTGCCGGCGAAGGTGTGCTCGGCCGAGTGCGGCCAGCCCTTTGAGCAGTGACGGCTTGTACACGAATCCGGGTACCAGGGCTTCTTGAAGCAGGTCGAGTCCCTTGCGTGCCAGTCGTTGGGTGAGCGGCACCCGCTCGAAGAGAGCGCTTGGCCAGCCGGTCATCGGCTGATCCGGATGCGGCAGGATCCACGTCGGTGTCCGCTGGAACACGGTCAACGTGTCCGCGAGCGGTTGCAGTCTGGGGATGATCTGCACCGCAGAGGCGCCGGTGCCGACCACGGCTATCCGCTCACCGCGAAGGTCGTGGTCGTGGTTCCAGTCCGCGGTGTGGAACATCTGACCACGAAACGATTCGAGCCCGGGAAGGTCGGGTGTGGCGGGGGCACTGAACGGGCCGGTGGCCGCGACCAGGAACTGTGCCTCCCAGACGGTTTCCGCAGTGTGTACCCGCCAGATCTGGGCTTGCTCGTCCCACGAAGCTTCTGTCACGTCCTGGTTGCAGTGGAAATGACCGGCCAGTCCGAAGCGATGGACGCAATCCCGGAGATAGTCGTAGATCTCGGGCTGTAGCGGATACAGCCGCGTCCAGTTCGGATTGGGCGCAAACGAGAACGAGTACAGAATCGACGGGATGTCGCACTGTGCACCGGGGTAGGTATTGACCTGCCAGGTCCCCCCGGGCTCCGCGGCACGTTCCAGAACGACGAAGTCGTCGATCCCGGACTGCTTCAAGCGGACAGCCGTTCCGATGCCGCCGAAACCGGCTCCGATGACGACGACTCGTGTTCGGCGAGTTCGAGTTTCCTCGTCACCGGCCGATGGCCCCGAGGTTGGGTCGATGTCGACCATGTGTGACGCCTCCTGATTGGTGCGTGAACAACTGAACGAAGAGTAAGTCTGACATCAAGTGATGTCAACAGCGATTGATGTCAGAATTGAATTGATTGACATCGTGCGATGTCAGTTCGCTTGCCGAGGTCGCCGCGATAACCTGAGGTCGAGAGCACTGCCGGTCAGTGAGAACATGGGGACATGACGGATACCGAGGCTCGGCGCACCGGCCCGCGCAGGTGGCGTGGGCAGGAACCAGAAGATCGCCGCGCCGCGCGCCGGGCACAGCTGATCGAAGCCGGGTTGCAGATCATGGGCACCGAGGGTGCGGCCGCCGCGACCATGCGTGCGACCTGCCGCGAGGCTGCGCTGACCGAACGGTACTTCTACGAGAGCTTCGCCAATCGTGACGAACTGCTGGTCGCCGTGCTCGACGAGGTCGTTCTCGGGGCACGCGACACTATTCTGGACGCTCTCGAGGCGGCGCCTTCCGAACCGTCGGCCCTGATCCGTCACGTGGTGAAGGCCTTCACCACCTACGTATTCAAGGATCCGCGCCGTGGACGCATCATGTTCGTCGAATCCCAGGCGGAACCTGCGCTGTGGGATCGAGGGCGAGAATTGATGGCGGAGTTCACCAATCCGATCTCCGCGTCGCTCGAGCTGATGTACGGCGGCGAGGCAACCGACTCCGCGAACTCCGAACTCAATTCGGTGGGGCTGTTCGGTGCCCTCGCGTTCATCTATCAGGCGCACACCCCGTCCTCCAAGATCTCTCGAAAGCGTTTGGTGGAACACATTTCGCTCATGGTCGAAGCGCAGGCGACGGTCAACAGCACGCCCGCGAGAAAAGAATGACGTCCGCGTCGGCCACAGGCGGAAAGCGTCTCGGTCCTGAAGACCGGCGTGAGCAGATCATTGTCAGCGCGGCAAAGGTTTTCGAGGAGAAGTCTTTTGCCGACGTCTCGATGACCGAGTTGGCCAAGGCGGCCGGGGTCGGTCGTCCGCTGCTCAATCATTACTTCGGCTCCAAGCGGGAGTTGTACCTCGACGTCGTGCGGCGATTCGTCTTCATTCCCGAAGTGGCGGTGGACCGCATTCCGCGATCGGCGAGCCAGGAGAAGCGGATCGGCGCCGTGATCGATCGGTGGCTCGACGTCGCCTGGCGTCATCGCGACATGTGGATCTCGACTGTCATGTCCGACGACCTCCGCCGTGACCCCGAGATGGACCGGATCCTGCAGGACGCTGACGACGTTGCTGCGCGACGCATGATGGATGCGCTCGAGATTCGACCGAGTGAAGGCAGCGAGGCTGCTGTTCATTCGATGATCGTGGCGTACGGAGGATTGGCCAAGGCCGCCAGTAAGCAGTGGTTGGTGACGGGAGCGCTCGACCGCGAACAGGTGCACCTTCTGCTGGTACACAGTTTGCTCGCCATCGTGCGTGACGTTCTGCCGGCGTGCGAGGCGGATTCCTGATTGCTCAGAGTGATCTCGCCACGAGGTCTTTCATGACTTCGTTCGATCCGGCGTAGATTCGCTGAATACGAGCGTCGGCGTACATCTGAGCGATGGGATATTCGAGTATGTAGCCGTACCCGCCGTGTAGTTGCACGCAGCGGTCGATCACGGCGCACTGCTGATCGGTGAGCCAGTACTTGGCCATCGCGGCGGTAGTCGCATCGAGTTGCCCGGCAAGGTATTTGACGATGCAGTCGTCGATGAACGTTCGTGAGATACGAGCGATGGACGCACACTCGGCAAGTTCGAAGCGGGTGTTCTGCAGGTCGAAGAGCGTTTGCCCGAACATGTTTCGGGATTTGGTGTACTCGACGGTGAGGGCGACGGCACGCTCCATTGCCGCAGTGGCTGCAACTCCGCAGATCAATCGTTCGGGCAGTAGCTGCTGCATCAGCTGGGCAAACCCTGTGCCTTCGCGGTCCCCGAGCAGGTTTGTTGCAGGCACCCGCAAGCGGTCGAAGAACAGCTCGGTGGTGTCCTGGCCCTTCTGTCCGACCTTCTCGAGTATTCGCCCGCGCTCGAAACCCGGTGTGTTGTCATCGACCTCGGCCACGATGAGCGACACTCCACGCGCTCCGAGGCCGGGATCGGTCTTGGCGGCAATGATCACCAGATCACAATTGCGACCGTTGGAGATGAATGTCTTTGCGCCGCTGATCAGGTAGTCGTCACCGTCGCGGACGGCGCGGGTGGTGATGTTCTGCAAGTCGGATCCGGTGCCGGGCTCGGTCATGGCGATTGCGCCCACCCACTCGCCACTCACCAGCTTCGGTAGCCAGCGCAGTTTGTGCTCGTGATCGGCGTAGGCATTGAGGTAGTGCGGCACGATTCCCGAGTGCACGCCGAGTTGGAGTGAATGATCACCCGCCATGACCTGCTCGTGGAACAGCACGGCGTCGTGCGCAAACGTTCCTCCTCCGCCGCCGTACTCGGTGGGGATCGACATGCCGGCGAGCCCGAGCGTCCCGAGTTCCCGATATGCGGATTTGTCGGGAAAACCCTGGGACGCGAAGCGTTTCTGATGCGGTGTGACGTGTTTGGCGAAGAAGTTCCTTGCCAGGTCGGCCACGGCCTCCAATTCGTCGTCCATCCACGGGGACCGGCGTTCGGTGGTTCGGGTTGCGGTAGATCCTTGCGTCATCGTGATTCTCCCGATCGATGAAGTGCGACCCGCGAGCGGATCCGACTCCACCTATCATCCACACTGTTGACAGAGTGTCAATAACGGGGTGGTCGAATCGACCTCCGGACCCGCCTCGAATTCCACGTCGGCCGCCCGCAAGAATGGGACGACACAGACACGAACAGGCCGGCGCGAAGGATGGGCAGTGGACCCCGAAGAAACATCAGCGGGTCACGAGTCCAACCTCCCGGCTCCGCGGCCGGCGCGCAGCGTCCTGTTCGGATTGCCACCGGTGGGAAACCGGTACCCCGGAGCAGTTCGCGTCGCCCTCGCCCTGGCGATTCCGGCGGCCATCGCCACACTGCTCGGATTCGGGTCTGCGTCGCTCCTGGTCGGCCTCGGCGCATTTGCATCGATCTACGGTGAGGGTCGTCCGTACCGGAGCAGGTGGAAGGCAGTCGGTATCGCCGCGACGGCGCTGACGATCCTGTCCTTCATCGGGGCATCAGTGGGTGAGCCCGTCCACCGAGCCATCGCCGAGGGAGCGCCGACGGTGCTGCTCGTCTTTGTCGTGCTGATCATGGCCGTCGTGGTGTCGACCTGCGCCTTCACCGTCGACGCGCTTCGATTGGGTCCACCGGGCGCGTTCTTTCTGTTGCTCACCACCGAGATCAGCTCCGTGATCGCCACTCCCGGCCAGCCGCCGGTCGAGGTCGCGATGTGGACGGCAATCGGTGGGATCAGCGCGGTGGTCGTCTCGATGACGGGAATCCTGTGGGCACCGAGAGCTGTCGAACGCAGCGCTGTACAGGCAGCCGTATCGGCCGTTGCGGAGTACACGGACGCTCAGGCGGCGTACGCCCCACCCGAACTCACGCGAGACAAACGCCACGCTGCAGCACTTCGGCTGCACGACGCGTGGCAGTGCCTTTACCGCGGCGCAATCGTCGGGAAAGACCATCCGTTGACCCGTGAACTCGAACGAGCGCAGATCTCGATGGCCAGAGCGATCTCCGACGACCACGATCCGGAGCTCATGGCGGACCCCGCGTTCGACGTCGACGAGGTCGGGGCTCACCCGCCTCTGCCCGATCCGACGATCCGATATCGGTTCCTCCGCGCCTGCAATCCGTCCAGCCGAGCGTCGGTCACGGCACTTCGGCTGTCCATTGCCTGCATGGCCGCGGGAACCCTCACCGTCCTGCTCGGCATCGATCGCCCAGACTGGGCGGTGATCGCCGCGGCGATGGTCCTTCATCAAGGACCGGATCGAATACTGGGCACCTATCGCGGAATTCACCGCATCGGCGGAACCGTCCTCGGGTTGATTCTGTTGGGTGCCATCTACGCCTGGAGTCCGACCGGTCTGTGGTTGGTGGCGGTACTTGCAGTCCTGATGGCCGGGATCGAGCTGTTCCTGGTGCGGAATTACGGGATAGCCGTCATCTTCATCACCGCCCTCGCGATTCTCCTCGGCGCGGCCGGTGGTGCGCACGGGACCGTCCAACATCTGATCCTCAGCCGCATGCTCGAGACTGCAATCGGCGTCGTCGTGGCGTTGGTGGTCCTGTGGACGGTGGGGCGCGGTGCGCATCGACGCACTCTGATCTGGGTCGACGAACGGGCGAGTAGCGTCCTGTTCAAGCTGCTGACCGAAATCCGCGCGAGGCACTATGCACCACAGGCGAATTGGTCGGAGCTTTCGGAGCTTCGACGGGACCTGGACTTCGAACTGCGAGGTAGCGCGATGGCCGGGATCGACGCCGCCCACAACGAACCCGAGTGGGCGTCGCAGCAGTGGAGGACGCACACCGAATTGCATCATCTGGGATCGGATGTACTGCACCGACTGTGGTTCGGAACGCAGGTGTCCAGATCACACCTCGAGGAATGGGAGTCTCGTTACTTGCGTTCGGGTTCGGTGTGATCGAGCATCGGCACAGCGCTGAACTTGGCTGGATTCGCAATATCGTAGGCTGCGCTCACAACTCCGTCGCGGACCGTGAAGCCGGCAACGCGAGCGGCGAACTGCGGGTACTGGTCATCCCCTGGTGAGCCGGCGAATACACCGCCGAGCCGTCCGTTGACGAGAACCGGTGACATCGAGAACACCGCTGCCGGTCCGTACTTGCGGGCCAATCCCAGGTAGAACCGCGCTACACGATCGCTGCCGCGCACAATGTTGACAGCCGTGCGGGTCGTTCCGCCTGCGTCACCGATCAGGACGGCATCGGGATCGAGTGCATCGATCACGGCGTTCAGATCTCCACTCGCGATAGCCGTCACCAATCGCTCGACGGCGGCAGCATGCTCCTCGCTACTGACCGGGACCGGCGCCGACGCTGCGGCTTTACGGGCCCGCGAGGCCAACTGACGGGCAGTGGCTACTTCGATGTCGAGGATGCGCGCAACCTCGGCGAAGGGCACGTCGAAGCCGTCATGCAGGACGAAGGCAACGCGCTGAGCGGGAGTAAGGGTGTCCAGGACGACGAGGGCCGCAAAACGATTCTGTTCCTGCGTCACGACGTACTCCAGCGGATCGGGTGTCGCTGAGGGTGTGCCCGCGGTGGCGTCGACGGGCGTGACGATCGGCTCCGGAAGCCACTGTCCGACATAGCTTTCTCTTCTGACTGCGGCCGATTTGAGATGATCGAGGCAGATCCGACCGACAACAGTGGTGAGCCATCCGCGCAGCTCCCGGATCTCGAGGTCGCTTCCTTGTCTCGATTGTGCGACTTGCAAGCGTATCCATGCCTCCTGCACCGCATCCTGAGCGTCGCTGAAACTTCCGGTGAGACGGTCGGCCACCGACGTCAGGTGGCCACGGTGTTGCTCGAAGTCCTGCGCAGTCGTCGGCGAAAGCATGCCCTCATGATACGGACCTCACACATTAAATCCGGCATGAATGTAACCGTTGACCCAGGTAGTGGGTGCCGACGTATGGTTTCGGCACTGCTAACGGCTCGATTCTGTCTTCACATTCATTGGAGTCTCACGTGTTTCGGTCTTTCCCGCTCATGTCGCTCAACTGTTGTCGTTGAACTGACATTCCCCACACCTGCCTGTGCCGAGCGCCGCATACGGCGCTCCGGACAGGTGTAGCCGAGAACTGAACCAATCATCTTCTACAGGAAGCAACTTCATGATTCGCCCTCGTTTCGCGCGCTCGGTAGCCG
Source organism: Rhodococcus sp. APC 3903 (assembly GCF_030407755.1). NCBI lineage: Bacteria > Bacillati > Actinomycetota > Actinomycetes > Mycobacteriales > Nocardiaceae > Rhodococcus > Rhodococcus sp. APC 3903. The sequence goes on from NZ_JASDCV010000001.1 coordinate 229,904, forward strand.
CGGCCGTCGCCTTTGTCACTCTGTCCAGCCTTGCCGTTGCCTGCTCGGGCTCCTCCGACGAAGTCGTCAAGACCGCCGACGGCAAGACCGTCCTGCGGTACGAGGGCAGCACCGGACAGGTCATCTACCCCGAACTGGCCGCTGACCTCGGTTACTTCAACGACGTGGAGCTCAACTGGATCGGCGATACGACCAGCGGCCCTCAGAGCATTCAGAACGCAGCGACTGGTCAAACCGAGTTCGGCGGAGCGTTCAACGGTGCGGTGGTGAAGTTGGCTTCCGCGGGTTCACCGATCACCTCGGTCATCGGGTACTACGGCTCCGACAAGGAGAGCTTCAACGGGTACTACGTACTCGACGACAGTCCGATCAAGTCGGCGAAGGACTTGATCGGCAAGAAGGTCGGGATGAACACCCTTGGTGCGCACCACGAGTTCGTCGTCCGTGAATGGCTTGCGCGGCAGGGACTTACGCCTGACGAGATCAAGCAGGTTGAATTGATCGTCGTTCCGCCGGTCAACACGGAACAGGCGCTGCGGCAGGGACAGATCGATGTCGCCACCCTCGGCTCGGTCTTCCGTGACTCAGCGCTCGAACGCGGTGGTCTTCGCGAGCTGTTCACCGACGAATCGCTGTTCGGCTCGTTCACCTACGGCACGTTGGTGTTCCGTGACGACTACATCGCGCAGAACAAGGAGGCGGTCGCCGATTTCGTACAGGGAACAGCACGGGCCATTCGCTGGACCCAGACGCACCCACGAGAAGAAGTGATCGCGAAGCTGACGTCGATCATCAACAGCCGCGGACGCAACGAGGACACCAAGCTCATCAGCTACTGGAAGAGCCCAGGAGTTGCCGGTCCCGGCGGAACCATCACCGATACCGAGATCAGCACGTGGATCGACTGGCTCACCCGTAACGGTGAACTCGAAGAAGGAAAGTTGAAGCCGTCGGACATCTACACCAACGAATTCAACCCGTACGCCAACGGAACGTATTCACCCGACAGCGGCGCTGACGGACAGGCACTGGAGGCAGCAAAATGAGCACAGAACCGAAACTACGGCTCGAGCACGTCACCAAACAGTTCGACATTCGTGGGACCGACGAAGTTTTCACCGCGGTCGAGGACATCAACATCGACGTGGCGCCGGGGGAGTTCCTGGTCCTCGTCGGGCCGAGTGGTTGCGGCAAGTCGACTCTGCTGGACCTCCTCGGAGGACTCAGTTCACCCACGTCCGGTCGAATCCTTCTGGACGGCAAGCAGATCACGGGCCCAGGCTTGGATCGGGGAATCGTCTTCCAGCAATACGCGCTACTTCCATGGCGAACTGCACGTCACAATATCGAGTTCGGACTCGAGGCGAAGGGCGTGAAGAAGAGCGAGCGACGCGAACTCGCCGAGCATTACCTCGAACTGGTCGGTCTGCAAGGTTTCGCGGATCGCTATCCGCACGAGTTGTCCGGTGGAATGAAGCAGCGAGTCGCGATCGCCCGCAGCTTGGCCTTCGATCCCGAAGTGTTGCTGATGGACGAACCATTTGCTGCGCTGGACGCACAGACGCGAGAGTCGCTGCAGGACGAGCTTCTGCGCATCTGGAAGGCCACCGGCAAGACCATCCTGTTCATCACCCACGGAATCGACGAGGCCATCTACCTCGGGCAACGTGTTGCAGTACTGACTTCGCGCCCGGGGCGCGTCAAGACGATCGTCGACATCGACATCGACCGGTCCGGCGACGACGTGCGATCAGGTGAGGAGTTCCGTGTGTTCCGGCACCGGATCTGGACGCTGCTGCACGGTGAAGTCGAGCGCGCTCGGGCCGGCGAACTCGATCCTGCCAAGGAGGTTGCACATGTCTAGCGCATTGGCGACGCCGGAGGTGGTCGTCGACCCGAAACCGTTGCCCGACAAAACACCTGATATTGCGCAGCGGAGCCAGGCCGGCGGCAAGGCGGCGCGCTACATTGGTTCCACCGCCTGGCGGATTGCCAAGCCGTCGATTGCGATCGCGATCTTCCTCGGGATCTGGGAAGCGGCACCTCGGCTCGGGCTGGTGGACAAGGTCTTCCTCCCGCCCTTCACCGAAGTTGTGTCCGCATTCTTCACTCTCGCCGAGAACGGACAATTGCAAGAGCATGTTTCGGCCAGTCTGACGCGTGCGCTGACCGGATTCTTCGTGGCCATTGCGATCGCGATTCCGTTGGGAATCGCGATCGCCTGGTACCGCCCGGTCTCCGACTTCCTCAACCCGATTCTCGAATTGTTCCGCAACACAGCAGCCTTGGCTCTGCTTCCCGTCTTCGTGCTGATTCTCGGAATCGGTGAGGAATCGAAGATCGCCCTGGTGATCTACGCCTGCACCTTCCCGATTCTGCTCAACACGATCTCCGGTGTGCGAACAGTGGACCCCCTGCTGATCAAGTCCGCTGCCTCGCTGGGGTTCTCCTCGATTCGGCTGTTCCAGAAGGTGGTTCTGCCCGCCGCGGTTCCCACGATCTTCACGGGTATCCGCATGGCCGCCGCGTCGTCGATTCTCGTGCTGATCGCCGCCGAAATGGTCGGGGCCAAAGCCGGTCTCGGGTATCTGATCACCGCTTCCCAACTCAACTTCCAGATCCCGAACATGTATGCGGGCATCGTCGCGATCTCGTTGTTGGGTCTGACAATCAACGCGATTCTGGTCCTGATCGAACGTCGGCTCTCGCGCTGGCGCGTCACCACCTGACCACACTTTCACGGAAAGATTCTGCGAACTCATGTCCGAACGACAATTTCATCTGAACGCCTTCCTGATGGGCGTCGGCCATCATGAGGCGGCGTGGCGCCACCCACGCACAAATGCGGCCAACCTTCTGGACGTCAAGCACTTCCAGGAACTGGGGAGAATCGCCGAGCGTGGCAAGCTGGACTCGGTGTTCTTCGCCGACGGTCTAGCAGTCGGCCCGCGGGTCAAATACAACACTCAGGCGATCTTCGAACCCGTCACCTTGCTGTCGGCGATCGCTGCGGCCACCGAGAAGGTGGGGTTGATTGCAACCGCGTCGACCAGTTACAGCGATCCGTACACTCTTGCAAGGAAGTTCGCTTCCCTCGATCACATCAGTGGCGGACGAGGCGGGTGGAACATCGTGACGTCGGCCGGCGCCGACGAGGCCGCGAACTTCGGCCTCGATGCGGTACCGACGCACAGCGGTCGTTACGAGCGCGCCGAGGAGTTTCTCGACGTGACGCTCGGACTCTGGGACAGCTGGGAAGAGGGGGCAGTTGTCCTGGACGAAGAGACCGGAATCTTCGCCGATCCTGATCGTGTCCATCGCATCGACCATGACGGTCAACGATTCACGGTGGCTGGCCCGCTCAATTCGCCGAGGTCTCCACAGGGACGTCCGCTGCTTGTACAGGCCGGTTCCTCCGAGAGCGGTAAGGATTTCGCGGCGAGGTATGCCGAAGCCGTGTTCACCGCTCAACGAACACTCGAGCAGGGGCAGGATTTCTACAACGATCTCAAAGCGCGGCTGATCAAGTACGGGCGTAGTCCCGACGAGATCAAGGTACTGCCGGGCATCGTGCCCTTCATCGCGGATACGGAAGAAGAAGCGAAGGCTCTGGAGCAGTCGTTCACGGACCTGATCTCTCCGGAGTATTCGCTGCGCCAACTCTCGAACATGGTGGGTGTCGATCTCACCGAGCATTCTCTGGATGCCCCGCTGCCACCGTTGCCGGACATCGATCGCATCCAAGGGAACAAGAGTCGATACCAACTCGTCAAAGATCTTGCAGAGAGCGAAAACCTCACCGTCCGTGAATTGATCGGCAAACTCGGCGGTGGCCGTGGGCATCGGACATTTGCAGGGACACCGGAGCAGGTCGCGGACGAGTTGACCGCATGGTTCGACAAGGGCGCAGCGGACGGCTTCAACATCATGCCGCCCTATCTGCCCGGAGGGCTCGAGGTGTTCGTCGACCGGGTCGTGCCGATTCTGCAGGCGCGTGGGCTCTTCCGAACCGAGTACACCGAATCGACCCTGCGGGGCCACTACGGCCTCGATCGTCCGGCGAACCGGTTCTCGCGGGCCGCTGACGCGGCAGAAGTGAGCGCGTGACGGAAACACTGCCCAAGGAACAGCCGGCGATTGCCGGACTCAAGCCACTGGTCACAACGGTTTTCGTGCCGGCGGCTATCTTCGGGATCGGGCAGGGTGCGGCTGCCCCCATCATGGCCGTCACCGCGCGCGACCTGGGCGCATCGGTCGCCGTCGCCGGCCTGATCGTTGCGCTCGGTGGCTTGGGTGCCGTACTCGGTGACCTCCCTGCCGGCCGGATAGTGTCGCGTTTCGGTGAGCGCAGGTCGATCATCGGCGGAAGTTCTTTGGGTGCAACAGGAGTGGTGATCTGTCTGCTTGCACAGACTCCGTGGATGCTCGGTATCGGCGCACTGTTGACCGGACTGGCGAATGCGGTGTGGGGCCTTGCGCGGCAGAGCTACCTCGCCGAGACCGTGCCACTCGGTCTTCGGGCCCGAGCAATGTCGTCGTTCGCCGCGATGTGGCGGTTGGGTTTCTTCCTGGGACCGCTCATCGGTGCCGGCGTGATTCTCCTGGTGGGAGCGCGCGGAGGATTCCTCGTCCAGTTGGTGGGCGTCGTGCTCGCCGGGGCGCTGATGGCCCGCGTTCCCGACCCGCCACGAAAGGTGCAGGCGGGCAACAGCGATCACGGGCACGTCACCCTCCCGGAGATCCTTCGCCGTCATCGTGCCGCTCTGTCGACGCTCGGGACAGGCTCCCTTCTGATGGGCGCCGCCCGCGCTTCGCGTGAGGCCGTTCTTCCATTGTGGGCATTGCACCTCGGGTTGGATGCAGCCCAGGTGAGTGTGATCTTCGGTATCGGTGCGGCCGTGGACCTGCTGTGCTCGTATCCGGCCGGACACATCATGGACCGATACGGCCGTAGGTTGGTCGCGGTGCCTTCGCTGACGGTGATCGGTGTGTCGTACCTGATGTTGCCGTTTTCGACGGGTGCAGTGGGATTGACCGTGGTCGCTGTCGTGATGGGGATCGGCAACGGACTGGGCAACGGCGTGATCATGACTCTCGGCGCTGATATCGCCCCGCCCGAAGAGCGCGCCGAGTTCCTCGCTGCATGGCGATTGACGCACGACACGGGCATGTTCGGTGGGCCGCTCGCGATCGGTCTTCTCGCCGCGGTGTTCCCGCTCGGGTGGGCATTTGCCGCACTGGGCGCGACTTCGTTCGCCGGCGCGGCGATGATGTTCCGCTTCATTCCGGTCTATTCTCCGCGGGTGTCACCCCGGTCGCGCGTCGGGAAACTGTAGGTAGGCTCGCTACATGCGATTCGGACTGTTCGTACCTCAAGGCTGGCGTCTGGACCTGGTCGGCATCGACCCCGCGAAGCAGTGGGAGGTGATGCGAGACTTCACGCTGCGCGCGGAGGCAGGGCCGTGGGAGTCGGTGTGGGTCTACGACCACTTTCACACCGTTCCCCAACCGACGGAAGAAGCGACTCACGAGGCGTGGACGTTGATGGCCGCACTCGGTGCGTCGACCTCGCGTATCCGACTGGGCCAGATGTGTACCGCCATGAGTTACCGAAACCCGGCGTACCTCGCCAAGGTCGCCGCGACCACCGACCTGATCACGGGTGGACGCGTCGAGATGGGCATCGGCGGCGGTTGGTACGAGCAGGAGTGGCGCGCGTACGGCTACGGTTTCCCCTCTGCCGGTGAGCGTCTGGGCCGCCTCGACGAAGGAATCCAGATCATGCAGCAGGCGTGGTCGACCGGCAGCTCGACGCTCGACGGCAAGTACTACCAGGTCGACGGAGCGCTGTGCCGTCCACTTCCGTTGCAAGAGGGCGGAATTCCCATCTGGGTTGCCGGTGGCGGCGAGAAGGTCACACTCAAGATCGCGGCCAAGTACGCGCAGTACACAAACTTCGACGGCACCCCGGCCGGCTTCGCGCACAAGTCCGAGATCCTGAAGAAGCACTGCGACACCGTCGGTACCGATTTCGACGCCATCGTCCGTTCGGCCAACTACAACGTGGCCATCGGCGCGACGGAATCCGAGGTGGCTCAGCGGTTGGAGACACTGAAGGACAGACTGACGCCGTTGGTCGGCGAAGCTGCCGCCGATGCGTCGCTCGATGCGTTCCGCGGAATGCCTGCCGTAGGTACACCCGAGCAGATCATCGAGAACCTGTCGGCGCTCAAGGCGCAGGGACTCGAGTACGGAATCTTCTACTTCCCCGAGGCCGCGTACGACACGTCGGGAATCGAGATGTTCGAGAAGGAAGTGCTGCCCGCGCTTGCGTAACCGTTAGGGCTAGCGCAGGGAGTCAGGAAGATCGGCCGGGTTGATCAGAACCCGGCGATCGGGGTGGGTGCGAACTTCTTCGGAGTCGGGGATCCGGCTCTGCAGGAAGTTCCACTCGCTCGCACTGACAGCTGCGATCGCGCGTGCCAGCACTGCCGAGTCCTTGGTTCCCCACTCGATCGGCATGGGGCTGACCATCTGCCACGTGTCAGCCTTGCTGCGGGTGGAACGATCCGAACGCAGTGCCACCGACGGAATGCGGTCGCCGACTCGCCACTTCGGATTGAGTCGAACATTGCGGCTGACGAGCGCGTACTTCGGTGCTCCGGCCGCCGGCTTCGCGATGTCGATCAGTGCCGTCAGGGTCGCCGCTCGAGGGTGAACCTCGGTGACGATCGCGGGAACCAGTGGGTTGTCCGCATACAGAGATTCGACGCTTCCCACCTTGCGAGGTGCCCACAAGGCGACCCACAGTGAACTGGCCGCACCGATGGCGAGGACCGCGCCGATGATGATGGACCACACCTCACCCATGCTGATCAGCCAGGCTCCGACCGCGGCGAGGACGATCGCGAAGATCACCGCAGAAATCTGCAGGCGGCGTACGTCGGCCAGTGTGTCGTTGACCGACTTGGCGTGGGCCTTGTCGACGGTGAACTGGAAGTCAGCCACGAAAAAATCCTTCGGGTGGTGCCGGACGATCTAGGACCGGCCCCCGATCTCCCGGGAGCCGTCCACCAGCGTAGCTAGTTTCGCGCGCGCTCCCACATCTGCAGGTAAGCCTCGGCGCCACGGCTCATGTCCTCGATGATCGTGTCACCGTCGGCGCCCGCAGCAATACGCATGTCCGCGATCCAGTCGGGAATCATCCCGTACTGGGCAACACCGTCGGTGTTCACGTCGAAAACCCTGGTGCCGGCGCGCTGCTGGTCCATGACGGTGCCGTCGAAGGCGGTGTACGGATATTGGAGCGGATTTTCGGCGGCGTCACCGCGCGGTGCGGCTTGCGGCCCGAAGCCGTTGGTGTCTGCGCCGTAGCCGAAACCGAAGTAGTAGTTCTCGCTTCGCATTGCCCGTGCGTCGCGCCACTGGTCGATGAACCCACGCTCCTCGGGCTTGTCGTCCGATGCGTCCAGTTGCCCGGCGTACAGGGCGACAAATCCGCCGAGCGCGTAGATCCGCTTGTAGAGGCTCGGGTCGCTCCAGCTGTGACTGGAAACAACACCGGAATAGTTCGCTGCTTCGAGAATGTCGAGGGCTGCTTCGGCGGTCTTGACGCTCATGTGATCGATGTCCACGATCATCCCTCGGTCCATCAAACCTCGGATCGTGTATGCGCCGAGGTCGGTCAGGCCGTGCGAATTGCATTGCGGACCAGAGGGGTACACCGGAAGCGTCACTCCGGGTGGGAGTACCGCGAGAAGATTCTGTGCGCCGTCGACCTTGGTGGGCAGCACATTGTCCTCGGCAACGCCGGTGCATGGTTCCGACTGCCAGAACTCCCCGGTGCCCAGGTAGTTGCCGATATTGACGGCCACTCCGGTGACGCCGCCGTCGAAACGGGCACCGCCGAGGGCGTTGTCGAACTTGTGCGTGACGATCATCTGCCGAACACCGAGGTCGTACAACTCGTCCAGGCCGCGGTCGATGTCGTCCTCGGTGCACTGCGGAATACCGTTGCGCACAGAGCAACCGAAGGGTTCGGACACCTCCACCCCGAGGGTGACGGCCAGCTTTCCGTCGGCGGCCACCTGCCTGGCCTGTTCAGGGGAGCTCACGATGCGGAACCAACCCCGGCCGGGACCGCCGTACTGGGCGTCGATGTAGTCCTGGAGTTCGCGTGTCTGCTGCGCCTGGATCCGGACGGTCTCCATCTCGTCACAGGGATTTCGCTTACTCGGATACAGCTCACACAGCACACGGTTGGCGACAAAGAGATTGGTGAAGATTCGCAGACCACCACGCCAGGCGCGCTCGACCCACTTGTAGTACGTCTGCTCGTGTGTCAGTGAATCGTGCGCCGGCCAGTCGGCGAAACTCGGCCAGCCGGTGGTGTCGTGAGTTTCGAAGGGATTGCCGTACGACAGAACGTTTTCGAGGAGCGCAGGTATCCCGTCGGGTTGATGGTCCGGGCAGTCGACGAGCGCTGCGGTGACGCCCTGAGGGTCGAAAGGTCGGCCGCAGTGCAGGTTTCCGCCCATGAACTCGGAAGCGTTCATGTGCACGTGTGTGTCGATGAATCCGGTGACTTCACCGTTCGGTCCGATTTCTCCTGGAACGCCGTTTGCGCCCACCTCCGCTTCGGGGAAGTCGGCGCAGCCGTCGCGCGGGATCAGCGTGAACGCAGATTCGGGAACGTCACCGGGATCGGACATCGTGAGCATCAAATCGCGCGAGATCAGTTGACGGCCGTTCGAGGTCGCGGTCAGAACGAACGATTCACCGGTGGACATCACGGTCCAGTCGGTGGAGGGAGTTGCTTCGGAAGTGGCGAGTACCGAGTCCGCGCCGTCGTGCGAGAGCATCGACCCGTCCGGGCCGTACAGCATGAAACGACCCAACTGGGCCGCATGTAGCCGGAACGGTTCGGCGTCTGCGGCTTTCGTTACGTCGGTGAGGTACGCCGACCCGTCACGACGGACGAAATCACCAGACTCGGTGCGCAGCGCGAAGCAACCGTTCGCAAGTGCGTACACCGAGTTCTGCGCGGTAGGAGCAGGACTCGGTGCCGCGGCGCTGACGCCGGTCGTGGCGACGACGACGGCGGCAGTCAGCAGCGAGATGGTTCCGGCGAGCCGACCCCGTAGACGTGGAACTGAGCGCATGGTGCTGGTGACCCCCGGCCGATGGACACGACTGTGACAGGGGACACTCTACAGATAACTGGACGTATGTCCATTTGATTCTGCAACGTGTTGCAGAAATGCTCAGCCGATTGCAGGTCCGAGCAGGTCATCGGCGTCGGTGATCCGGTAGGCGTAGCCCTGTTCGGCGAGGAATCGCTGACGATGTGCCGCATATTCCGCATCGAGAGTGTCGCGGGAAACCACCGAATAGAAGTGGGCCTGACCGCCGTCGTGCTTGGGGCGCAACAGTCGTCCGAGCCGCTGAGCTTCTTCCTGCCTCGATCCGAAGGTTCCCGAAACCTGCACGGCGACAGACGCCTCCGGAAGGTCGATCGAGAAGTTCGCGACCTTGCTCACCACCAGCGTCTGGATCTCACCGTTGCGGAACTGATCGAACAGGATCTCACGTTCCTTGTTCTTGGTGGATCCCTTGATCACCGGGGCGTTCAGGGCTTCGCCGAGTTCGTCGAGCTGATCGAGATACGCACCGATAACCAAGGTCGGTGAATCCGGGTGCTTGGCCAGAATCGACTTCACGACAGCAATTTTGGTGTGCGCCGTCGAGCACAGTTTGTAGCGCTCCTCCGGCTCGGCGACGGCATAGGACATGCGCTCGGCGTCCGTCATCGTCACTCGCACCTCGACGCAGTCAGCCGGCGCGATCCAGCCCTGCGCTTCGATGTCCTTCCACGGAGCGTCGTAGCGCTTGGGGCCGATGAGCGAGAAGACGTCGCCTTCGCGGCCGTCCTCACGAACCAGCGTTGCGGTCAGGCCGAGACGGCGGCGCGACTGCAGGTCTGCCGTCATCCGGAAGACGGGCGCGGGCAGCAAGTGGACCTCGTCGTAGATCACCAGTCCCCAGTCTCGGGAGTCGAAAAGTTCGAGGTGCTTGTACTCGCCCTTCGTACGACGCGTGATCACCTGGTAGGTCGCGATCGTGACCGGCCGAATCTCCTTGCGCTCGCCGGAGTATTCGCCGATTTCTTCCTCGGTCAACGACGTGCGGGCGATGAGCTCACGCTTCCACTGACGACCGGCGACGGTATTTGTGACGAGGATGAGTGTGGTGGCTTTGGCCTTTGCCATGGCTGCTGCGCCCACCATCGTCTTGCCGGCGCCACATGGCAGCACGACGACGCCCGAGCCGCCGGCCCAGAACGAATCCGCTGCCATCTGCTGGTAGTCGCGCAGTTCCCAGTGGCCCTCTTCGAAAGCGAGATCGATCGGGTGCGCTTCGCCGTCCACATAGCCGGCGAGGTCCTCGGCCGGCCAGCCCACCTTGAGCAACATCTGCTTGAGGCGGCCGCGTTCGCTCGGGTGGACAATCACGGTGTCGTCGTCGACCTTCTCACCGAGCATCGGTGAGATCTTCTTGTGTCGCATCACCTCGGTGAGGACTGCCCGGTCGAGGCTGACCAGGATGAGGCCGTGCACCGGGCTCTTGACCAGCTGCAAGCGTCCGTACCTGGCCATCGTGTCGACGATGTCGACCAGCAGCGGTTGCGGAACTGCGAATCGTGAGAACGAAACCAGAGCGTCGACAACCTGCTCGGCGTCGTGTCCGGCGGCGCGGGCATTCCACAAGGCCAGGGGAGTGATGCGATACGTGTGGACGTGCTCGGGGGCGCGTTCGAGTTCCGCGAAGGGGGCGATTGCCTGCCTGGCATCGCCGGCGCGCTCGTGGTCGACCTCCAACAGCAGCGTCTTGTCGGATTGGACGATCAACGGTCCGTCGGTCACGGAAGCCTCCTAGTGAAACAAACGCAGCAGCCACAGAGCGTTGCACCGCGTTGTCGGCTGACGCCAACCCTGCCATTGTCCTGGTATCGGAGCGCATACGCCAACAGGCGACGCTCGCACAGCCAGAAGTAGAGGTGCCCGAGTTCGGGCACCCCTACGTCAACAGAGCAGGACCAACCGCTATTCCGGACGACCTGCAGCGGGCAGGACGAGGATCTTCACGTGCTCGTCGGGTGCGCGAAGAGCCGCAAAAGCGTCCGAAACTCCGTCGAGCCCGACACGGCCGGTAATGATCGCTTCGGCGTCGATCTCGCCGGCGGCCAACCGAGCAAGGGTGATGTCGTACGCGTTCTCGTAGGGGCCATGACCGAAGTTGATCGAGATCCTTCGGAACTGCCCGATGACGGGAACGATGGTCTCGTCGCCGAACGGCGCAGCCAGGACCTGAATCCGCGAGTTGAACGGCAGGGTGCGCATCAGTTCGCCGATGACCCCCGCCCGGCCGCTGCATTCGTAGGCGATCAGGATGCCGTTCGCGGCCTGGCCCACGAGCGGGTTGCCTTCGGCGACCATCTGATTCCACAGTTCGATCGGATCCTGTGTGAAGGGGTCGACGACGATGTCCGCGCCCATCTTCTTGGCGAGCTCGCGGCGTTTGGGGGAGGGTTCGGACGCGATGACGATCTGTGCCCCTCTCGCTTTCGCCGCGACGATGGCACCCAGTCCGATCGTGCCGCAACCGACGACGAGCGCTGAATCGGCCGAGGTGAGGCCGGACTGCTGGAGATGCATCTCGCCGACGTGTAGAGGTTCGGCCAGTGTGGCGTGCTCGAGTGACAGATGGTCGGGAACCTTGCGGACCCAGAATGCGTCGACAACGATGTGATCGCCGAACGCACCGTGGTATTCGTTCGAGTAACCGATGATCGTCGGGATCCCGGTAGCCGTGTCGGTGGCCAAGCCGATGCCGGCCACCCGATCACCGATCATGAAATCGTCTACTGCAGAACCGGTCTCGGCGACGATGCCCGCGTATTCGTGACCCAGCACCACGGGTGCGTCTGGATCGAAGGTGGCGAGCGGGTAGCCACCGTCGTGTGCGACCTCGACGAATCGGCACGGGTCCTTCGACATGCTCAGGTCGCTGCCGCAGATTCCGCAGGCGACGACGTCGATGCGGATCTGATGGGGTGCCAACGGCGGCGCGTCGGCCATCTCGGCGACGGCGAATTCTCCCTGTTGGAATCGGACAGCCCTCATGCGCGCACGGCTCCCGTCTCGGCCGGTTGGCCGTAGTAGTCGGTATGGGCTTTGGTGATCGCTCCGACCAGCCCGCCGATCAGGTATTCGCGGTTGTCCTCGGCGAACTGCATGCTCGCCTGACGTCCGACATTCCGCTTCCGGAAGTGCGGGACCACCTCGGAGGCGAACAATTCGTAGCTGCGTTTGGTGTCCTCCCAGCTCGCCATGTCCACGTGAAGGATCAGGAACGTGCCGAACCCTCCTGTCTTCTCGATCAGACGCTCGATCTGAGCAATCGCATCTTCGGGCGTACCGATGATCGCCTGACCGAACTCGCCGAGCGTGTCGTTGCGCCACTGGTCGATGATTCCGGCAGGTGTATCTGCCCAGGCCGGGTTCTGGCCGGTCTGTCGATTCACGTAGGAGGCCATCGATCCGATCCGTCGGCTCACGGCGCGCTCGGCCTCGGCTCGGGTCTCGGCGATGAACATCGGATTGACCACACGCCACGTCGCCCGGTCGGCGTGGTGGCCGTGCTCGGCCGAGACCTTCTCGTACACATCCCAGTTGCGATCCAGTGCGTCGAATCCGCTGGGTGAACTCGCCGCGAGTGAGAGCAGGGAGAGCCCGTTCTTGCCGGCGAGCACCGAACCGTTGGGGGAAATCGTCGACGCTGTCACGGTCTCGATGCCGTCCGCACGGTATGTGGGCAGCTGTGCGCGTGCGTCACGCAACGTGAACCAGTCGGTTTCCATGTTGACGACCTCGCCGCGGAGCAACGCGAGAATGGCCTCGAGCGCTTCGCCCTGGCGACGACGCTGGTCCGACGGGTTGATGCCCATCATGTGTGCATCGAGGGGGATCTTGCCCGGGCCGGTGCCGAAGATGAGCCGTCCGCGGGTCTGCAGATCGAGCTGAGTGATGCGGTCGGCCGTGATCAGCGGGTGGTGATAGGGCAGCGACGTCACGCCTGTGCCGAACTGGATGCGCTCGGTTCGCTCTGCGGCGGCCGCGATGAACATGTCCGGGGCAGGCACGATCTCGGCGCCGGTCGAATGATGCTCACCCATCCACGCTTCTTCGAATCCGAGGTGGTCCAGGTGTGTCATGAGGTCGATGTCGCGTCTGAGTTGCAGGGCGGGATCGGCGTCGAGCGGATGGTACGGGGCGAGGAAGGCTCCGAAGCGGATGGACGATGCGGACCACACGATGACATCTCCTGTCGACAGGGGAGTGATTTGGATCACTCGCTCTGATGGAGATGTCTAACATGGATCAACTGATCCAATAAGTTGAGCCTCCCGCACAGTGGGAGGTTTGTAATCACTTGTAGCTCAACGCTATCTGGCGCAGTAATGTCGTCTAAGGTTGTTTCAAGTCGATCAACTGAACCAGGCATTTTGAGAAGGAGCGGTGAAGAGGTCATGCGACTGGACGTCACAATCACCCCCACCTCCTCGACTGTCGAACTGAACGGGGTCGACGACTTCACCAGTCTCTCGGTCGTCGTAGGCGGCGACGATCAATCCGCGACTCTGAGTCGGGCATTGGAACCGTGGGGGGAACTCGAGGACGATCATGTCTGGCTCGACATTGCTCACCTGGAACAAGCCGTCGCGGCCCAGGTCGGAAACGCGCAGTGGAAGCAGAAGTTCTCCGCGATGGTGGACTACGCGCGCGCCCACGGCTGGGTCGATCGCGACAACAGGGTGCGAGCACACCGTGAATCACTCTGACTCCGCGGTCAGCGCTTCGGAGAAGTTCGGCGAGCCCGTGCGAAGCTCGTTCGTATGACCGACTCCCGGCAGAACCGTCAAGGCGACGTGACACGTCTGCGTTTGCTCAAAACTGCTGAACGGCTTTTCGCGACAGAGGGATTGGATGCAGTTTCGCTGCGCGCGGTCAACGCGGCGGCCGGTCTCGGACCGTCGTCCGTCCACTACCATTTCGGCACCAAGGAGGATCTGGTCGCCGCGGTGCTGTTGGACATGGGAACGTCGGTGCGAGATCAGATCAGCGCGAACGTGGACGCCCTAGCCGCCGACAAGGAGCCGCCGACGGTCGAAGCGTTGGTGCGGGCCGTCACGGCGCCATACAAGACACTGCTTCTTCGCCATCGCACGCGGGGAATGCGATGGATCAGAATCGTCACGCAGATTTCGCAGCCGCAGATGTCACGACCGGGCCATCCAGCCCTCGAGGCGACCGAGATGCACCTTCGTGATCATCTTCTCGACCAGGTCCGTCGTACCTTTCCTGCTACCGATCCCGAAAGGCTCGAGACTCGCTGGGCGGTTGCCTTGATGGGCTTCCTCCAGGCGTTGAGCCGGGCGGACGATTGGAGCGGAAGCAGCAAGCCGCTCGCGCCGGAGCGACTTGCCGACTTCTACGAGGACCAGGTCGTCTTTCTGGTGGGTGGAGTGCGGCAGTTATTGGGATGAGCGCCTAATTGATGCGCCTCCTATTTCTGCGCGACCACTGACTTCCGCATTTCCATTACATGAGTAATAGCTTCGGAAATTCCGGATCTATAACCGATATTCTTTTCGGAATCACCCGGAGTGGAATCAAGCTCCGATTCGAGTCTCGTTTGAATACGGTCCAGGGTGTGGATTGTTCTTTTCACGATGGTTGATTCTCTTTCTGCGGTAAATCCGAAAGAAGTATTCCGGATTGCCGAGCGTGTTCGTCGAGGACACACAGTGATGCCAGGGTCATGCCCGCTGCGTAGCCGCGCGAGCGTGCATCAGTTCCTCGACTACGTGACTTGAACAGGTTGAATGTTTCGTGCAGGTGCACGAGGGTGTCGGTGGAGGCAGGCATTGGTCAGCTTCGCAGTCAGCTCGTCTTCCTCTGGACTGTGCTGTCAGCTCCGCTTCCGCTTACGAATGAACTCGGAAGACTCCGTAGTTTTCGCCCGCTTTTCCGCGCGGCGTTCCTTGATCGACTGAGCGGGTTTCTTCATGTTCTTTCCCGGCGCCTTGTCAGCCATTGTCGCTCCTCATTTTTCGAAGTGGCAATCACAAACTGACCTCGACCATACTTCATTTACAGAAAAAAGCCAGTTGCTTCTTTTCTGCTACTTTTTTCCGGAGTCGACGGGGCTGACGGAAGTAATGCGGTGCAACGTGAAACGGCGTACGGCACCACTTGCCGGGTCGAAGGCGTCCAGCTGTCCGCCACCCACGCTGACGGGGTCGACGATGCGATGAGTCGCTACCCCCTGAGCGTCGACATAGCCGATGTTGACGCTCGAATTGTCCCGGGCCGCTGTGGCCAGTAACGCGATGGTGGCGGCATTGTTCTCCCTCGAACCGTCCGTCCGGACACCACCACGGCCCGGGGCGGAAGCGCGGTCGCCTGCTCGCATCGTCCGTACCAACGACGCCAATTGATCCGCCGACGGGCTTGCGGGCATCCGCGACGCCGGTCGGCTGCGACGGTTCGGTACCCGCGCCCCACGTGGGCGGAGATCGACCAACGTGCCCGAGGAGTCCTCACCTGCCGGCGCGAATCCGGCTGCGCGCAGCTCGGCCAGGACCTCGCGCAGTGGGGCCTGCGAAATCGCGACTGTGGGAGCCAAGGCGCGCAATGCCAGGGGCTCCGCCACCGCCGAAGCGAGGACCTCCGCCAGCAGTGATGCGTCCTCACATCGAATGAACGACGCCGCCACTCCGGCACGCAGTCGCCCGTGTCGACGGGCGACATCGTCGATCAGATACGAAAGTGATTGGGGAACAGGCGTCTTCGATTTCGAGGCGAACATCGCATGCAGTTCGGTGGCCGTCAGACCGGCGTCGAGCGCACGACGCACGCTGTCCTCGCTGATGCGGTACATGGACGCCGATCCTGCCGACTCGATGTCCGCGACCAGGCTCACCTGCTCGAGCAGGTCCGGTACGAGCGGGCCGGGCGCAACCAGAGTCAGATCTGCCTGGACCAGGATGTAGTCGATGGGCTCGGGTAGGGCGGACTGCATTTCGGCTTCGGCGTCCCCGCCGTGCAGCAAAGCTCGTCCAGGTGACGACAACGCGCCGCGGGCCACCAACCCGAGGGCGGCGGCCTCGTCCAGAGTCCGCTCGATTGCGAACGTCCGTAGGCGCCCACTCCATCGCGGGCGTCGCCACGCCAGTAGTCGACTTACCTCGACGGCCGATGCAGTCTGGCCACTGTCGAGTTCGGAGAGCAGCCCCAGAATGGCCTGGCGATCGCGCGGAGCCGCCGGGGCCCGGCCTTCCTCGGACAGCGCCGCGATGGGCTTGTCGGTGGAATCCCTCAGCCCGATCATCCACGGAACTCGCGGTACGTCGACCCAGGCGGACGCCAGCACCTCCCACCGACGCGCTGTGGACGCGTTGAGCCAGCCGTCGACGGCGAGTGTGGGCGTCCAGTATTCGTCCGCGTTGTCCGAGACCGGCGCCGGATCGGGCGTTCCACTGGCGATGAGTCCGGCTGCCGAGAGCAATTCGACGAGCAGGCTCACTCGCGCTTCGTCGAGATCGGCCGTCTTGGCCACGCGTCGTAGTTCTCGAACACCGAGTCCACCGGCTCGCAGTGCTGGGGCTGGTGCTGCGCCCAGAACAGCGATCACGCTCTCGCATTGGCGTACCAACTCGAGTGCCTCGCCGGCCGCTGCGGCGTTCACGTCCGCGGGTTTGAGTTTGTCGCCCCCGATGACGGGTGCAGTCAGCGTCGTCGGATCGAAAACCGGCTCGCCGCGGATGACCTGACGAACCGTCGCCGGAAGCTCGACGGTCTGCTCGTCGAGCCACCGCAGCAGGCCGGCCGCCAGCAGTCGCTGAACCGGGCGCTCAGGCGGTGTTCCGGGGGCGGCGTCGCGGGTGCGACCGATCGGGCTGGAGTTGGCGAGAGTCTCGAGGAGATCCCGCTCGCGGGTGTCCAGAGCGTCGAGGGCTGCCGAGATCTCGGTCTCGGTCATCGCCTCGGCAGGTTCGAGGGCTCGCCCCACACGCCACGGAATCATCCCGATGACTGCCGGGACGACGCTGATGGGATCGACACCCCAGACGAGGGCGGACTCACGCATCTTCGACAGTGACTTGTCGACGGCCTTCTTGGTGACCTTGCCCTTGCCGGTCAGGGCGCGTTCGGCGATTGCACTGTTGAGCTCCGCCCGCGTCATCGGAGTTTCCTCGGCGCCGGCCAGTGCCAACAATTCGAGAAGACCGAAATCGAGGGTGTCGAGTTCGTCCGCCGCTCGGCTGACCGACGCGCGTTGCTGCGCCCGACCACTGAGAACCACCATCGTGCTCGGCGGCGGTACGGCCAGATCGGGGCGCAGACGCAGCAACTCCGTCAACTCGGCGTCACTGCGCGCCGAGAGCCAATCGGTCAGACTTTCGGCTGCGGAACTGCCCGCCGGGGTGCCACGTGTTTCGGTCATCAGGTATCAGATTAGAGACCTGGTCTGTACGGCGTAACGGCGTCCTGTCAAAATGACTTCGTGGCCAACAATTCGAAGCAACACTATGTAGATCCAGGATGGCCGGAAACTGCAGACGGAGATCACGCAGTGACCGAATTGTCATCGACCCGCGCAGGTGGACTTTCACCCTTCGGCGAGGACACCACCTTTCCGGTTCCGGTGGAGTCACTTCCTTACGTACACCCGCACACCGTCATCAACCGATAACAACTCGACATCAAGAAGGCCCGCACCGATTCGGTGCGGGCCTTCTTGATGTTCGAGCGTCCGAGCGGACAGTCTTACCGGTGTTACTTGAGGAACGTCTTCGCGGTGTCGGCGACTGCGAGGATCTGCGGGTCGACCGGGATGCCGTTGGCCTTGGCGAACGCGATTGCCTGATCGATGGCGTCAGCGACCGGGTGTGCAACGGTCTGAGCGACCTGCTGTGCCGGAGCCGGAGCTGCCTGAGGAGCTGTGGTGGCCGGAGCGGAACGCTCGGTGGCGCCGCTGCTCAGTCCGAGGCTGGAGGAGCAGGACGGCCATGCGCCCCAACCCTGGTTTGCGAGAACACGCTCGGCAACAACGATCTGCTGCTCGCGGGTGGCCTGGTTTGCGGTGGCTGCGTACTGTCCGCCGCCGTGTGCGTTCCACGTGCTGGGGGAGAACTGCAGTCCGCCCTGGTAACCGTTGCCGGTGTTGATGGCCCAGTTTCCGCCGGCCTCACACTGGGCGAGACGATCCCAGTCGGAGTCGGGGGCAGCGCTTGCGGTTCCGGTGGCTGCAATTCCTGCTACGCCCATGATGGCGCCGGTGACGGCGACCTTGGCGACAGTGCGACCGGTGGTGGTGGGCTTGCGATGGCGTCCGCTCATGATGGTCGAAATCCTCTCCACACGCGCCTGCGAGGTCAGCTGTCGGGTTCGGGCTGAGAGGTCGCCCGGCCTCGCCTTTCCTGGCTGGAAAGGGTCTGGCTTCACCCCAAGATTCGGTCTTGCGATCGAACCGGTGTCCACTGGAAAACTTTTCTGTTCTCACAGAGGACTTTGGGTCCCCCGTCCTCGTCCCTGGAATGCTCTGTCGGAAGTCCGGTACCCGCGGGACAAGGCTTGGCGCGGCGGGCCGGAGGTGGCCGAGTTTCCCGGCCGAAAACGACGGTAACGGCTCGAGTCTCTCGTGTCACCATTTGATAACGCGGCGTGGCGAAGGACGTACAACGCGTCACACAAAGCGCAGGAGACTCTTCCCAGGTAGGTGGGGGTGCCTGAGTGAATGTCCGGTTGTGTCCGTTCCGTTATCCATCCGTAATGTGAGCAAGGTCACACGTTATGTGGAAATGGAATTCCGGCCGAGTGAGAGGTGTGCCGATTCAGGTCGAAGATGTGTCCTGTGTCTCAACATCGAGATTGAAACTTAGGTTAGGTTTGCCTGACTTGCCCTGAATGGGCAGGGTTCGCAGAGTCTTCCAAAGAAGTAGGGCACCCCTCATGAAACTGCAATACCGTCGGCGTGCGGTCACCGCGTCACTCGCCGTCGCCGCTGCTGCTGTCGGCCTGGCCGTCACTGCTCCCGCTGCACACGCCTCACCCGAGGATCCGACACACGGTGTTGTCGGAAGCTATTTCGCAACCCAGCCCGGCGACATCGTCGTCGACTCGGCAACCCACCGCGGATACATCACGCAGTACGGCGGACCGACCAGCTCGTTGTCCGTCGTCGACACGAACACCGGCAAGTCCGTCGGCACCATCGACGGTGTCGTCGGTTACCCGTCGGCACTTGCCGTGGACTCGGACCTCGGACGCGCATACGTGTCCTCCTCCTACGGCGGCGCGATCTCGATTGTCGACACGAAGACCGGCAAGGTCGAAAAGACGGTCACGCTGAGCGAGAAGAACCCCGACGGCTCGCGGCCGCAGATCAACGATGTCGTCGTCGACCCCACAACACACCGCGCGTACTTCTCGGACTACAAGTCCGGCAACATCCGAGTCGTCGACCCCAACGCCGCCGACGCCGTGTCGAGCATTCTGGTCGACAAGTCGGCAACGCCGACCAAGCTCGCCTTCGACAGTGTCCGCGGCTTCCTCTACATCGCGGACACCAACTTCTTCGACGAGAATTACGGCCGCACGCTGTGGCAGGCGGACGTACGCAAGGGCGGAGCACTCAAGTCGATCGTGCGTGCCGACAACCTCTACCCGGTCGACGTCGATGTCGACACGAACACCGGCAACATCTACATGACCGACACCCGGGCAACCAACCTGTGGGCGATCACCCCGGCCGGCGCGGTTCTGTCGAAGACCACGCTGTCTCCGACCGCGATTCCCAACGGCGTGGTCGTCGACGCTGCTGCAGGCATTGCATATGTCGCGGACGTCATGAACGGACACCTGTGGTCGGTCGATCTGACGACCCGCGCCACCACCGCTCTGACCGATACCAAGGTTCCGGCACTGGAGAAGGTCAAAAACCTCGCGCTCGACACCTCGACCGGCGCCATCGCGTCGACGACCAACGGGGGCAAGGTGACCGTCGTTGCTGCGTACCCGCTACCCGCGACCGTCGAACTGCCTGCCGCTCAGGTCGGTAAGGCGTATTCGCAGAAGCTCACTGCCGCTGATACCCGGGCAGCCTTTGCGCTCACCAACGGCACTCTGCCCGGCGGACTGTCCCTCGCACAGGACGGCACCATCTCGGGAACCCCCACGGCCGTCGGCAGCGTCACCGTCGAGATCACTGCGAAGAGCGTGCTTTCGCGCGCTTCGAGTGTGACCATCGTGGTCTCCGAGGGTCCGGTCGGCCCCGTTGATCCGGGCAACCCGGGAACGGGTACCGGTTCGCTCGGTAACCTCCCCGGACTCGGTAGCCTCGGCCGCTGATCCGACCTGATACGAGAGAACCCGACCACAGCACCTGCTGTGGTCGGGTTCTTCTGTCTCCGGGCCCGCTTACGCGTAATTGACGCGGTCCACGGCTATGCGTAATTGACGCGGTCCACGTCGACGATCTCCTTGCCGAGCGGCATCAGCGAGATCGGAATCATCTTCAGGTTCGCGACCGCGAGCGGAATTCCGATGATCGTGATCGCCATCGCGACGGCGGTGACGATGTGTCCGATCGCCAACCAGATACCGGCGATGATCACCCAGATGACATTGCCGATCATCGAACCGACGCCAGCGGTCGGCTTGTCGACGACGGTCTTACCGAACGGCCACAGTGCGTAGATGCCGATGCGGAATGCCGCGATTCCGAAGGGAATCGTGATGATGAGGATGCAGCAGATGATGCCTGCGGCGAAGTAGCCCAACGCCAGCCAGAAGCCGCCGAACACCAGCCAGATCACGTTCAGGAGGATTCTCATGGTCAGTGACCTTTCGGTTGGAGGCGGGAGTGATCAGCGCACGCGTCGACCGGATCTGAGCGTGTAGACGATGGCCAGAAGGAAGCCGATCGGGCACGCGAGTGCCACCAGGTACAACGCCAGGCCGGGCGGGGTGTCGCTGAAGATGTGGACTGCGAAGATGGCCACGATCGCCAGGAATCCGACGATGAACAGTGCCATCGCCGTACGGAACAGACCGTTTCCGGTGCCGGAAGTGCGCGGGTTCGGTTGAGGGTCCACACCTACGAGGATAGTGCCTGTAAACCTGGGTGCCGACCCGGGTTCGTCACAGGTAGACTGTTAACAGACTGCGCGCCCCGCTGAAGCAAGTGTGGGGCGCGTTCTTTTGCATTCTTCCACCGGAAGCGATGCGAGCAAGGCCATGAGGCTCTTCCGAGAGCCTCCCGAGCACATTGGGGCAGATGCCCCAGTCGAGTGATGAGCAGGTGAACGCGGTGCCGACCGGCAAGGTGAAGTGGTACGACGTCGAAAAGGGTTTCGGCTTTCTGTCGCAGGAAGAGGGCGAGGACGTCTACGTCCGTGCTTCCGCTCTCCCCGAGGGCGTCGAAGGCTTGAAGGCCGGCCAGCGCGTCGAGTTCGGCATGGCTGCGGGCCGCCGCGGTCCGCAGGCGCTGAGCCTGAAGGTGCTGGAGCCGGCGCCGTCGTTGCGGGGCGCTACGGCGACGCGTCGTGAGCCCGTCGAGCGTAAGCACACCCCTGACCAGCTGCACGGCATGGTCGAGGACATGATCACGTTGCTCGAGGCGAAGGTCCAGCCGGATCTGCGCAACGGCAAGTACCCGGACCGCAAGACCGCTCAGCGGATCTCCGAGGTCGTCCGAGCCGTCGCTCGCGAGCTCGATACCTGATCGCTCGATTCGAGCTGCCGTACACGGCTTCGAAACAAAATGCCCTGCACACCAATCGGTGTGCAGGGCATTTTCGTTCTTCCGGGGATCAGGCGGTCTTGATCGACCAGATCAGTAGTCCCTGTTCGCTTCCCTCACCGACGGCGAGGTGGATTTCGACGCCGACGAGTTGCTTGACGGGATCGCTCGAAGATTCGACCGTCACTGCCAGGGCCTCGCCGGGCTCGAAGACTCGGGGTTCGCCGGTCTGGTTGCCGTCGGCATCCTCGTAGACCGCCAGCAGGGCCCACTGCGCATCGGAGACGTCCGTCGACAACGACAGCTGCAGCGGGTAGCCCGCGGGAACGTCGAGTGCGTAGATGTCGCCCACCTGGGCGCACTGGGACAGATCGATGGTGCAGAACCCGGCAGGGTTCGTCTCGATCGTCTTGCCGTGCGCGTATGCAGTGATGACCGGCAGCTTTTCGGGGTCGTCGTTGATGTTCTTGATGATCACGAAAAGAACGGAGACGTAAGCAACTAGTGCCACCACCATCAGGACACTGATCGCTGCCACGATCTTCTTTGTTCTCGAGCGCATCATCACTGCGGAGTACTTCCTTGTCCTCGGTTGGATTTACCGGTGTAAATCACTTCGGTCACTTCTTGTTCGGCCAGATCGGGTCGCTTCCCGCCGAGGCCGGGCAGGAGGCTGTTTCCTCGGTAGCTCAGGAAGGTCTGCAGAAGCCCGATCGTCAGGAACACCGATACAACAGTGAACCCGATCCAGTATTCGGTCGGAAGCAGAACCCCCAATGCGCCGCCGAGTACCCAGCTCAACTGCAGAACCGTCTCGGATCTGCCGAATCCGGACGCGATCGATTCCTCGGGCAGGTCGTGCTGGAGTGACGCGTCGAGTGAGACCTTGGCGAGTGCGCTGGCGGCGGAGGCTACGAGTGTGGCCAGCGCAGCGGTCATCAGGTTGTCCGTCAGCGCTGCGATCACCGCGATGATCCAGACCGACGCAGTGCACCGGAGCACGATCAGTGCGGGCCGGCCGAGCTTGAGGCGCGCACCCGTGGCATTTCCGGCGAAGTTTCCCAGACCGGCCGCTGCGCCGACCAGGCCGAGCATCATGGCTTGCTGGAGCGGCTCGTGATCGGTGCGTGATTTGGCGACGAACGCGATGTAGAGCGTCAGGAAGCCGGTGAGCACGCGAATGGTGCCGTTGCCCCAGAGTCCGATGATCACGGCGCGTCCGAGAGGCTGTCGGACCTTGGCCGGTTTCGCGTTCGGCTGTGGTGGGGCGCTGCCGGCGTGGTGCGCCTCGTCCGGGTGGTAGGTGATGGTCGCGGGAACCTCACCCTCGGTGACTTCGACCCACGACGGGATTCGCATGCTCAGATATGCGCCGAAGACGGTGACGGCGACGGCGAACCACAAGGCTCCGGTGGAACCGAAAGCGAGCGCGAGCGCACCCGCGACGGCGCCGGCGCCGATCGTTCCGCCGATCAACCCGAAGACCGTCAGACGCGAATTGACGCGCACCAGGTCTATTTCCGGTGGTAGGACGCGTGGTGTCACCGCACTCTTGAGTACCGAGAACGATTTACTGAGCACCATCATGCCGAGCGCGGCCGGATAGAGGATCCAACTGTCGAAGTTGAAGACCAGGATCACTGCGAGGAGCGTCCGGATTCCGAACGACGACGCGAGTGCGATGCGGCGGCCGCGCTGCAACCGGTCGAGCATCGGACCGATGAGCGGTGCGATGACCGCGAACGGTGCGATCGTGATCAGGAGATAGAGCGCGACCTTGGTCTTGTCCTCACCCGTCGCCGCCGAGAAGAACAGCGTGTTGGCCAGAGCGACGGAGATCGCGGCGTCGGTGGCGTTGTTCGTCATCACCGCGTAGGTGAGAGCGGTCAGACCGGACTTGTCCGCGCCGTCGGCCTTCGCTGCGCGCTGGAAGGTCGCGATGCCCTTGTTCGTCAGTTCGCGGCTGCGCATCGCTGCGACGCGGGTGACGGTGAGCTTGCGAGGCATCGGGGGAGCCTTGGGGGCGTCCGCACCCGGTGCCTTCGAACCGGACGCGGAATCCGAGTCTCCCCGTGATTCGGGGATCGGGTGCAGCGGCGGCAACGGCGTGCGACGCGCAGCGGGGCGAGCCGAAGGCGGGTAGTTGTCCGGGCGGGCCGCGGGTGGGTAATTGTCGTAACCGGGGTGCACCTGTTGCCCCTCCGGCTCGTCGTGGATTCGCCGAGTTTCGGGGTCGTAGGGTTCGCGCGGTCCGGTCACCACTCAATTCTGTCCTAGTGTCGGCGCGGCTACCACGCACACCCCTGCGAGTCCTGTGTCATGTCGGACTCAGTTAACAAAACGGACTTCGAACATCTGCGGCCAATACTTGCCGGTGAGCAGGAATCGATCGGTACCGGGAATCTGCGCGATGCCGTTGAGAACGTCGACGGTGCTGGTCGATCCATCCGTGACGAGTTCTTCGCGTAGCGCCGATGCGTCGTACACGTTCGTGACGGTGCCGTCCGACGGGTCGATTCGGACGACGGTGTCGGTGGTCCAGACATTGGCGTAGACGGAGCCGTCTTCGGCGCATTCCAATTCGTTCAGCTTGCCGACGGACTCCGAAGATCTGGTGACGTCGACTGTCGAGATCGGCGCAAAGGTTTCGGGATCGCGAAAGGTCAACGTGGCCGAACCGTCGCTGGAGACCAGCCGATCCCCGAGCGAACAGATTCCCCATCCCTCGGTGTCGAGTGGGGACCGCCCACGTTCGGTCAAGGTGTCCTTGTCACGGGCGATGGCGACGCCGTCTTTCCAGGTGAGTTGCCACAGTGTGTCTCCGGCGACCGTGATGCCCTCACCGAACAACGGCGGGTCGAGATCTGCACGCGCAACTTCCGGTCCCGAAGCGGGGGACTGCTCGTCGGAGATCTCGCTCGAGCGCACCCAGGACTGCCCGACGCGTCCGGTGCTTTCGTACAACCGGTTTCCGTCGATCTCGAGGCCCTGCGTGAACGCGTCGGGATCGTGCGCGGACACTCGAACGATCTCGACGGAGCCGGTTTCGGACGTGAGGTTGTCGGGAGCACCGGGGGAATCGGAGCACCCCGCCAGGGCCGACGCGATCACGGCGACCACTGCAAAAGTGCGCACGGAATTGGCGTGTGACCTACTCATCTGCCCAGCATGGCAGCCCAGTGCGTTGCGGACTTGCGGTGGTGCGGCAAACTGGAGGAGTGAGTGTTGCTACTTCTCCAGAGCGTGCAGTGCCGCGCCCAGTACTGGCCGATGCGGTCGAGCTTGCCCGAACGGCAGTCGTCGACCTGCATGAAGGCGGTGTGGGGGCATACCTCGGCGTGACGTCGGAGGACGAATTTGCCGCCACCCATCGATTTGCAGCAGACATTCCCGGATACCGCGGTTGGCAGTGGGCGGTTGTCGTCGCTGCCGGACCGGAGGACACCCGCGCAACTGTCAGTGAGTTGGCGCTGCTGCCGGGTCCCGACGCGTTGGTTGCGCCGGAATGGCTGCCATGGGATCAGCGGATTCGTCCCGGCGATCTCTCCGTCGGTGACCTACTCGCCCCGCCGGCCGAGGATCCTCGGCTCGTTCCCGGCTACGTCGCCACCGGTGACCCGGAAGTCGACGAGGTAGCTCTCGAAATCGGGCTCGGCCGCAAACAGGTCATGAGCCTCGAGGGCCGACTCGATGCCGCGCAGCGTTGGTTCGACGGTGACTTCGGCCCGGAGTCGGAGATGGCCAAGGCTGCCCCGTCGACGTGTGGGCTGTGTGGATTCTTCCTTCCACTCGCAGGTTCGCTGCACGCAGCGTTCGGCGTGTGCGGCAACGAACTCTCCGCAGACGGCCGGGTGGTCAGCGTGTCCTACGGCTGTGGCGCACATTCGGACACCAGCTTGCCGCTCGGTGCGGGCTCGCCGCAGTTCGACGCATTCGACGACGGAGCAGTCGAGCTGATTGCGGTGCCCGCTCGCCCGTCGAGCGTTGTTGCAGTTGAGGATTCGGTATCCACCGAGTAGAAGATCCGTTCGGCACGGACGCACTCCGCGAGGCGACGCTGCGCGCGTGGTCGGAATCTCCGACGCGATTGCGTGAAGACGCGGCTGCGGAATCCGACCTCGCGAAGGCCGGGTACCGCGACCGCCTGCTCACCGAACTGGCGCAGAACGCTGCCGATGCAGCTGCACGCGAGGGCGTCGAGGGCTCTTTGTGGGTGGACGTGGACGGTCGGACGCTGACCGTCGCGAACACCGGCCGTCCGCTGGACGAATCCGGCGTTCACGCACTCACGGCGCTGCGTGCGTCGAACAAGGTCGACGCCGACGAAGGCGTGACGGGACGGTTCGGAGTCGGATTCTCGGCAGTTCTCTCGGTCAGTGACGAGGTGGAACTGCGCTCGTCGACGGGATCGATTCGATTCTCTGCCTCGCAAACTCTGCGCGAGATCGAGTCTCGCGAACTCCCCGTGCCGGAAACCGGTGTCCCCGTACTTCGTTTGGTGTGGCCGTCTGGCGAATTGCCGAGCGACGGTGCCGATTCGGAAGTGGTGCTGACGCTTCGGCCGGACGTCGATGCCGCGGCGCTGCTTTCGCAGATGACACGTGAGGCAGTCGACCTGCTTCTCGAACTCCCGGCTCTCGGATATATTCGTCTGGGCGAGAAGATCTTTCAGCGATCGGAACGAGTGTTGGAATCCGGTCTCGTCGAGATAGCTATCGGAGATCGCACGTGGTGGCAGTACTCGGCGCCGAACGCACGGTGGTTGGTGCCGGTCCGCGACGGGGTCGTCGAGCCGGTCGCAGACGACGTGCTGCGGGCGCCGACCCGATCCGACGAGGAACTGTCGATCCCCGCGATCATCATTGCCGACATTGCAATGCAACCCGATCGGCGACGCCTCATGCCCGCTGCACCGATCGCTCCGCTTGCCGAGGGGTACGCGAAGTTCCTTGCTGCACTACCTCCTCGGCAGCGAACGGCACTCGTCCCGATCCCTGCCTTTGCCCGCAGCGAAACCGATTCGCTTCTGCGCGAAGCGCTTCTGAAGGAGCTGCAGGAAAACGAGTGGCTTCCGGTGGTCGGTGAACCCGACCGCGCGCCGCAGCGAGCATCCGTGGTGCCCGGGCTCAGTGATGACCTTGCCGAGTTGCTCACCGACATCATCGGCGGCCTGGTTGTCCCCGAGCTCTCCGGCCCCAAGCACGAGCGAGCACTCGCGGCGGTGTCGACGCACCGCATCGGGCTCGCGCGCATCGCCGAACTGCTCAGCGGCTTGGAACGTGAACCGAAGTGGTGGAATCGACTCTATTCGGCTCTCGAGCCCTTGGTGATCGACACTCTTGCGGTGGAAGAGCTTGGAACACTGCCGGTTCCGCTCTCCGATGGACGAACGGTGACCGGACCGCGGACCGTCGTCGTCGGCGTCGAACTGGGCGAAGACGCACCGTCTGTGCAGTGGACGAGGTTGGTTCATCCTGTCGCGGCGCACCCGTTGCTGTCTCGATTGGGAGCACAGACCGCGAGTGCCACCGACCTGCTGTCCGATCCGGCACTGCGAGCCTTGATCGAAGATGCTGCGGATCAGGATGATTCGGTAGCGACGGAGTTGGCGCAAGTGGTGCTCGGATTGGCGGCCCACGTGGCGCCAGGGGCGCTGCCGTCGTGGATCGGTGAAGTGCTGCTTCCTGATTCGGAGGGCGAATTGCGTTCCGCCGACCAACTTCTGCTTCCGGGCGCTCCCCTTGCAAGCGTCCTGGTCGAGGATTCTCCTTTCGGCATCGTCGACGCTGATTTTGTTCAGCGGGTGGGGGAGCAGGCGCTACGGGTAGTCGGTGTCGGGTGGGGTTTCACGGTGGTCCGTGAGGAATTGCCGTCCGGCCCCGATCACGATCTCGACGCCGAAGACGCATGGTGGGACACCCTCGACGAGGACCCCGAATACATCGAAGCCGTGCGCGATCTCGATCTCGTGGACGAAGACCGCTGGCCGCAGGCGCTGTCGCTGCTGGTCGAGTCGCCGGCGACGCGGGCGCTGCTCACCGACCGTCGTGGATACACGGCGTGGTGGTTGCGTTCGAATGCCGAACTCGGCGGTGAGGTGCTTGGCTTGCTGCGCGCTCCAGGCGATCGCACCTTCGAGGGATTGCTCGATGCTGCCGAACACCCCGACGCCGGATTCTTCGCCGGATTGTTGGCATCCGATACCGTCGACGATCCGGAACTGGCTCAGCTGCTGCTCGATCGGCTTGCCGACCCACTACGGATGCCGGCCTCCGCCGTCGTCGCGCGGACGCACCGACTGCTGGGTGAGGCAGCGCAGCGACGGGTTCTCGACCTGGAGGAACTGCACCTGCCGCCGTTCGTGCGAGGCCTTTCCGGCGATCTGGTCGATCCCGGCGACGCCCTTGTTCTCGACCGACCGTGGCTGGGAGCGGCACTGCCTGCACAACGAGTGGTGCTCGGTAGCTTCGAGACAGCTGACGCACTGGCAGATCTGCTCGACGTCGCTACGGCGTCCACATCCGTTCACGGACGAGTGAGCAGCACCGGCGTTGTGACGACGTGGGCGAACGAACCACAGGCAGTTCTCGGCTTCGCAGCCCTCGGCCGTGAGGTTCCCGGCGGCGAGGTAGTGATCCATCACGAACTGTCGGTGGAACTGACAGGAGCGGTGGAGGCGACAGTGACCGTGCCGTGGTGGGTGGACTCGGACGGCGTTCATCACGTGATGCGCACGTGGACTCTGCCGCAAGGGATGTGAGGGCAGATGTCTTTTGATCAGTGGGTACTCGACAGTGCAGTGAGCCAGCGGACGGCGTGGCTCGTGGACGTGGTCGACGTCATCACCGACAGCGGCGGAACTCTCGCGTCGTGGCTGATCGCGACGCTGCTCACGATCGTGCTTCTGGTTCGGGGGCTCCGAACGGAAGCTCTGCTGATCGCCGGATCGATGTTGACCGGTCTGCTCGTGATGAGCGGATTGAAGCGCATCTTCACGCGAACCCGTCCACCCCTGCCGGAGCGTTTGATCGAAATCGATTCGTATTCGTTCCCGTCGGGCCACGCGATGATGAGCGCGATACTCGCGACTTCGGTTGCCGCAGTGATTCTTCGGCTTGCTTTGCCGAGGCTCGCGAAGATGGCAATGCTCGCGAGCCTCGGCCTGTACACGATCGCTGTCGGATTCTCCCGCGTCTACCTGGCTGCCCATTGGATGACCGATGTGCTGGCAGGCTGGGCGTTCGGGATGGTGTGGGCCGGAGTGTGGATCTGGGGAACTGCGCAGATCAGGAAGCGCCGGGCGCTGGTTACTTCGTGAGTTCGGCGAGTAGTTGGCTTGTCGCCCACGGCAAGCTCAGTGCGGAACTCGCGGTCAGGGCCGCACCGACCTGCGGGGCCTGATCGTCGTTGACGTAGACGACGCGATTGTTCTTGACCACGTCGAGTTGCTGGAAGCCCGGATTGTTTCGGACCGCCTGGGCGGCATCGGGATTACCGATGACAACGAGACGGTCCACGTCGAGGAGATCTAGTCGCTCGGTGGAGATGGGCGCGTAGAACTCACCGTTCATCAATGCCTCGACCGCGGGAGCAGGTTTGAATCCGAGACTGCCGAGGACCCGTCCGCGGGCGTCCTCGGAGGAGAAGGCGTAGAACTCCGGGGTCGTGTCGACGCTGATGATCACCGCGGTCTGGTCTGCAAATTCCGGGTGAGCGCTTCTGGCGTCGGCGAACTGCTTGTCGATATCGGCGACCAACTTCTCGCCGTCGGCTTCGCGACCCACTGCCTTCGCTGCGGTCTTCGTCGTGATCTGCCACGGAGTTGCGTAGTCGCCGTAGGCCGGATCCTTCGCGACGGTCGGGGCGATCGCGGAAAGTGTGGTGTACAGGTCTTTGTCGATGCTCGAGTAGAGCGCGAGGATCAAGTCGGGCTCGAGCGCAGCGATCTTTTCGACGCTGATCGTGGTTTCGGGATTGCTGCCGACGACGGTCGGTTCGGTTCCGCCCCAAGGGCCGGTGACCCACGGCCACGTGCGGTTGACGTCCGGCTCGCCCGGGTACTGATTGACCATTCCGACGGGCTTGATGCCCAAGGCCAGCAGAGCCTGCTCGTCGTTGTAACCGACGGTGACGATCCGTTGTGGTTCGGAATCGATCGTGGTGCTGCCGAAAGCGTGATCGATCGTGACGGGGAAGGCGCCGCCACCGGAACTCGACGAACTACTTGCTGCGTCGTCGTCCGAACTGCAGGAGACGAGTGCTGTGCCGACCAGGGCGACCAGGGCGACCAGAGCAACGGATGTCAGTCTCGTCCAACGTCCTCGGCTTTTCCAACGATTTCGGTGGGAGATCTTCACGGTTACGTGGTTCCTTTCAGCATTGACAAGCTAAGACCGACACTAGAGTGCAGGGTAGGCTTACCATACTTAAAGGGTGAATCGACCTGCTCAGTCGACCAGACCGGCGCCCTGTTGTGCGCCCTTGTCACCGCGCACAGCTGCGCGTCGTTGAATGGAGAACAGAGCGAGGCCGAGGAAGCCGACTCCGATACCCGCGTAACAGATCGGGAGTGCATCCGACCAACGATCGCCGCTCACCGCGACCACGATCGTGGCGACCACCCACAACGCGGTGCCGATGATCAGTGCCGGCGCGGGTGCGGACAATTTGCCGATCACGCCTGTTGTGTTGCGAGTCTCCGTCACAAAATTAACGCTACCCGTACCCCGGTGGCCTACTCTCCCTAGTGCGACCGGCTTCATGTGCGCCGGCACACGGCGACCTACAGCGATGGGGAAAGAACAAACATGGCGGCACCCGGCAAGATCCTCGACACCTATTTCAAGATCAGCGAACGAGGGTCGACGATCTCGACCGAGGTTCGCGGCGGTGTCGTCACCTTCGTGGCGATGGCCTACATCGTGGTCCTCAACCCCCTGATCCTCGGCAGTTTCTCGGCTGACGACGCTGCAGCGAAGACCGACGTTCTCGGCAACATCCTTCCGGTCAACCAGGTGGCTGCGGTCACCGCTCTGGTTGCCGGCCTGATGAGCATCGTCTTCGGTCTCGTTGCCAACTATCCGTTTGCCATCGCCGCGGGTCTCGGCATCAACAGCCTGCTCGCCGTCACCATCGCACCTCAGGTCACCTGGCCCGAGGCGATGGGCCTGGTGGTCATCGACGGTGTGATCATCGTTCTGTTGGCACTCACCGGTTTCCGAACTGCGGTGTTCAATGCGATTCCCTCGGCATTGAAGTCCGCGATCGCGGCCGGTATCGGCATGTTCATCGCCTTCATCGGACTGGTCGACGCCGGATTCGTCCGCCGCATCCCCGATGCCGCCGGTACGACGGTTCCCGTCGGACTCGGAATCAACGGCTCGATCGCTTCGTGGCCGACCGTGGTGTTCATCTTCGGTGTCCTGCTCATGGGTGTTCTGGTCGTGCGCAAGGTTCGTGGTGGACTGCTGATCGGCATCGTTGTCACGACGATCCTCGCTGCGATCATCGAGGCAGTTGCCGACGTCGGACCCTCGCTCGGAACCAACCCCAAGGGCTGGAACCTCAGCATCCCCGCGATCCCGGAGATGCTCGGTGGTATGCCTGATCTGAGCCTGGTCGGCGACGTCAGCATCTTCGGCGCGTTCACCCGCATCGGTGTTCTGGCCGCCAGCCTGCTTGTCTTCACCCTCGTGCTCGCGAATTTCTTCGACGCCATGGGCACGATGACGGGTCTCGGTAAGGAAGCCGGCCTGACCGACAAGGACGGAAACCTCCCCAACGTCGGTCGCGCGCTTGTCGTCGAAGGCGCGGGCGCGATCGTGGGCGGTGGCGCTTCGGCGTCGTCGAACACCGTGTTCGTGGAATCCGCGTCGGGTATCGCCGAAGGCGCCCGCACGGGCCTGGCAAATGTCGTGACCGGACTGCTCTTCCTCGTCGCGATGTTCCTGACGCCGCTCTACTCCGTCGTGCCGATCGAGGCAGCTGCGCCTGCCCTCGTCGTCGTCGGTGCGCTGATGATCGGACAGGTCCGAGACATCGATTTCACCAAGTTCTCGGTGGCTCTCCCGGCGTTCCTGACCATGATCGTCATGCCGTTCACCTACTCGATCGCCAACGGCATCGGTGTCGGCTTCATTTCATGGGTGGTCCTGCACGCTGCCAGCGGTGGTATCAAGAAGATCCACCCGTTGCTCTGGATCGTGGCGGCACTTTTTGTGGCCTACTTCACTGTCGGACCCATTACCGACGCCCTTACGTGAAATCAGGGTTGACCGGTATTCGATTACGTGAGCTACCGGCCAGCTCTTGACGTATTGTCTGACGCGTGACCACCGAAACTCGTGCGCTGGCCAGCGATCTTTCCCTGGCTGTAGTGCGTCTCACCAGGCATCTGCGCGGCCGCAGAGTCGACGCTCAGGTATCGCTGACGCAACTGTCCGCTTTGGCGAGCCTGGATCAGTACGGCCCGATGACCCCTGGCGTACTCGCAGCACGTGAGAAAGTTCAGCCGCCGTCGATGACGCGCGTTGTTGCTTCTCTCGCCGAGCTCGGTCTGGTCGAGCGCTCGCCGCATCCCACGGACGGTCGTCAGATCATCGTGAATCTCTCCGACGCCGGGCAGGCGTTGCTCGCGGACGAGACCCATGCGCGTGAGGCGTGGATGAACGAGCAGCTGGCCGGGCTGGGTGGCGAAGAACTCGCGACGCTGCGCGGTGCCGTCGGGATCATCACGGAGATGGTCAACAAGACGGAGTAGTTCCGCGAGTTATGCGGTCGCGTAGCTCCGCTACGCAGAGGTCGCGTAGCTCCGCTACATAGAGGTCGTTGCCCAAACGAATTACTCGAGGGGCAAGATGGTGGGGTGCCCCGAGACCCCGATTCCGGCATGTTTGCCGCGCTCCACAACCGCAACTACCGCCTTTGGGCTTCCGGACAGATTGTTTCTCTGGTCGGCACGTGGATGCAACGTATTGCCCAGGACTGGCTGGTACTGACGCTCTCGGACGGCAACGCGTTGGCGGTGGGCATCGTCATGGCCTTGCAGTTCGGTCCGACGCTGTTTCTGTCGGTGTGGGGTGGGGTGCTGGCCGATCGGTACGACAAGCGTCGGATCCTGATCTTCACGCAGTGGGCGAGTGCGGTATGCGCACTGGTGTTGGGTCTGTTGGACGTCGGTGGGCTCGTCGCGTTGTGGCACGTCTTCCTGATCGCCTTTGCCCTCGGCTGTGTCTCGGCGCTCGACGCACCGGTGCGTCAGTCGTTCACTATCGAGATGGTGGGCAAGGAACACCTGTCCAATGCCATCGCGCTCAACTCGATGACGTTCAACACGGCCCGCATCGTCGGTCCGGCCATCTCGGGTGTTTTGATCAACCTGATCGGAACTGGATGGGTGTTCCTGCTCAACGTCGCGACGTTCGGTGGGGTCCTCATCGCGCTGTACCTGATGAACAAGAAGGAGCTGATCCCGTCCGAACCGGCGCCGCGTACCAAGGGGCAGGTGCGCGACGGGTTCCGATATGTGTGGGGTCGCAAGGACCTTCGGGTGATCATGGTGTCCGTCTTCATGGTCTCGACGTTCGGCCTGAACTTCGCGATCAGCCTGGCGGTGATGGCGCGCAACACGTTCGGTCTCGAGGCCGACGGTTACGGACTGCTGTCCACGACGCTTGCTGTGGGAACCCTTGCAGGCGCTGCGTATGCCGCAAGGCGCAAGGAAGCGCCGCGGTTGCGGACGTTCCTCGGTGCCGCAGTGGCTTTCGGCGTGTTCGAGGTCGCGGTGGGATTGATGCCTACCTACGCGTTGGTGGCGCTGATGTTGATTCCCACGGGCGCACTGACGTTGACGTTCACGACGTCCGCGATGAACATCCTGCAGATGTCGGTCCCCTCCGAGATGCGTGGGCGGGTGATGGGCATCTACATGCTCAGTTTCCTCGGTGGCACACCGCTGGGAAGCCCGCTGCTTGGTTGGCTCGCCGACTCCGTGGATCCCCGTGCGCCCCTGATCGTGGGCGGAGTGATCTCGCTCGTCTCGGGCACAGTGGCCGGGGTGTACCTGCTACGTAGCGAAGGGCTGAAACTTCGTCTTGCGAGGCCGGAAGACGGTGGAAGGTTGCCGGTGTTCGTCCTGCGTCCGGTGATCGTGTGCGACGCGACCGAACAGGCAGTCGAGGCTAGCCGCGCGCCGTGACCTTCTCGCGCTTGGGAAACACCGTGTAGCTCAGGGCGATTGCTCCCCAGATTCCCAGCACCACTGTCAGCTTGCTGATCCATCCGTCGAGGGCTCCCGTGCGGGCGGGGTCGTCGACGAGGAAGATGGCCGCGCCGAGAAGTCCGCACGCGATGGCCCAGGCGATCGCGGCTTTGCCGAACTCGCGCCATTCGCGCAGTGCTCGCGCACTCCCGTACTTGGGTGGCGCGACGGGAGCCGGGCCGCCGGCGAATCGGTAGGCGAACCTGGCGTCGGCCCAGGAGATGAGACTGTGCCCGAACGCAACGGAGAAGCCGATGTAGGCCGCAGCGAGCCCGTGGGTGAAGTTCGCCTCGCCGCCGCCCCGAAGATCGAGGGCTGTGGCGACGAGCAGGACGACGTCGACCAGGGGTGCGCAGATGAGCAGTGCGGCACCCAGCGTCTTGCGGCGCAGCAGATAGCGGGCGGCGAGACCGGCGGCGATGAACACCCAGAACATGATTTCGCACGCGATGATCAGATGGACGATCATGACATCAGCTCATTTCTAGTACGACTGTGTTAGTGATCGAAAACTAGCACAACTGTGTTAGCTTTGTGAAGTGGTGAAACGAAGCAGCCCCGATGAGCGACGGGAAGAGATCGCCGAGGCTGTCTGGCGTGTGATCCGTCGCGATGGTGTGGCGAGCGCGAGCGTCCGGGCCGTCGCAGACGAGGCGAAGATGTCGACGGGGTCGCTACGCCACTTCTTCGCGACGCAGTCCGAACTGTT
This sequence comes from Rhodococcus sp. APC 3903, assembly GCF_030407755.1. NCBI lineage: Bacteria > Bacillati > Actinomycetota > Actinomycetes > Mycobacteriales > Nocardiaceae > Rhodococcus > Rhodococcus sp. APC 3903. The sequence goes on from NZ_JASDCV010000001.1 coordinate 264,739, forward strand.
GCTGTTCGCGATGACGCTCGTGACCGTCCGGGTGGAGAAGAGGATTGCCGGCATCGACTTCGATCCCGACATCCGCCGCGCGATCCGCCAGTTCACCGATCAGTTCGTTCCCCTCGACGAAGATCGGCGTGAAGAAATGCAGGTCTGGGAGGCGTTTGCTGCTGCCGCCCAGACCGATTCGACGTTGACCGCAGTGCGTGACGAGACGGACCGGACGCTGTTCGAGCACTATCGAACATTTGTCGAGGCCGTACATGATGCAGGATTCCTGCAGCCGGACGCTTCGGTCGACATCGAGGCGATGAGGTTGCATGCGCTCGCCGACGGGCTCGCGTCGCACGGCGTCGACAATCCCGAGCGAACCAATCCGCAGGTGATCGGCCGGGTGCTCGACGCGCATTTCGCTACGCTGCTGCGCTAGGTCGGGAGTAGTGGTGGGGGGCTCGCGGTGCGTACGGCACGATAGACCCGTGGTTCACGTCATCGACATCTCAGATCCCGCCGACCCCCGGTTGGATGACTTTCGCGATCTCAACTCCTCGGATCGGCGCCCCGACCTGCCGGAGGGCAAGGGACTGGTCATCGCCGAAGGAGTATTCGTCACTCAGCGGCTGCTGACGTCGCGGTTCGAGCCGATCAGTCTTCTCGGCGTTGAACGACGGCTCCTGGAGCTCGCTGACGATCTCGACGGTGTGGACGTGCCGTTCTACCGTACGAGCGCCGAAGTGATGGCCGAGGTCGTCGGATTCCACCTGAACCGTGGCGTCCTCGCTGCAGCAGCGCGCCCGGCACCACTCGCGGTCTCGGACGTGCTGAAGGACGCAAAGACCGTCGTGGTCCTCGAAGGCGTCAACGATCACGAGAACCTCGGCTCGATGTTCCGCAACGCTGCAGGGCTCGGCGTGGACGCCGTTCTGTTCGGGAAGGGTTGTGCTGACCCGCTCTACCGGCGGTCGGTCCGTGTGTCGATGGGGCACGTGCTGCGAGTGCCCTTCGCGCATGTGGCAAAGTGGCCACACGACTTGGATGAGCTGCGTGGCAACGGTTTTCAGCTCATATCCTTGACTCCGAATCCGGAAGCGGTCACTTTGGCCGAAGCGATGACCGGGGAGAAGGTGGCGCTACTGCTGGGCGCCGAGGGGCCAGGTCTGACCGAACATGCGATGCGGGCCACCGACATTCGTGCCAAGATACCGATGGCACCTGGTACCGATTCGCTCAACGTCGCAACCGCAGCGGCTATGGCCTTCTACGAACGTGTCAGGACCGGCCGGTGACTCTGGACCGCACGCCCTGGTTCACCGGAATCGCGGTGTCGGTATTCGCCGCGATGCTCTCGACCAGCGCTGTCGCGGCGTTCTGCGTCGCGCTGGGCAACGTGAACGTGCTCCTGGCAGTTGTCGTCAATATCATTGCGGTAGGCGGACTTGCGCCGACCGTCTGGCGCTGGCGAGCCGTCCCCGTGTGGCGATGGGTGGTCTACGGCGCGGTAGTCGGCGTTCCGCTCGGGTGGATCGCAGCGATAGCCGCGTGACCGTGTGAGGCTGCTCGGCGCTACTTGAACCCGAAGTACCGGGCGAGGCGGCCACGCGGCTTGGTCGCGGGTGCGTCGTGGATCGGCGGCATGTTTTCGGGCATGGGTATCTCTGTCGGCGCCTGCTCGGGTACCGGTACGGGAGCTGGGGGCGCAGGTTTGGGTGCCTCGCCGGGGCGGTGAATCTTGAAGCCCCACAGGAGAATCTGCGTTGTGTCGAGTTCGTGTTCTCGCGGCGCGCCGGTGTATCGGAATCCCAGCCACTCGAGGTTGGCAGACTCCGCGAACTGTTGCGGGTGGAACGGAAGTGACTGCGGATCGGGCAGGATCCCGGGCGGGTAACGCAGGGGATGGTTGCCGGCCCAGAATTCCAGTTCCCACGTCTGCGGGATCCCCAGATTTTCGACGATGTCGATCGGGATGGCACTGAACGAGCGTCGTAGCTCGCCGTTCTCCCACAGTGCAAACGAACCCTGCGCGGTTTCGGGGACGGAGCTGATCAACAGCGTCGAGCCACCCTCGGCCGAAAGGTGCCAGGAATCAGGCAGTTTCGAGGGGACAAATGTGCTGAGTTCGGAGCTGCAGACGACGCTCACTCGGCCGTACGCGCCGACGAAGACGTAGCCGGGGCTCACCGTCGCGGCCATCGACAGCGGCTGAGGACCGAGAGACTCGAACTCCTTGTCCGGGTACAGCGACATGGCGATTTTCAGCGCCTCGGTCTGATCCGGCTGTGGGTACTTGCTCAATTCGGTGCGAGCGTCTGCGCCGCCCAGAAACCAGATCGTCGATACCCGTGCAGCCACCGGCAGCCCTCTCTCCTCAGCCTCGCTCGAAAGAAGAATACTTTCCTTCGGGGTCAGCGACCGCTGCTGCGGACCCCGAGGAGTACGTCGTCCCACGAGGGAAGAGCAGGCCGTCCGCGCTTGTCCTTGGTCTGCGTCTGCTGCGGAGCGGTTTTCGGGGTCACGTCCGGTGCAGGCTCGGGAACCTCTTCGTCGACGACTGTTTCCGGCTCGACAGCAATCGGCTCGGGCGCCACGATTCGTTCCGCCACCACCGTTCGCTCGGAAGCTGCTGTCCGCTCGGAAACTGCTGTCCGCTCGGAAACTGCTGCGGGCTCCGGCTCGATCTCCGCCACCGGTTCGACGTCGAATCGGGACAGTTCAAGCTGCTGCGGCTCGTTCGAAACCACCGGTACCAGGCCGCGGAGCGGGCGACCGAAGTCGGGATCGATCAAGTCGAATGCCGCGTCGTCGAGTGCGACGATCGTTCCGCCGTGCGCGTCGGGCTGGTAGCGCCAGTGTGCGGCGTTGGTGGTGCGGCCGGCCTGCCACTGCAACTGCGCGACCCACTGATTGTCCTCGTCGCGCCAGGCATCCCAGGTGGCCTCGTCGATGCTGTGGCCGCGGGCGCGGAATGCGTGGGTCACGATTTCGGAGAGGGTGGGAACCGTCGGGCCGTTGTCGCGCACCGGGTGTCCGCCCTGCGCCATTTCCGCGGCGCGGGAACGCTCGAGCAGAACGGGGTACGCAAAGCGCTCGACCTTGCTGATGGGGATCTTCGCTTCTTCGGCGACCTGCTCTACGGAAGCACCGGAACGAATGCGCGCCTGAATTTCGCGGGGACGGAGTTGGCTTTCCATTTCGATCTCAATCTGGCCGAGTCGAGCCACGTCTCCGCGGGAAGCAGCACGAAGTTTGTCATCGGCGGGAAGCCGGAATTTCTGGCCGGTTTCAGCATCTGCGCACACCACATGCGATCCATCGGGTTCAAGTCCGATCACTCGAAGCTCTCGCACATTGACCTCCTTATCGCGCCGGCTCGCGACTTTGCGCCGCGCTCAACTGTAATTCATTCGTGACCATGGACTCGGCAGGACACGCAGGGCGAGATGACCTCGGATCCGACCACCGGTGTGGTAGCTCACAAGGCCTGGCGCAAACGACGCTCGGCCCCCGACATCATGTCGGGGGCCGAGCGGTGAAGCAGTATGAAAATCAGCCGAGCTGAGAAACGACCCAGTCGATGCTCTTGGTGAGAGCGGTGACGTCATCGGGGTCGATGGCCGGGAACATGCCGACGCGCAGCTGGTTGCGGCCGAGCTTGCGGTACGGCTCGGTATCGACGATTCCGTTGGCGCGCAGGATCTTTGCCACCTCGGCAGCGTCGACGTCGTCGTTGAAGTCGATGGTGCCGACAACCTGCGAGCGGTGTGCCGGATCAGCGACGAACGGTGTTGCGAACTCGCTGGCCTCGGCCCAGTTGTACAGGCGCGAGGACGAATCCGCGGTGCGAGCGGTGGTCCAGTCGAGGCCGCCGTTGCTGTTCATCCACTCGATCTGGTTGGCGAAGAGCAACAGGGTGGCCAGGGCCGGGGTGTTGTACGTCTGATCCTTGGAGCTGTTGTCCACGGCGATGGGCAGTGAGAGGAAGTCAGGCGTCCAGCGGCCCGAATCCTTGATCTCCGCGACGCGCTCGAGGGCGGCCGGGCTCATCAGCGCGATCCACAGTCCGCCGTCTGCGGCGAAGCACTTCTGCGGAGCGAAGTAGTAGACGTCGGAATCGGCGAAGTTGACCGGAAGTCCACCGGCGCCCGAGGTGGCGTCGATGGCGATCAGTGCGTTCTCCGAACCCGCGGGGCGCGAGACGGGGATCGACACACCGGTGGAGGTCTCGTTGTGCGCCCAGCCGATGAGATCGACGGACGGGTCGGAGACCGGCACCGGTGCGCTGCCCGGATCGGCGGAAACGACGATCGGGTCACCGATGAACGGGTTGGCCTTGGCGACCGAAGCGAACTTGGAGCTGAATTCGCCGTTGGTCAGGTGCAGCGACTTCTCGCGGATGAGGCCGAATGCGGCCGCATCCCAGAACGCAGTGGTTCCGCCGTTGCCGAGGACGACCTCGTAGCCCTCGGGCAGTGAGAACAGATCGGCGAGGCCGGAACGAATGCTGGCCACAACGTTCTTGACCGGCTTCTGGCGATGGCTGGTGCCGAACACCGAAGCGCCCACCTCGACCAGGGACTGCAGCTGCTCGGGGCGAACCTTGGAAGGACCGCAGCCGAAGCGTCCGTCGGCGGGCTTGAGGTCGGCGGGGATGATCGGTGTGGAGGTCATCGCTTCTTTCTGTTCCTTCACTTGTGTTCTGTACTACCGTGATTGGCGAATTCGAGCGGGGTACTACGCGTGGCTGATCTGGTCCCAGCCCTCGACCGACTCCGGAGTACGGGGCGCCGGGCCGGTGTAGATGGCGGCCGGGCGTACCAGCTTACCGAGACGCTTCTGCTCGAGGATGTGTGCACACCAGCCGGCGGTGCGGCCACAGGTGAACATGGCAGGCATCATGTGCGCGGGAACCTCGGCGAAGTCGAGGATGACGGCGGCCCAGAACTCGACGTTGGTCTCGATCGCGCGATCGGGACGACGCTCACGCAGTTCTGCCAGTGCAGCCTGCTCGAGAGCTGCGGCAGCTTCGTAGCGGGGAGCGTTGAGGCGCTTCGCGGTAGCGCGAAGCACGCGAGCACGGGGATCTTCGGCGCGGTAGACGCGGTGTCCGAAGCCCATGAGCTTTTCCTTGCGGTCGAGGATTCCCTTGACCAGTGCGCGGGCGTCGCCGGTCTTCTCGGTCTCTTCGATCATCGGAAGAACGCGGGCCGGTGCGCCGCCGTGCAGCGGGCCGGACATCGCGCCGATGGCGCCGGAAAGCGAGGCAGCGACGTCGGCGCCGGTGGAGGCGATGACGCGGGCCGTGAAGGTGGAGGCGTTCATGCCGTGCTCGGCTGCCGAGACCCAGTACGCGTCGATTGCCTCGACGTGTGCCGGATCAGGCTCACCCTTCCAGCGAACCATGAAGCGCTCGGTGACCGTCTTGGCCTCGTCGATGCGGCTCTGTGGGACTGCAGGCTGGTAGATGCCGCGAGCGGACTGCGCGACGTACGACAGTGCCATGACGGATGCGCGGGCGAGCTGGTCGCGGGCGGTCTCGTCATCGATGTCGAGGAGCGGCTGGTATCCCCAGATTGGAGCCAGCATCGCCAGTCCGGCCTGGACGTCGACACGGACGTCGCCGGTGTGAATGGGGAGGGGGAAGGGCTCGGCCGGCGGGAGGCCGGGGCCGAAGCGGCCGTCGACGAGAAGGGCCCATACGTTGCCGAAGGTGACCCTCTGGCCGACCAGGTCTTCGATGTCGACTCCGCGGTAGCGCAGTGCGCCGCCGTCCTTGTCGGGTTCTGCGATATCGCTGGTGAAGGCGACGACGCCTTCGAGTCCGCTCACAAAATCGTCCGGTATTGCTGCGCTCGCTGCCATTCTCGTGGACTCTCCTCGTTCGAGTGCGCCAGGTCTACAGTCGCACTGCCTCAGCTTCAGTGACTGCGCCTCGGTGCTCGCAGGGATGAGCACGCACCGTGTTTTGTACTGCGCAATCGTCTCGTCCCGATTCGGTTGCTGTCGCTGGTGCGGCTCGCGGTCCGGGTCGGGTCTAGCCACGGCAAACTTTAGCGCGTGCCGCGTAGCCGTTGGCCAGTGAGTACCCGGGAGTAGCGTTCTCGGCTGTGTCGAATGAACGTCAGGACCCGCAGGCGGTGGACAACGAACTCGCGGCCATGCGTGTGGGCTATCCGCAAGCAGGCAGCGAATCGGAGTCCGTCGAGGACCGCATGAGTGCGGAATTGGATACCTCGGTCGTCGAGACCGGTTGGCTGCCCCTCATGCGTCAATGGCTTGTGGACGCCGTCGAAGCTGACGCGCCGGAGCCCAACGCCATGACTCTGTCGACGGTGGACGACGGTGGCCGTCCGGCGTCGCGGACCGTGCTCTGCAAAGGGCTCAGCGAAGACGGTGTCCTCTTCTTCACCAACTACGGATCCGACAAGGCTCGTCACCTCGACGCCCACCCGTACGCGTCGGCCAACTTCACGTGGCTGACCCTTGCCAGGCAGGTGACCGTCCGCGGCACCACCGAGCGCGTGAGTGCTCAACTGACGCAGGAGTATTGGCGAACCAGGCCTCGTGGATCGCAGCTCGGCGCGTGGGCGTCGTCGCAGTCTCGTCCGATCGACTCGCGTGCCGATCTCGACGAGCAACTGCGTGAGGTCGCCGCCCGATTCGGCGTGGACGGTGAGATTCCGGTGCCACCGAACTGGGGCGGGATTCTGATTCGGCCCGAGTCCGTCGAGTTCTGGCAAGGACGCGCGAACCGCATGCACAATCGAGTTCGCACGAGTCTGGTCGACGGACAGTGGTCCGCCGTCCGTCTCCAGCCGTGAGCCGGTTACTCGCGGACACGACTCCGCTCGAGAATCGCGACTATCGACGGCTGTGGACGGCCGGCATCGTCACCGTCATCGGCGCTCAGCTCAGTGTGGTCGCCGTACCGCAACAGGTGTACGAGATCACCCGAAGCTCGGCCTACGTCGGTCTGACGGGAATCTTCGGTCTGGTCCCGCTGGTCGTTTTCGGTCTGTGGGGCGGCGCACTGGCCGACGTCATGGATCGACGACGGCTGTTGATGATCACCTCGATCGGACTCGGTGTCACGTCGGTGCTGTTCTGGATCCAGGCTGCTCTGAACGTGAACAACGTGTGGTTGGTGCTCGGATTGTTCTCGGTTCAACAGGCGTTCTTCGCGGTGAACCAACCGACGCGAGCGGCGATCATCCCTCGGTTGATTCCGGGCAGGCAGTTACCTGCCGCGAACTCGCTGAACATGACTGTCGTGCAGTTCGGTGCAATAGCCGGCCCGCTACTGGCGGGTGTCCTCATACCGTCGGCCGGTCTGCAACTGCTGTACCTGCTCGACTCGATCTTTCTGATCGCCACGTTGTGGGCAGTATGGAAGCTCCCGGCGATTCCGCCGACCGGCACGTCTCGGCGGGCCGGGCTGAGCGAGGTCCTCGGCGGTTTCACGTATCTCGCGACGCAGAAGGTTCTGCTCGCGTCGTTCGTGGTGGACATCATCGCGATGGTGTTCGGGATGTCGCGAGCGCTGTTCCCGGAAATCGCACACGAATCCTTCGGTGACCCCGCCAGCGGCGGTTTTGCGCTCGGACTGCTGTTCGCAGCGATGTCGGTGGGAGCCGTTCTGGGCGGAGTGTTCTCGGGTTGGTTGCCACGGGTTCAGTACCAGGGGCGGGCCGTGCTGGTCTGCATCGCGCTGTGGGGGCTGTCCATGGTCGGCTTCGGCGTAGCGGTGTACTTCGCGAGTCCCGGTTCCAGTGTGATTCTGCTCTGGGTGGCGGTTGCATTCCTGGCATTCGGCGGCGCCGTCGACATGGTCTCGGCCGCATTCCGCAGCACGATGCTTCAGCAAGTGGCAACCGATGACATGCGCGGACGACTGCAGGGCGTGTTCATCGTGGTCGTGGCAGGTGGTCCGCGCATCGGTGACGTCCTGCACGGCGGTGCGGCGTTCCTGTTCGGGACCGGTGTCGCGGCAGCGGGCGGCGGCTTCCTGGTGATTGTCGGTGTTGTCCTTTCTGCCCTCGCATTTCCGGCGTTCGTTCGCTACAAGGTGGGACGCGCCGTCTGACGTCCTGGTTAACCGGTCGCTCGTGGTGGAAACTGGTACGTATGACTGCGCCGCACAGCACGGGTAGGGGAGGGTTCGAGATCCGTGGTGGCGGCTATCGAGCCGAGATCGCCGCGGCCGGTGCCGGGTTGCGGCTTCTCGACCACGAAGGTCCGAACGGTCAGCGCGCGCTGACCGAGACCTGGGCGCTCGGATCGAAGCCACCGCTGTCGGCCGGATTGGTTCTCGCGCCGTGGCCCAACCGAATTCGCGACGGGCACTTCATGTTCGACGGCATCGAGCATCAACTCGAGATCACCGAACCTGCGCTGGGGAACGCGAGCCACGGGTTCGTCCGTCGTCGCAATTGGAGCCTCGTGGACCACACCTACGAGCGCGTCGAACTGTCGGTGGACGTCGGACTGCACAAGGGTTGGCCGTATCCGTTGCAGCTGACGATTGCCTATGAGGTCGGTGCCGACGGGTTGACCGTCACCCATACGGCCACGAACAAGGGTGCGACCTCGTCTCCGTTCGGGCTCGGAATGCACACTTTCATTCGCGCCGGCGACTTTCCGCTCGACGAATGTGCGCTGCATCTGGCCGCAGGCACGCGGTTGCCGATCGATCCGGCGAGGATGCTGCCGAACGCGTATTCGCAGGCAGTCGCCGGTACGGATTACGACTTCCGGACACCGAGACTGCTCGACGGGGTTCAGTTGGACACGCCGTACAGCGCATTGGACGTCGTCGACGGCAGTGGTCGGACGCAACACGAGCTGCTGGCTCCGGATGGAACGGGCACTGCCCTGTGGACCAACCGCGAGTTCCCGTGGATTCAGGCCTTCATCGCAGATCCCGCCAACGACAAGGGGTATCCCGATCGCGGCCGCGCATTGGCTTTGGAACCGATGACCTGCCCGCCTGACGCCTTCAATTCGGGCATCGACCTCCTGGTGCTGCACCCGGGTCAGACGTGGTCGGGTAGCTGGGGCATCAAGGCTCTGTGATCCGGCTCTCATACCGTGGGATCGTGTAACGCCGAGTAGGCATCAGCCGATAACGATCGGTTTTCGGTACCTCGTGTCAGTGCTCCGGACGGTCCGACATTGGTCCCATTCTCGGATTGCTGCCGAGATTTGCAGATCAATGTGGGTAAATGCGCGATTCCGTAGACTGGAGTACCGGTCATGCGAGTGGGAAAACCCAGCCTGGAACGTGTTTCAGTTTCGGTGGGTATGTCGGGTTCGTGAGTACCCGAAAAATAGCCGTGGAGCGACCCTCCTTCGGCACGATCTCTCCCGTGCGACTAGTTTCTAGTTGATCGCATGTAGTTACTCGTTGGTTCGAGCTTGAGAGGGATCCTTCGTGCCCGCTGACAATGACACAAAGCCCACGCTTACTTACCCCGGTGGTGAGTACACGATGTCCATTGCCAGGGCAACAGAGGGCAATGACGGCATCGAGCTGGGAAAGCTGCTGGCCACAACGGGGTACACCACCCTTGACCCCGGTTTTGTGAACACTGCATCCACCAGTTCTGCAATCACCTACATCGACGGTGAGAAGGGAATCCTGCGTTACCGCGGATATCCCATCGAGCAGTTGGCAGGTAAGTCGACGTTCATCGAGGTCAGCTACCTGCTGATCTACGGCGAACTGCCGACCGACGCCCAGCTCGAGTCCTTCACGGACCGCATTCGTCGACACACCTTGCTTCACGAGGACCTCAAGCGGTTCTTCGACGGATTCCCGCGCAACGCTCACCCGATGCCGGTTCTCTCGTCCGCAGTGAACGCACTGTCGGCGTACTACCAGGATTCGCTCGATCCCGAGGATCCGGAGCAGGTGGAACTGTCCACCATCCGTCTTCTTGCGAAGCTGCCGACCATCGCTGCGTACGCGTACAAGAAGTCCGTCGGACAGCCGTTCCTGTACCCGGACAACTCGTTGAACCTGGTCGAGAACTTCATGCGTATGACATTCGGCTTCCCGGCCGAGCCGTACCAGGGTGATCCCGAGGTCGCCAAGGCACTCGACATGCTGCTGATCCTGCACGCAGACCACGAGCAGAACTGCTCCACGTCGACCGTGCGCATGGTCGGCTCGTCGGACGCCAACCTGTTCACCTCCGTCTCTGCCGGCATCAACGCACTGTGGGGCCCGCTGCACGGTGGCGCGAACCAGGCAGTGCTCGAGATGCTCGACGAGATCAAGGCCAGCGGCAGCACCGCAGCCGAGTTCGTCCGCAAGGTCAAGAACAAGGAAGACGGCGTGAAGCTCATGGGCTTCGGGCACCGCGTCTACCGCAACTACGATCCGCGCGCTGCGCTGGTCCGCGAAACCGCGCACACCATCCTCGCCAAGCTCGGCGGCGACGACGAACTGCTCAACATCGCAATGCAACTCGAAGAGGCCGCCCTCACGGACGACTACTTCATCGAGCGCAAGCTCTACCCGAACGTCGACTTCTACACCGGCCTCATCTACCGCGCGATGGGCTTCCCGCCGCGCATGTTCACGGTGCTGTTCGCCATGGGCCGTCTGCCCGGCTGGATTGCGCACTGGCGTGAAATGCACGAGGATCCGGCTACGAAGATCGGCCGCCCGCGCCAGATCTACACCGGCTACACCGAGCGTGACTATCGGGATATCACCACCCGCTAGCCCCTGCCCACAATTTTCGCCTCAACGAGGAGGACCCATGAGTAGCAAGCCCGTAATCGAGTTCCAGGAAGGCCCCGCGCCGACCGATCTGGTCATCAAGGATCTGGTTGTCGGAGAAGGCGCCGAAGCCGTTCCCGGTGGCACCGTCGACGTTCACTACGTCGGTGTCGAGTTCGAGTCCGGTGAAGAGTTCGACTCTTCCTGGAGCCGTGGCGAGTCCATTCAGTTCCCGCTTCGTGGCCTGATCAAGGGTTGGCAGGACGGCATCCCGGGCATGAAGGTCGGCGGACGTCGCCAGCTCACCATTCCGCCGGAGTTGGCATACGGCCCCGCCGGTGCAGGGCACCAGCTTTCCGGCAAGACCTTGGTCTTCGTGATCGACCTGCTGGAAGCCAAGTAATTCACTGTGCGCCTTTATTAACCCCCCGCGGTTAATAAAGGCGCACAGCACAAGCAGCCCCGCACCGTCAGGTGTGGGGCTTTCTTGTGTGGTCAGCTCGCGGTCTTTCGTCGGTAGAGCCAGTTCGACCACACGAATCCCGCGGCGGCGATGCCCAGACACCACGCGAGGGCGATGGCCGCGCTGTTCCCGATCGGCGTGCCCATCAGGAGTCCGCGCACCGTCTCGATGATCGGGGTTACCGGTTGGTGCCGGGCAAATCCCTGCAGCCATGACGGCATGGTCTCAGCCGGTACGAAAGCAGTGCTGACGTAGGGCAGGAACATGATGGCGAAGGTGAATCCGCTTGCAGCCTCCGGGTTCTTGGCCAAGAGCCCCAAAGCTGTCGAGAGGTACGACATGGCAAAGACGAAGGCGACGATCACAGCGGCGACGCCGAGCCAGCGCAACGGATCGCTGGTCGGGCGAAATCCCATGATCAGCGCAACGACGACCACGATCGCCGTAGTCAGGACGTTGCGGACGACGCTGGCCAGTACATGACCGGTCAGGACCGACGACGGAGAGATCGCCAGGGTCCGAAAACGGTCGATGATCCCGTCCTTCATGTCGCTCGAGACGCTGACCGCGGTGGTCGAGGCGCCGAATCCGGCGCACAGAAGGATGATTCCTGGCACGACGTAGTCGATGTACTCGCTACCGGTGTTGATGGCGCCGCCGAAGACGTAGACGAACAGCAGCATGAGCATGACCGGAAGAGCTATCGCGGTGATCATCGAATCCGGACTGCGCAGAACGTGTTTGAGATTCCGGCGGAGCATCACCGCGGAATCGATTGCAATGGTGGAGGTCATCGAACGCTCGCAATCTCGGGTTGGCCTGATCCGGTGAGCGCGAAGAACACGTCGTCCAGATCCGGAGTGTGAACGGAGAACTTCTCGACGGTGATCGACGGATCGTCGATCGAGTCAAGGATGGCTTTGATCGACGGAACCGCCCCGTCGGAAGGGATGTGCAGGGTCAAGGTCTCGGCATTCGAATGCGCCTGCGGCAGTGATGCCGCGGCGAGTTCGAGTTGAGCCAGGTTCTCGAATTGCAGAGCGACATGGCCGCCGGGAACAAGGTGTTTGAGTTCGTCCGGTGTTCCCTCGGCGACGAGGCGACCGCCGCTCAGCACGCCGACTGTATCGGCCAATTCGTCTGCCTCGTCGAGGTATTGGGTGGTGAGGAAGATGGTGACGCCTGACGCTGTGAGTCCTCGAACGATCGACCACATTTCGTGGCGGCTCCGCGGGTCCAGGCCGGTGGTGGGTTCGTCGAGAAAGACGACGTCCGGTCGGGCGACGAGGCTCATTGCGATGTCGAGTCGTCTGAGCATGCCGCCCGAGTAGTCGCCGGCGCGTTTGTCGCCGAAGTCCGTCAAATCGAACTGGTCGAGCAATTCCTCGGCACGGCGACGGGAGTTCTTCCGGCCCAGGTGATTCAGTTCGCCCAGTAGGGTCAGGTTCTCGAATCCGGTCAGCAAGGTGTCGACGGCTGCGTACTGCCCCGTCACGCTGATGCGCCGCCGAACGTTCTGTGGATCTCCGGGCAGTGAATGCCCCGCGACCGTGACCTCGCCTCCGTCGAAGGGGATGAGGGTGGTGAGAATTCTTACGGCCGTGGTCTTTCCGGCGCCGTTCGCGCCGAGGAGTGCGTACACCGATCCGGCCGGGACCGACAGGTCGAGTCCACCCAGTACTTGTTGATCGCCGTAGCGCTTACGGAGTCCGCGGACCGAGATTGCTGGGATCGTTCCTGACATCGAGACCTCCAAGTAAGAACTGTGTATGTTATAAACTCGTGTTTATAGCGTACACAGTTCTAGGATGATGGCAAGAGTGAAGAGTGGGAGCTTATGGATCGCGGAGCGCTACCGAGAGCAGTTGAACTGGCCTGGGGACTGGACCAGCCGGGAACGCGGGGTCCCAAGAAGGGGCTCAGTCTCGAGCAAATTCTCGACACCGCGATCGAGTTGGCCGACGCGGAAGGTGTCACGGCTCTGTCGATGGGCCGCGTGGCCAAAGCGCTCGGGTTCACGACCATGTCGCTCTACCGCTACGTGGCAAGCAAAGACGAACTGATCGAACTGATTTCGGATCGGGTGATCGGGCCACCGCCGGTGATTCCCGACGGCGTGACCTGGCGCGTCAAGCTCGAGGCGTGGGCGAATCAGGAGTATGCCACGATGCTGAGTCGACCGTGGTGGCTCAAGCTGCCCATCACGGCTCCACCGACCGGGCCCAACAACATGGCGTGGCTCGACGCGGGTCTGAGCGCCCTCGACGGTGTCGCTCTGAGTGCCGCGTCGAAGTTCCAGGTGGTGACCAACGTGTCGTTGTTCGTCATCGGCCGCGCCCGATTCTCGGCTGACCTGGCTACTCGTTCAGCGCAGTCGGAAGATGACGACGTCGCATACGGTGCTCTCATTGCTCGTGTCATCAATCGGGAGGAATTCCCCCACCTGAGTGCCGCAATCGAGGAGGGCGGCTTCGAGGACGGCAGCCCGGAGGGTGAGGCCGCCGGCGACGATGCCTTCGATTTCAGTTTCTCGCTTGGCTTACTGCTCGACGGAATCGAGAAGCTGGTGCAGCGGTCAGGACACCAGCGCGGTGGCACTGACGTCGTCGATGATCAGGTCGGTGATCAGCCCGCCCCGTAGTGCGCCCTCCAGTGCGGGCAGTTTTGCTGTTCCGGCGACGATGCACACGCGCCTGGCGACCTTCTCGAAAAGGTCCAGTCGTGGGCCGCTCGCGCGCTCGTTGAGTTCGATTCCGCGGTAGCTCCCGTCTGACCGGAAGAACACGGTTGCGATGTCGCCGACTACTCCGTCGCGTCGAAGTGCTTCTGCTTCATCGGGTTCGAGGTATCCGGCGGTGTAGACGTGACTCGGCACGTTGCCGCCCGGTACGCCGATGCTGAAGACTGCCAGGTCCATTCGCTTTTGCATGTCCAGTACGCGTTTGATACTTCGTTCGCGCCACAACTGCTCCCGGGTCTCCGGGTAGTCGAAGAATGCGGGGACCGGAAATCCTTGGGGGAGAGCGCCGTAGGCGTCGGCGATGGTTCTGATGATGTCGCTGGCGTACGAGATTCCGGTGGTGCGAGTGTTCGCTGCGCCGTTGAGTTGCACGACGTACGAGTTGTACGTGCGTTTGGGGGCAAGGTGCTTGCTGACTTCACTGAGAGTGGTTCCCCAGGCGATCCCCATCACCATGTCGCTGTCGAAGAACGACGCGAGCAGGCGACCGGCAAAGGTTGCGACCTTCTCGAGTCGCTCGAGATCGCCCACCAGTTCCGGCACCGTCACCACGTGGGCACGCACTCCGTACCGTTCCGAGAACTCGCGTTCGATGCGAGGAGCCTGGCCGTGCGGGGTGCTGATCTTGATCTCGACGAGGCCTGAGGTGCGCGCGTAGGTGATCAATCGGGAGACGGTGGATCGGGACACCCCCATGTCGCGGCCGATGGCAGCCATGGTCTGGTCCTGGAAGTAATAGAGGCGTGCGGCCTGAACGGCGTCGGCGATGCGAGGGTCCGCCGGATCGGAGGTAGCGGAGTCGGAAGTGGGAGTTTCCATGGGTTCGTCCTGTCTGCACGTACGTGCAAGAGCACTGAACCGAATCTTATCCGAGTAGAACCAGGTTGAGCCGCTCGATCGCGCAAAGTCCCAGAAGTGTGTCTGTTACCCGCGTTACGGTGCGCAAATGACGCATTTGCACATATGTGCACGAGCTATGCGTGAATGTGCAATGGGCTTTACGCTACGGGTGCAGCAATCCAAACTATGACATGCATCACAACGAAGTGAGGGTGGGGATGGAGAAAGCCAAGCGATTGGGGCTTCCAGGCGAGTTGGCAGCCGAGTTCGCCGGAACGATGATCTTGATCTTGTTCGGCGTCGGAGTTGTGGCGCAGGTTGTGTCCGGCGGGAGCGGTGGGGGTCTCGGCGGACACGACAGTATTGCGTGGGCCTGGGGACTCGGCGTCATGTTCGGCATCTATGTCGCAGGCCGGGTGACGGGTGCTCATCTGAACCCCGCAGTGACCTTCGCCTTCGCGATCTTCCGGGGTTCTCCTGGCGCAAGGTGCTGCCGTACACCCTGGCGCAGACCGCTGGAGCCTTTGTCGCGGCGTTGATCGTCCGGTGGAATTACAACGACATGCTCAATGCGATCGATCCCGGACACACAACCGCCACCCAGACGATCTTCTCGACGATGCCCGGAAACGGAACGCTTCCGGTCAGTCTCGGCTCGGCTCTGATCGATCAGATCATCGGCACCGCCATCTTGTTGTTCCTCATCGTTGCAGTCACCGATTCTCGTGGAACTCCGCCGCTCGCGAATCTCGCGCCGTTTGTCGTCGGATTGATCGTGGTGGGAATCGGATTCGCCTGGGCGACCAACGCGGGGTACGCCATCAACCCGGCGCGCGACTTCGGGCCACGACTGGCGTCCTTCATCACCGGCTACGGCAGCGCCTGGCGAGATCAGTACGGGAGCTTGTACTTCTGGGTGCCCATCGTGGGACCCCTGATCGGCGCTCCGATCGGAGTGTTCCTCTACGACAAGCTGGTTGGAAGATTCCTGCCTGACGAGGAGTCGGCGGAGGAAGCGACCGAAGAGCCGGCGTCGATACCGGCGTGACCGCGAAACATTATCTCTGACAGTCAATCTCTCGTACTTTCTTTCGATACCAAAGGGGTAGCACGATGACGCAGTTCGTAGCCGCGATAGACCAGGGAACCACCTCCACACGTTGCATGATCTTCGATCACAGTGGGCACGTAGTCGCTGTCGAACAGCACGAGCACACTCAGATCTTTCCGCAGGCAGGCTGGGTCGAACACGATCCGATCGAAATTTGGGACAACGTCCGCAACGTCACCGCGGGCGCTTTGGCAAACGCAGACCTGACCGCGGCCGATATCGCGTCCGTCGGCATCACCAATCAGCGTGAGACAGCGGTGGTGTGGGAACGCGCCACCGGAAAACCCGTCTACAACGCAATCGTCTGGCAGGACACACGCACCGATCGAATCTGTACTGCACTCGCCGGCGAAGACGGGCCGAAGAAGTACACCGAAGTCACCGGATTGCCTTTGGCCACGTACTTCTCGGGTCCCAAGGTCAAGTGGATTCTCGACAACGTCGAGGGGGCGCGTGAGAAGGCCGACGCAGGAGAGTTGTGCTTCGGCACGATGGACACCTGGGTGCTGTGGAACATGACCGGCGGCGTCGACGGCGGAGTGCACGCAACCGACCCCACCAATGCGTCGCGCACCCTGTTGATGGATCTCGACACTCTCGCTTGGGATTCGGCGATCTGCGCCGACATGGGCATCCCCGAATCGATGCTCCCCGAGATTCGCAGCTCGTCCGAAACTTTCGGATTCGTGCGCGAACGCGGAACGTTGTCCGGCGTGCCGATCGCCGGAATCCTCGGCGATCAGCAAGCAGCGACTTTCGGTCAGGCCTGCCTCTCACCCGGAGAAGCGAAGAACACCTACGGAACCGGCAACTTCGTGCTCCTCAACACCGGCACCGAAAAGGTGATGAGCAAGAACGGTTTGTTGACTACGGTCTGCTACAAGATCGGTGAGCAGCCAACGGTTTACGCGCTGGAAGGATCGATCGCCGTGACCGGTTCGCTGGTCCAGTGGCTTCGGGACAACCTCGGCATGATCGACAACGCGGCCGACATCGAGGTCAACGCGCGCTCTGTGGACGACAACGGTGGCGCGTACTTCGTGCCTGCGTTCTCGGGTCTGTTCGCACCGCACTGGCGCGCGGATGCCCGCGGTGCCATCGTCGGTCTGACCCGGTTCGTGAACAAGGGGCACCTTGCCCGGGCGGTACTCGAAGCGACTGCGTACCAGAGCCGTGAGGTGATCGAGGCGATGAACCTCGACTCGGGTGTCGACTTGAAGGTACTCAAGGTCGACGGCGGAATGGTCGCGAACGAACTCCTCATGCAATTCCAGGCCGATCTGCTCGACGTCGAGGTGATCCGCCCTGTCGTTGCGGAGACCACGGCATTGGGCGCTGCGTACGCCGCTGGTCTCGCGGTCGGGTACTGGGAGAGCGAGGACGACATTCGCAGCAACTGGGCGAAGGACAAGAGTTGGACGCCGTCGATGGATTCGGCCGAGCGTGAGCGGCTGTACGCAGGCTGGCAGAAAGCCGTCACTCGGACACTCGACTGGGTCGACGCAGACTGATAGCGGCGCCCGAATTTCTACCTATTTTCAAGTGAAGGAACCCTTTTCATGAGCACAGCACAAGCATTGAGTCCGTCCTCGCGGGCGGAGTCGCTGAAGAAGTTGGAAGAAACCGAACTCGACGTCCTGGTCATCGGCGGTGGCGTGGTCGGCGCGGGTAGCGCGCTCGATGCCGCAACTCGTGGTCTGAAGGTGGGCTTGGTGGAGGCTCGTGACTTCGCGTCCGGAACCTCGAGCAGGTCCAGCAAGTTGTTCCACGGCGGACTGCGTTACCTGGAGCAGTTCAATTTTGCGCTCGTGTTCGAGGCACTGCGTGAGCGTTCGCTGGTTCTGAACTCGCTGTGCCCGCATCTCGCGAAGCCGGTGCCGTTCATCTACCCGCTCGAGAAGCTGATCGACCGGCCGTACGTCGGTCTGGGCATCGGCGTCTACGACGTGATGGGCGCAGGCCGCGGGGTTCCCTCACACCACAAGCATGTGGGAAAGAAGAAGACTCTCGAGTCGTTCCCTTCCGGAAAGCGCTCTGCTATCAGGGGTTCGGTCAAGTTCTACGAGGGCCAGGTAGATGACGCCCGCCACACGATGATGCTGACGCGCACAGCAGCCGAATACGGCGCACTGTGCGTGAACAGCACCCGCGTAATCGGTTTTCTCCGTGAGGAGGACCGCGTTGTCGGAGTGAAGGCAGTGGATCTGGAAACGGGTCGCGCGTTCGAGATCCGTGCTCGTCAGGTCATCAACGCCGCCGGGGTCTGGACCGACGAGATCCAGGAAATGGTCGGTGGGCGAGGGCAATTCCAGGTTCGCGCTTCGAAAGGTGTGCACCTGGTCGTCCCGCGAAACCGCATCAACTCCTCTACCGGAATCATCACGCGGACCGAGAAGAGTCTGCTGTTCGTGATCCCGTGGGGAAGCCACTGGATCATCGGTACGACGGACACCGACTGGAACCTCGACCTCGCGCATCCGGCAGCGAGTCGAAGCGATATCGACTACATCCTCGGACATGTCAACAAGCTGCTCCAGGACGAGTTGACGCACGAGGACGTTGTCGGTGTGTACGCGGGACTGCGTCCGTTGTTGTTCGGCGAATCGGACTCGACCAGCACTCTCTCGCGTGAGCACGCGGTGTCGAGTCCGGTTCGAGGGTTGACGGTGGTCGCCGGTGGCAAGTATACGACCTACCGCGTGATGGCCAAGGACGCAGTCGATTCCGCGGTACACGGACTCGAACAGAAGGTGCCGAAGTCCTGCACCGAGCGTATCCAGCTGGTGGGTGCCGACGGTTATTTTGCCGCACACAACAATCGGCATCTCACCGCTGAGCGCACCGGGCTCCACGTTTCGACCATCGAGCACCTACTCGGGCGGTACGGCACTTTGGCTGACGAGTTGTTCGAACTCATCGAGGCGAGGCCTGAACTGGGGCAGCCGTTGGACTCCGCCCCTGAGTACCTCAAGGCGGAGATTCACTACGCCGCGAGTCACGAGGGTGCGCAGCATCTCGACGACATCCTCACCCGTCGTACCCGCATCTCCATCGAGGTGACCGACCGCGGCGACGCGGCAGCCGCGGAAGTAGCCGAACTGGTTGCGCCGGTGCTGGGTTGGACTCCCGAGCACATTGCCGAGGAGATCGAACACTACCGGTTGCGTGTTGCAGCCGAGCGGGAATCGCAGGAGCAGCCCGATGACCTGACCGCTGATGCGGCGCGCCTTGGTGCACCGGACGTTCGCACCGGAGTCACTGTCGGACAGGTTTGAACCTGAGACACCACCGATCGGCCGGGGCACTGCGTCCCGGCCGATCGGCCGAACTGGCTCGGTGTCAAGCGAACTCGTCTGGCGGGCATTCGGGGAGGTCGATCGTCACCACAGCGCCGCCGTTCGGATGGTTCGAGAAGTTGATACGAGCGCCGATGACCGCCGCTTGCCCGACTACGATCGTCAAGCCGAGGCCCAGGCCCGAGTTCGGGCCGCGTTCGACGCAATCGGTCTGAAATCTCTTCGGCCCCTGACGAAGCCACTCTTCAGTGAAGCCGCTGCCCCGATCCCGCACCGTGATGCGGGAGTGGTCGACGTCGACATTGATCGGCGGCTTTCCGTGATTTCGAGCATTCAAGATCAGGTTGGCGATGATCCGCTCGAGCCGACGTGCGTCGGTGTGCGACACAGGGGTCCCGTGAACTCTCACTTCGCACTCCACCCCGGTGGTGGAAATCGCGTGGTGAACCACCGGTGCCAGTTCCACCGATTGGATGTCAGCCTGCTCGGACGTGGTGTCGAGGCGGGCCACTTCGATGACGTCCTCGGCAAGCCTTCTGAGTTTATGGACGCCGTCGCGCACCAATTCGGTAGGCCTACCTGGCGGCAGAAGCTCTGCGGCGCCGACCAGTCCGGAGATGGGTGTTCTGAGGTCATGCGCGATGTTGGCTGTCACGCGCTTCTCGGCGTCCAATTGTCCCCGCAGCGCATCCGACATTGCGTCGACCGCATCCGCCAGCTCGGTGATCTCGTCGTCGAAAAGCGACCAGGTGACCGAGCGGACGCGGATGTTCGCTCCGGTGGACACTTTGCGAGCCGCACGGGCGGCCGAGCGCAATCGATACGACATCGCGAGTCCAAGCAGCACACCCAGGACGGCACCCGCTGCGATCACTGCGATGGTGGCATTGCGAAGTGTCCGATCGACGCTGGCGATCGATTCCCGCTGCGCGGTGTACGGGACGCGAATCGCCACCACCTGAGTGTTGACGTCGGCAGCAGCCCAGACAAATGGCTGGTCCCCGCTGTTGACAAGGTAGGTGGCACGTTTGCCGCCCGCCACGGCCTGACGCAACTCTTCCGGAACGTCGAGACCATCTGTGGTGGCGCGGAACAGCGCACGCATGCTGCCCGTTTCGTCCTGCAGCACCAGTTGGAGATTGCGATCAGCTGCCGCCCGCGCTGCATCCTCTTGGTTGTGTGAAAAGGTTTGATGCATCACGGTACTGAGCGTGATCGAGGCGACGGCAATCACGAACGTGATGGCCGCCGCGATCTTCCACTGAAACGACAACCGCCTCCCGGTGGACGGGAGCTTGGCGGCGAGATCCCGCGATCTCACCGATGGTTGTCCATCGTGTAGCCGAACCCCCGGACGGTTCGGATCTGTTCGGAGCCGATCTTCGTGCGCAATCGCTGAACGTGAACGTCGACGATGCGCGTATCGCCGCCCCAGTCGTAATCCCAGACGTCCGAGAGCAGTTCGGAGCGAGACCAGACTTTGCGCGGCACACCCACCATGACCAGGAGCAGCTTCATTTCAGTGGGGGTGAGTGCCACTTCGGCGCCCGAACGCGTGACGGTCACCAACTCGCGATCGATCTCCAGATCGCCGAGAGTCACGATGTCTTTCTCCGTACCGGAATGGGATTCGACCCGCCGGAGCACACTTCGGATACGGGCCACCAGGACACCGCTGTCGAAGGGCTTGGTGACGTAGTCGTCGGCACCGGCTTCCAATCCGAGAACGATGTCGACCGGGTCGTCGCGCGCGGACAGCATGATGACCGGCACCGACAGTTCCTCACGAATGCGTCGGCACAGGCTGATTCCGTTCAGGTCGGGAAGCATCACGTCGAGGACGGCGATATCCGGCTTGGCGTCGACCGCCAAATCCATTCCGGTCAACCCACCCGATGCGGTGATCACCCGAAACCCGTTGCGTTCGAGATTCAATTGCGTTGCTTCGCGGATGACAGCGTCGTCTTCGACCAGCAAAATCAACGGATCGGTCATCGGCCTTCGCTTTCATGGGAACGGAACACTCTCAAACCCTTCACCGGTCCACTTGTATGCAGTCGACGATTGACAGAACTCCGGAATGCCGGGGTCTTTGCACAGGTCGACCATGACCGACAATCCTCCGGTTGAGCCGACGACGTAGCGTCCTGGGTCTTGCACTCCGAAGACTTTGTGAGCGCCCGATTCGTCGATCTGGTAGACGAATCCGGCGACCATGAAGCTGACCGGTGGGGCCGGTCGTCCCCAGATGCCGACAGACTCGCAGGTGAAGACATTGACGACGGCATCTTGCCAAACGGCGTCCGTCACGTGGGAGTACCGGATTTCGAAGGGGAAGTTCGCATCACCGCACAGTCGGAGACTGTCCTTGACCGCATCGGACACTTCCGGGTCTGCTCTGAGGAGGGCAACAGGATCGATGCTCAAGCCCTGTGAGAGATCCGAGGGGTCGAGTGATGCTGCGATATTCGGAGTGGGTTCTGATTCAGGCTCGGTGGAACAGGAGGCGAGAGCAAACGCGACCGGCAGGCAAACACCGGCGAGCATCGCGCGGCGACGGCGATCAATCACGGATGAACTCCGTTCCATCCCAGTGGAACTCGGTCCGAAGCGGTGGACGGGGGCAACATTCGAACTCCGGTGGCCGCGGATCCGTTTCCAGGACAGACAAACTCGCGGCGCGTTGACCGCTGACGATGAACTTTCCGCGCTCTTCGACGGAGAACAGGCGCTCACCCAGTTCGGGATTGTCTTCACTCGAACCGGCCTTGCCGTTGCGGTAGACGTAGCCGGCGAGGTTGACCGAAATCGATACTCCGGTCCCGGGTTGGTGGGCCGGTTGGCACGGATACACATTCATGACGACCAGTTCGGTCTCCGGCACGATACGAGGTGCGCCTGGATCGAGAAGGATGGATCCGACAGAGATCGGATACCAGTCCGGGCACGATCGGAGTTCTGTCTTCACGCCTTCCGACACCCCGGGGTCGTCGAGAAGCGCACGGCCCAGCCTCGAATTCTCGGCAACCCGTCTGGCCAGGTCGGCGGGCTGTGTGACGGACAATCCGGTGGAAGCGACATCGCCTTCGATCACAACACCCTGGGTGGACCCGCATCCGGTGATCACGGACGCTCCGACGGCCGCTGTCGCGAGTGCCGTACCGAACAGCCTGCGAGTGCGGCCTGTTCGGCCCTCGCAGATCTCATTCCGATACAACACTTTCCCCTCCCCGGCCGGTGCGAACTGTCTCATCGGCATGCGCACTTTTCATAGGATCACACGTGATCTCGATATCGGCGTTTCGCCACCCACCGTTACGTAATCGTATGAATGTCGGGACCGTTGAGAGTTGGTACGCGACCGCCGGAATTCTGTTACGAAACCGATGGAATCAGGCTTTTAGAGTGAGTCACGTCGATGTTCGCCATTTGAGGTGAACGGACCCGAATTTCTGTATCGAGGAGCGTGAGAGCACATGCCTGATGTTTTGCTGACCAACAAGTCTCGGCGCCTGCGAGTGTTCCTTGCCGTACTGACGATCGGAAGCGCGTGCGCCATGACCGCGTGTTCGAGTGAAGACACCACTGCACCTGAAAACGGTTCGACGGCTACGTCAGTGGTCGCGGCGTCCGCGACCACACCCCCGCTGACCACGGTGGCACCTACGTCGGAGACAGTCGAAAATTCGAATTCGGCCGGCAGTGCGAACGAATCCACCCCGGGAGTCCCGGCGGGTGGAGCAGCACCGGCCTGGACGCCGGTCTCGGCCAGCGCAGTTGCCCCTGCGGCCCCTGGTCCGGCTACCGGGTCGACCAAGTGCACCGATCAGATCAACTATGCGGGCGATCCTCGTTCGAATGCAGAGATCAACAGCATCGGAGAGCAGATGGGTTCATGCCCGGCCCCGCTCCCATCCGGTGCCGTCGAACCCCCCGAGAAGTGCACTGACCAGATCAACTACGGCGCTGACCCTCGTTCCAACGCCGAGATCAACATCATCGGGGAACAAACCGGGATCTGCCCCGAGCCGATACGCCCCTAGCGAGTTCGAAACCTGAGCAGTAGTCGGGAATTCGACCAAGGGTGGAACCAGGGGGAGATCGGAATGACAAGCAGGGTAGGTGGACGTTCGATCGACGGTGTTGCCGACGATGCGTCCCGAGGGGATCGTGACGCGATTGCGGAACTCCTTCAACGCATCGTGCCTCTGGTGACGCGGCGCTGTCGTGCCGAATTGCGACCGGTCGACGCTGACCGTATTGCCGTCGGCATCTGCGGTTCCGTCCTGGCCGATATCCAGCGACGACGACGCGCCGGAGAAGCGTTCCTCGCGCATCTGTACGACGCGATCAGTCGCGAAATCGATTCGCTACCCGCATCCAGTCGACTCACTCTGCCGTTCGGCGATCTGTCGGCCGTCGAACGCAATGTCTTGGTAGCTCGCATCGTTGTCGGTTTCGACGTGCGCGAGACGGCGCTGTCACTGAGAACAACAACGAGCGCCGTCGAACTCGTCCAACACCGCGCGCTGTCCAAGATCAGACGCGGCAGCCTCAGCGGCGCCTGAGCCAACGCTCGAAAGTCAACAGCTGCAACCCTTCGCAACTCCCGGCAACCTCACGCAACTCTTTCTCTTCGCCCGTGACCTACACGACACTGCATGGCGACGAGTGATCGAGAACGAGGAGTGTGACGGTGGTTCAACGGACGGCGCAGAAGCCGACAACGTCAGGATCGAAAAAGACCGGGGCCAAGCCTCATTCAGGGCTGGACCGGGATGCATTGCTGAAGGCGTACGAGAAGATGTCGCGCATCCGCGCGTTCGAGGATCGATTGCACGAAGAGAATGCAACCGGTGACATCCCCGGCTTCATTCACCTCTACTCGGGCCAGGAAGCCATCGCGGTGGGAGTGTGCGAGAACCTGAGCGACGCCGACTACATCGGATCCACTCACCGCGGTCACGGGCACTGCATCGCCAAGGGCTGCGATCTGAACGGCATGATGGCCGAGATCTTCGGCAAGGACGACGGCCTGTGTCGCGGTAAGGGTGGGTCGATGCACATCGCCGACCTGTCCGTGGGAATGCTGGGTGCCAATGCGATTGTCGGCGGAGCCCCGTCGTTGGCGATCGGCGCTGCACTGAGTGGCAAGACACTTCGAAACGGCGTCATCGCAGCGTCGTTCACGGGAGACGGTGGATCCAACCAGGGAACCGTCTTCGAGGCGATGAACATGGCTG
Organism: Rhodococcus sp. APC 3903; assembly: GCF_030407755.1. Lineage (NCBI taxonomy): Bacteria > Bacillati > Actinomycetota > Actinomycetes > Mycobacteriales > Nocardiaceae > Rhodococcus > Rhodococcus sp. APC 3903. The sequence goes on from NZ_JASDCV010000001.1 coordinate 289,143, forward strand.
TGGTGCTGGATCTTCCGATCGTCTTCGTGATCGAGAACAACGGATTCGGTGAAGCAACAGGAACCGACTACGCGGTGGGCGCACCCGACATCGCCGCCCGCGCTGCATCCTTCGGAATGCCTGCCGTCAAGGTGGACGGCACCGACTTCTTCGCGGTCTACGACGCGATGGCGGAAGCATCCGAGCGAGCCAGGACCGGCGGTGGCCCCACCACGATCGAGGCGGCCGCATTCCGTTGGCATGGCCACTTCGAGGGTGACGCGCAGCTGTACCGCACGGCGGAACAGGTTGCGCAACTACGGGAAACCAAGGATCCGCTCAAGAATTTCCGTAGCAGTGTGGATGCGAAGAAGGTCAGCACCGCTGATCTGGACGCGGTGGACGAGCAGTCGCGAGTGCTGGTGGACGAGGCGGTGGCGAAGGCGCGCGCCGCAGCGTACCCACCAGTCGAAAATCTGCTGACCGATGTCTACGTGTCGTACTGAGGAGCCCGAGATGACAAGCGTGGAAGCCGAGAACGTGTCGAAGAAGACCTACCGCGAGGCCGTCAAAGAGGCCATCGCTCAAGAAATGCAACGAGATCCGAGCGTCGTCCTGATCGGTGAGGACGTACGCGGTGGGCATGCCGGTACCAATCCCGATCTGGAGACGAAGAAGATCGAGGCATTCGGCGGTGTCCTGGGTGTCACCAAGGGATTGTGGACGGAGTTCGGATCGGAGCGTGTAATCGATACCCCGATCACCGAATCCGCGATCATCGGAATGGCCGCCGGAGCCGCACTGACCGGACTGAGGCCGGTCGCCGAGCTGATGTTCATGGACTTCTTCGGAGTCTCCTACGACGCGCTCTACAACCAGGCTGCCAAGTTCCGCTACATGTTCGGTGGCAAAGCCAGAACTCCGCTGGTGGTGCGAGGCATGATCGGCGCCGGCTTCTCCGCCGCTGCGCAGCACTCTCAGTCTCCGTACAACGTGTTTGCTGCGGTGCCTGGCCTGAAAGTGGTCGCTCCGTCCAGCGCCTACGACGCCAAAGGCCTTCTCATCCAGGCTATTCGGGACGACGATCCTGTTGTGTTCTGCGAGCACAAGGTGCTCTACGACCTCAGGGGCGAGGTGCCGGACGAGCCGTACGCGATTCCGTTCGGCGTCGCCAACTACACCAGGCAGGGCGACGACGTCACGATCATCGCTTTGTCCGCAATGGTGAACCGCGCCAATGACGTAGCGGACAAGCTGGCCGCCGAGGGTATTTCGGTCGAGGTTGTCGATCCTCGTACCGTCTCACCATTGGACGAGGACGGCATCCTCGAATCCGTCGCATCGACCGGACGCGTCGTGATCGTCGACGAATCCGCCGCCCGCTGCGGTTTCGGGCACGACGTGGCCGCGCTGATCGCCACCAAGGGATTCAACTACCTGAAAGCGCCGATCGAACTGATCACGCCGCCACATACTCCGGTTCCGTTCTCACCGACCCTCGAAACTGCCTGGCTGCCTGACGTTGCGCGCATCGAAGAGTCGGTTCGCAAGCTGGTGAGAGCCTGATCATGGCTGACATCAAAGCTATCGACATCCCCAAATGGGGGCTCTCCATGGAGGAGGGGTTGGTCAACGCGTGGCTCATCGAGGAAGGTGACTCGTTCACCAAGGGCCAGTTGATCTGTGAGATCGAGACCAGCAAGATCACCAACGAACTGGAGGCGCCGTTCGACGGTGTTCTCCGCAAGATCGTCGGCATACCGGGGCAGGCTCTGCCCGTCGGTGCCGTGATCGGTGTGTCCGCCGATGCGTCCACGACGGATGCGGAGATCGAGCAGTTCCTCGCCGCTCGCGGCGCAACCGCGCCGGCGGAAGAGCCGGCACCCTCACCAGTTGCCGAACCGGAGGCTCCCGCGACACCTACGGCTACACCCGCTGCGAAGGTGGTTGTTGCAGCGAAACCTGCACCAACTGGTTCCACCGTCGTACCGAGTGTTCTGCAGGGCACGACGCAGAGCGACGTGTTTGCGAGTCCTCGAGCACTCCGACGCGCCGAAGCGCTCGGAATCGATCTCGCCGCCGTGGTGGGTACCGGCCCACTCGGGCGGATCAGTGTCCGAGACATCGACGACGCGATTCGTGACGCCGGTGGCACTGTTGCGACAGTAGCGCCGGCCACGAGATCCGGCCTCCCGCTGCGATCAACCGCCGACGACAGTGCCGTGCCTGCCACCCCGGTCGCACGCAGAACTGCCCGATCGCTGGGCGTAAACCTGCACGATTGTCGTCCGACAGGCTCGCGGGGACGCGTCTGCGTCGCCGACGTGCACGACGCCGCTCGTTCCGCGCAGCTCCTGCCAGAAGCGGCGGCTCAGACGGGAACCATTGCCGTCGAACCCGAGTACGACACAATTCCGTTCACGCCCATGCGATCGGCAATCGCCGGCAGGTTGCAGGCGTCCAAGCAGCAGGCTCCCCATTTCCGGCTCACGGCGGATCTCGAGCTCGATGCGCTCCTCGCTCTGCGCAAGGAGATCAATTCGACTGTCCCGGCGGTCAAGCTGTCGGTCAACGACTTCATCGTGAAGGCCTGCGCGGCTGCGCTGATGAAGGTGCCGGACGTGAACGTCCAATTCGATGCCGCGAACGAATCGGTTCTTCGATTCGCGTCGGCGGATGTCTCGGTGGCAGTTGCACTTCCGACCGGGCTGATCACGCCCATCGTGCGTGGCGCGAACACAAAGTCGTTGGCGGACATCTCCGGTGAGGTGCTCTCGTTGGCCACCAAGGCGAAGACCGGCAAACTCCGTCCCGAAGAATTCCAAGGCGGAACGTTCACGGTGTCCAACCTCGGCATGTTCGGGATCAAGGCATTCGACGCGATCATCAACCCGCCCCAGGGAGCGATCCTCGCCGTAGGTGTGGGGGAGAAGCGGGCCGTGGTGGTCGGCGACAGTGTTTCCGTCCGGACCGTGATGACCGTGACCCTCTCGTGCGATCACCGGGTGATCGACGGAGCCTTGGGCGCGACCTTCCTTCGGGAGCTCCAGCGCTTTGTCGCTTCTCCCGCGCTGATGTTGGTGTAAGGGGCTGTGGTGGAAAGCAATACGTCGAAACAGTACGACGTTCTTGTCATCGGTGGTGGCCCCGGTGGTTACGTGGCGGCGATCCGGGCCGCCCAGTTGGGGTTGAACGTTGCGCTGGTAGAACGTGATCGCCTCGGCGGGATCTGCCTCAACTGGGGTTGTATCCCCACCAAAGCGATGCTTCACGGCGCGGACGTCGCGCATACCTTGAGTGAACTCGACAAATGCGGATTCAGTTCGGCGTCTGTCCAGTTCGACATCTCGAAGTTGGTGTCGTTCAGCCGAGGGGTTTCGGAGAAATTGTCCGGCGGTGTTGCCTACCTGATGAAGAAGAACGGCGTAGACGTCATCTCAGGCACCGCGAAGTTGGTGGACAAGGGCGTCGTGTCCGTGGAAGGTCAGACGTATCGAGCCGACCACGTGATCATTGCAACCGGCGCCCGGCCGCGTTCGATTCCCGGGGTTGCCCCCGACGGTGATCGGGTGTGGACCTACTTCGACGCACTCGTCCCGAAGGAACTACCGAAGTCGCTGCTCGTGATCGGGTCCGGCGCGATCGGAGTCGAATTCGCCAGCCTGTACCGCGATCTCGGCACCGAGGTGACCATCGTCGAGATGGCACCACACATCATGCCGGTCGAGGACGAAGAGATTTCGGCTTTCGTTCGCAAGCAGTTCGAGAAGCGTGGCATCACGATTCACACCGGAGCCGCGGTGTCGGCGGTGACCGTCGGCGCCGACGCCGTCGAAGTGAACGTGCAGACGAGCGACGGTGTCCAGGCGGTGACCGTGGACCGGGTGTTGGTGGCTGCCGGGATCACCGGCAACGTCGAGGATCTGGGGTTGGAGGCTCTGGGCGTCGAGATCGAGCGTGGTGCGATCGTCACCGACCAGTGGTGCCGTACCAGTGCCTTCGGGATCTACGCGATCGGTGACGTCGCGGGCGCTCCATGTTTGGCGCACAAGGCAAGTCACGAAGCTGTCCTGTGCGTCGAAAAGCTGGCAGGCGTGCCCGATGTTCATCCGCTCGATCGCGACTACGTTCCGGGATGCACGTATGCCCGCCCGCAGGTGGCGAGTCTGGGTCTGACGGAGAAGCAGTGCACCGGTACTGGTCGCACGCTGCGGGTCGGACACTTCGACCTGCAGGCGAACGGCAAGGCATTGGCGATCGGCGAGGCCGAAGGCTTCGTCAAGACGATCTTCGACGCCGATACCGGGGAACTGCTCGGCGCGCACATGGTCGGTCCGGATGTGACCGAGCAGATCCAGGGTTTCGGTATCGCCCGATCCCTCGAAGCCACCGGCGATGATCTCGCCGAGGTCGTGTTTGCTCATCCGACGCTCTCGGAGGCAATGCACGAGTCTGTGCTCTCGGCGCTGGGGAGACCCCTCAACGCATGAGCACAGTCCGCGTGCGTGAACGCCGTCCTACGTTCACGCACGCGGACAACTCTGCAACCGGGTGCAACGCTCGCTTTCGATGACCCCATCACATAGGACTGGAGTGTGATCGGCGCAACGAATCGACTCGAACCGGCCCTGGGTAGTGGTGAAGACCCGGCGCAGTACGCACGTGTTCTCGAATCCGTGTACGAAGCAACGATGTCCGGGCGCAAACCGCCCGCGCGCCCGCGCTCCGTGATCGCCGATTCGTGGTCGCGTCTGCGCGCCCTCGGTCTCGATCCGGAGCGGTGTTCGATCACGAAGACCACTCGTGCCTCGGAGATCGAAGAGAGTCGGGGTGCGGCCGGAATGACGGAGATCTTCGACGAGGCGGTACGCGGTCTGGCACCGCTCGTCGGCCCGGACGACGCGAGTTTGATAGTGGTGGCGGACCGACAGGGTCGCATCCTCTGGCGCCACGGGCCCGGTCGAATGCTGGATCGGGCCGAACGCCTCGGGATGATCGAGGGTGCGTCGTGGACCGAGGAAGCTGTCGGTACCAACGGGATCGGTACTTCGTTGGCATCAGGTTCGGCAGTGCAGGTGTTCTCGGCCGAGCACTACTCGCGCTCGCAGCATCCGTGGACTTGCTCCGGGGCGACGGTTCGGGATCCGCGTAGTCGCCGGGCGCTCGCCGTCGTCAACGTCGCCGGCGCCGCAGGCACTGTCCACCCGTCGACTCTCGCTTTGGTGGACAGCGTGGCCAGACTGGCGGAATCCGCACTGCGGGAGAAGCATCGAATCGGATTGGATCGGCTTCGGATGATCTCGGCGTCGACGCTGGCTCGCGCGAGTCAGCCGACAATGGTTGTGGACCGTAGTGGCTGGGTTGCTGCGGTGGACTCGATGGCGCCGATCTACCGCATCGCACTGCCGAAAGTGATGACCAGCGGCGAGCATTGGCTCCCGTCACTCGGATTGTGCATGTGCGAGCCACTTCCGGGCGGCTGGCTCATCCGCCCTCAGGCGAACCCGGCGTCTGGAAATGCTTGTGCCGAAGTCGAATTGGACCTGCGGGATTCGAATGCGATGGAACTGCGGTACTCCTCGGCCTTGGGAGGTTGGAGTATCGACCTCAGCCCGCGCCATTCGCAGATCCTCTTGGCTCTGACACAGGCGCCCGAGGGCCTCACGGCCTCGCAGCTCGCCTCAGAGTTGTTCGGCGATCCGCGTAAGACGGTGACCGTCCGGGCCGAGATGTCGAGGTTGCGTAAGCGATTGGCTGGAATCGTGCTGGCTCAGCCCTATCGCTTCGACCCGGCGGTGAGGGTAAAAACCGTCCCTGCTGTGCGCCTTTATTAACCGCGGGGGGTTAATAAAGGCGCACAGCAGAGCGGCGCGAACGCCGCACCTGCGCATACTCGTAGCCGTTTTGCCAGGTCACGGTGGCCACCAGCACCCAGATGATCCACGTGGCGCTCATGTGCGTGCCGACAATGCCCATGACGATGGGGACGGCGGTGCAGGGGAGCGCCCAGCCGAGCAGCCACCGTCGGTCCGATCGCGCAAACAGCCCCGCCACGGTGCTGATTCCGAAATAGACTGCGATGCTTCCGCACAACAACCACCGCAGGTTCGCGGGTGTGTGTTCCGCGCCGTGTTCGGTTGCCGCTCCGAGTCCCGCGACCAGAACCGCGATAGCGCCGGTGGTGAAACAGTGCAGTGCCATGTCGATGCGAGCGGGAAACTTCTCGGGCTGCAGGTGCGGAACACCGGCGTGGCCGTAGAGAAGCGAGAGTGCCCACATACCCGAGAGCAGGACAAACGATCCGACTGCGAGGCTGACGACCGTGGAGTCCCAGGTGAGCTTCGAGGCCGCAGAGATCACGAGGATCACACCCTCACCCAGCACGATGATGACGTACAGGCCCAGCCGCTCGGCAAGATGAGCCCGATCGGAGTGCAGGGCTTCGAGTTCGGGCATCCGGTCGTCCTTGAACCCGCGAACCTTGATGATGCGGTCGAGCTTTTCCTGCGCGTCTTCCATGATCGCGCTGCCGGAGACGACGAACATGATCAGCAGATCGATGGTCACACCGGCAGTCCAGAGCCAGAACCGAGTTTCACCCTCGAACCAGAACGAGACGATCCACGGGATCACACCGAGAGACATCTGGGCGATCGGCCAGTCCACGACGATCTGGCCGTTGTGCCACACCCGACTCGCGAGCAGACGTACGGCCACGTAGGCGACAGCGAAGGCCAGCGCATGGTTGTCGTGGATGCCGGCCACGGCCGCCATCATGACGGCCAGTCCGAACATGGCGATCAGCATGCTCGGGATTCGGACGCGGTCGCCGGCAACGTTGCCGTACATCGTGAACGTCGCCCATGCGGTCCAGAACGCGAGATAGAGCAAGGCGTAGAGCGCGACATCCGACCACGACGGCGAACCGTGGAGCAGGTGAGCCAGCTGACCGATACCGGCTACCACGACCAGGTCGAAGAACAATTCGATCCATGACGCGTGTCGCTCGAGCACCGCCTTCTGCTTCGAGTCTGGTTCATTTCCGAGTTCCGACATAAAGCTCAGTATCGGTTATCGGCATCAACAGTGCTGGTAGGCAGCGAAGTTGTCCGTTTTTTTTGAAGTAGTGCTTATGCTGTCCGCGCTCACGCGCATGCCGTCAGGGAGGGGCATGCGAAGGCGCAAACTCGACGCCGTCGACCACATGACGAAGAAGTACGCACAAGAGTCGGCAGACAAGCGCTGACGTCGTGAACGATCCACAGGGCAACGGGGCGTTGTGTTTTCGAGAAGCCATGGCGCACGTGTGCTCACCGAGGCTGCCGGACGCTCCCATCTGGATCGCGTGCACCGTGGACGCCGTCGTGGACGGTGGTGATCACAAGATCGTGACAGGATCGGTGGACGACGCCTGGCACTGCGAGGCGAATCCACTGACCTATCACCGGCGTGTATTCGGTACGCACTCACCGTCGTGAGTGATCCAGGAAAGGAAAGCCATGTATGTACTGGTGGACAACGGCCGCGTCAGCGTCCGCGATGTGGACAACCTGAAGGCCTTTCACGTCGAGGTGACCGACGACATCGCCGATTCCGAACTGGACGAGCTCTTGCGCCTTCGGAATTACGGATACGTCAGCGGTGGTAGTGCATTCATCTCGGTAGCCCGTGTTCGCGAGAGCACCACGGACGTCGACGGAGTGGCGGCGATGGTCGACTACGCCCAAAGCAAGGGCTGGGTCGACGACGACGGTGAAGCGTTGCAGGCGCACATCGTTCGCCGGCAGTGAACGCTCAGACCATGTCGTTCTTCTGCAGCCATCGCAGGGTCGGCCAGCCGCAGAACACCGGGAGCCAGCAGGTCAGGACTCGGTAGAGCAGAACCGACGGCACAGCGATGCTTGCCGGCAATCCGAACGCGGACAGGCCACCGATGAGGGCGGCCTCGACGGCTCCGACGCCACCCGGTGTCGGAGCTGCCGAGGCGAGGGTTCCACCGATCATCGTCACGATGGTGACGGTGATGAACGTCGTTCCGCCGCCGAATGCCTCGACGCTTGCCCACAGAGCCAGGGCGGCACCGAGAGTTGTTGCAGCGCTGCCGCCCACGATGATGAGGAATCGGGTCGGGTTTCGTGCAAGTTGGCTCAGTTCACCCAACACCTCGGTGATCTGAGGACGCAGATCGTCGCGCAGCCACCCACGAAGTTTCGGAATGAACATGAATGCACCGAGAACTCCGAGCGCGACGCCACCCGCCAGATACAGAACAGTGGATCCCGGGATGAAGTGCGAGAGGTTCGTATCGCGTCCGGCGACGATCGAGAAGAAGATCAGCAAGCCGACGTGGGTGACCACCTGAACCGTCTGTTGAAGCGCGACTGCGGCCGTTGCACGGACGGTACCGAGCCCGCCCTTCTGCAGGAACCGCACACTCAGGGCGAGCCCGCCGACTCCGGCCGGAGTAGTCGTCGCGGCAAAGGTGTTGGCCACCTGCATGATCAGGAGGTTGCGGTAACTGACCATCGAAGACGCACAGGCCCACAGGGCCGCTGCCGCGCCGACGTACGTCAGTGCGGAGACGCCGAGGCCGAGCAGTGCCCACCACCAGTTGGCTGTCTTCAACTCCGTGATGAATGCGGGTACCTGGCTGATGAACGGATAGGCGACGTAGACCAATCCGATGAGCAGAACGAGCTGGATCAGTTGATTGCGACTGAACCGGGTGACCTGTGCGGGAGCGACCTTTTCGATCCCGTTCTTCGCGCCGACCTCGTCTCGGATCTCGGTCATCAATTTTGCGGAATCCTCGGCGGTCCGCCGAATTCGGTTGGGCAACGCCGAGGTGGTCAATCGGCCGGAGGCAGCGAGAATCGTGTCTGCGCCTTGCGCACGAATCGCGGCGTCCACCGCTGCGTCGACGCCGAACAGTGATGCGGTGGCAAAAAGAAGTTGGGCGTTGTCGGACTGCATCTGAACTTCGGTGGCGCCGAATTCGGAGTACGCGTAGCCGCCGAAGAGGATCGTTCCGCCCTCGACGCGAATCTCGGAAGCGCGCAGGTCACCGTGCGCCATCTGATGTACGTGAATGGTGTGCAGTGTTTGCCACAACGCGTCGATCAGTTTGGAGGATTCTTCCTCGTCCGCCTGGTTTTCGACGGCGACGGCAAGTGGGATACCGCGGGGGCTCGGGCGGGCGTACATCTCCCATCCGCGATCGAGCACCGAGATGGCGACGGCTTTGGAACTGGCCAGACCGATGTCGGCGAACGCGATACCCATCAGTGCGCGATGTTCGACGGCGCGCCGAAGCGATCCGTAAGGGGGAGGAGTTTCACGGTTCCGGAACGAGATCCAGCGGAACGTCTGTCGAATTGCTCCGCTGCTTCGCTGGTTCTGTCCGTACAACTCGACAATGAGTTCGTCGAACGGTTCGTCGTCCGGAGCCTTGTCGATGTCGGCGGACATGACCAGCGGGCCGATTCCCGAGGGACTCACGACGCGGAAAGCGGTGACGCGGTAACCACGCCGCGCGAGCACGCGTACTGCAGAGTCCAACGGCACTTCGAGGGCAGGTGTGCCGACGGCAAGAACGATCACCGCGCCGATCAGATAGCCGACGGCGAGACCCAGCATCGATCGGGCGGGAACGATCGAGCTGACGATCAGGTGAATGGGCGCAAACAGCAGAAGCAGCGTCCACCAGGCTCGTCGCCACTTTTTCGGTAGCCACGGACCCGAGACGGTGAGCACCGCCGCGAGCATCGCAATCCACCGCGGATCGTCGAGAAATTGGGACAGGAACGTGGCGTCGAGTCGGTCGGGGACGTCGAGGTGCCACTTGGGTGCGGCGAGTCCTGTGCCGGTGAACGACAGCGCGAGTCCGGCGCACAGGCCGGCAGCGGCGTATCCGGCCAGCAACTTCCATCGGCGCCCCACGATGAGCCCGATCAGAATGGCAAACGGTAGCGCCAGGATTGCGATGCCGTAGAGGAGGTACACAGTGTCGGACAGGCTCGGCGACAGCACTCCGACGATGTTGGACACCGACGTTTCGAGGGCGTCCCACTGACTTCGGGTGATCAGAGAACCCGCGATGACGCCGCCGAGCAGCACGGCAGCGATCGCGACCCGCATGATGTCGCTCGTACGGCGGTGCAGTGGTGGCAGGAGGCTTCCCGTTACCGGGATCTCCCGTCCGTCTACTCGCATCTCGCCAGAACTCTCTTCTCTCGGGGGTTACCGACCGTCTCAGTTACCTCGATCAAGGTACCGCGTGGGGGTTCGGCGCCTGGGAAGCCGGACCTGTCGTTACCTCCTCGATGCCAAGCAACATTCGCTTCGGCCCCGCGGCGGAGGGCTTCGGCGCGTAAAATTCACTTTCCGGACGTTCGTTCATTTCGACGACAGGGAGTGCGTATTCATGAGCCCCGACTCCAGCGGTGTGGACGGTCGGGTTCCTGACCTGCCGACCCCGTCGACCAGAATTTCCGTCACCGAGGACTATGCGGCCGAGATCGACGAGCTCTCGAGCCTCAAGCACAAGCTCGGCGGACTCGAGCCGTCAGAGTTCGCGGATGCCTGGAAACAGGGCTATCCGTACGAGAAGAAGATGTCGCGCCGCGAGTACGAGCGGAAGAAGCGGCGTCTGCAGATCGAGTTGCTCAAGCTGCAGCTGTGGGTCAAGGAAACCGGGCAGAAAGTGCTCATCATCTTCGAAGGTCGCGATGCTGCCGGTAAGGGTGGGTCGATCAAGAGGTTCACCGAGCATCTCAATCCTCGTGGTGCCCGGGTCGTCGCGCTCGAGAAGCCCACAGACATCGAGCGAACGCAGTGGTATTTCCAACGGTATGTCGCACACCTACCCAGCGGCGGCGAGATCGTGATGATGGACCGGTCCTGGTACAACCGCGCCGGTGTCGAACGAGTGATGGGTTACTGCACGCCGACTCAGTACCTCGAGTTCATGAGAGAGACCCCGGACTTCGAGCGGATGCTCGTCAACTCCGGGATCCATCTGCACAAGCTGTGGTTCTCGGTCAGCCGGGAAGAGCAGTTGGCGCGATTCGCGGCCCGTCGAACAGACCCGGTGCGTCAGTGGAAGCTCTCACCGACTGATCTGGCTTCGCTCGACAAGTGGGACGACTACACGCAGGCCAAGGAAGCGATGTTCTTCTACACCGATACCGGGGATGCGCCCTGGACGGTGATCAAGAGCAACGACAAGAAGCGCGCCCGCCTCGAAGCGATGCGTCACGTGCTCGCCAGCTTCGACTATCCCAACAAGGATCACCGGGCAGTCGGTACTCCGGATCCCTTGATCGTCGGGCCTGCTTCGGCCGTATTCGAAGAGGGCGAGCACGTGAACGTGGAGTTGCCTCAGCTCTAGCGCGTGTGATCGCTCAGATCGAACTGGCCTCTGCCCACAGATTGATGCCGCTGTCCTTTGCGTGCTGATCTATGGAGGCCAGTTCGGCTGCGCTGAATTCGAGATTGTCGAGCGCGCCGACGTTGGCTTCGAGTTGGGCGACGCTGGATGCACCGATCAATACCGAGGTGACCCGCGAATCGCGGAGTGCCCAGCTCAGTGCCAGCTGAGCCAGCGACTGGCCGCGGTCTGCCGCGATGTCGTTGAGCGCGCGGATGTGGGTGAGAGCGTCGTCGGTCAACCACGACGGATCGAGTGACTTACCTTGGGCGGCGCGAGAATTCTCGGGGACGCCGTTCAGATACCGGTCGGTGAGCATGCCTTGCGCGAGCGGTGAGAACGCGATGACGCCCACGCCGAGATCGTCGACAGCCGAAAGCAGGTCCTGTTCGATCCACCGATTCAGCATCGAATAGCTCGGCTGGTGGATCAACAAGGGGACCCCCGCAGCGGTGAGCAGTGCGGCGATTTCACGGGTGCGCTCCGGCGAATACGAACTGATACCCGCGTACAGCGCCTTGCCCTGCTGGACGGCACTGATCAGCGCGCCTGCGGTCTCGTCGATCGGAGTCTCGGCGTCGGGGCGATGGCTGTAGAAGATGTCGACGTAATCGACTCCGAGTCGGCCGAGCGACTGGTCGAGGGATGACAGCAAGTACTTGCGGGAACCGCCGAACCCGTAAGGACCGGGCCACATGTCCCACCCGGCCTTCGACGAGATGACCAATTCCTCGCGGTACGAAGAGAAATCCTCACGCAGGATCCTGCCGAAGTTCGTCTCGGCGCTTCCGTACGGCGGCCCGTAGTTGTTGGCCAGATCGAAGTGCGTGATTCCGAGATCGAATGCCCGCCGCAGGACTGCGCGCTGGTTCTCGATCGGTACGTCGTCGCCGAAGTTGTGCCAGAGCCCGAGCGAGATCGCCGGGAGTTTGAGACCGCTCCGACCGGTTCGGCGGTAGGGCATGGCTTCGTAGCGGTCCTGCGCGGCGACGTACTGATCGGACATGGTGCCTGCCTTCACATCGTTGTGGTTGAGCATTTACTCCCGACCATTATCGCCGACGGCATTCAGGTGTGCTGAAAACTCGGGCGGCCCGTGCGAAAATGCTTGCGGGTTAAAGCAATTCGATCGCTCTTCTGGACCAACGTTCAGGTTCGAGTCACAGTGCCGGGCGGCGGTGACGTCGACCACGTCTGGGTTCGCATCTAAGGGAACAGTAAGGAATCGCGGTTACCATGGTCACAGTCGATCGGCGATACCGATCGCCGATTCGCTTCGAACATGTTGCCCAGCAGCCGGATCCGGGGTCCGGCGAGGAGATCTATGTCGACGCAGTCCGTAGTGCACGCACAATCATCCGCAGACGAAGCCGTCGTGGGGGATTCGTCTCCGCCGGGTGGTGGAAGCCGGCGTTATCTCGAGCAACTGATCAGATACGACGTGCCGGCGTCGCTGGTCGTCTTCCTGGTGGCGCTTCCCTTGTCCTTGGGAATTGCGATCGCCTCCGGGGCGCCGATCATGGCAGGTCTGATCGCCGCCATCGTCGGCGGAGTAGTGGCCGGAGCGGTGGGAGGTTCACCGCTGCAAGTCAGTGGTCCCGCAGCCGGTCTGACCGTGGTGGTCGCCGAACTGATCGGCAAGTTCGGGTGGAAAGTCACCTGCCTGATCACCGTCGGCGCCGGAATTTTGCAGATCGTGTTCGGGCTCAGCCGAATTGCCCGTGCGGCACTGGCTATTGCGCCGGTGGTGGTGCATGCGATGCTCGCCGGTATCGGCATCACCATTGCGCTACAACAGGTTCACGTGTTGCTAGGCGGAAGCTCGGCCAGTTCGGCGCTGGACAATCTACGGCAGTTGCCCGCACAGATCGGTGCCCTGCACGTCGAGGACTTGATGATCGGACTCGTTGTCATCGCCACTCTTCTCGGGTGGCGCTATCTCCCCGCGGGCGTCCGGAAGGTGCCGGCGGCATTGGTCGGCATCGTATTGGCAACTCTCGCTTCGCTCCTGCTGCCGATCGACGTCGAACGTATTGCTCTCGACGGATCTTTGTTGGACTCGATCGGACTTCCCGCTCTGCCGGACGGCCAGTGGCTCGGCGTCGCAACCGGCATCCTGACCATCGCACTGATCGCCAGCGTCGAGAGTCTGCTCTCGGCCGTGGCTGTGGACAAGATGCACTCGGGCCCGCGCTCGAACTTCGATCGCGAGATGCTCGGCCAAGGTACTGCGAACATGGTGTCCGGGGCGATCGGCGGCCTGCCCGTCACGGGTGTGATCGTACGCAGCGCCACCAATGTCGAAGCGGGGGCGAAGTCCCGTGCGTCGTCGATCATGCACGGCCTGTGGATCCTGCTGTTCTCGGCCGCGCTGGCCGGGTTGGTGCAGCAGATTCCGAAGTCTGCGCTTGCCGGACTGTTGATCGTCATCGGCATTCAACTGGTCAAGCTGGCGCACATTCGGTTGGCGCGACGCACCGGTGATCTGTGGGTGTACGGCATCACAGTGGTCGGCGTCGTGTTCTTGAACCTGCTCGAGGGCGTGCTGATCGGATTGGCGTTGGCGATCGCTCTCCTGGTGTGGCGGGTCATCCGCGCGTCGGTCACGGCAGAAGAGTTGGGTGACAAGGATTCCGGGAAGTGGCGGGTGCTGGTCGAAGGGTCGTGCACCTTCCTGGTGCTGCCCAAGCTCACCTCGGTACTCGCCGGCATCCCGCCGCGGTCCGACGTCACCGTCGAGTTGTCCGTCGACTTCCTCGACCATGCCGTCTTCGACGTCATCGAAGAGTGGGCGAGGCAGTACGAGTTGGCAGGTGGTTCGGTGATCATCGACGAAGTTGGCTCGGTGAGTATGGAGAGCGCGACCACCGGTCCGCCGAAGCGCGGCGCCGCAGTCACCGACCTGCGCGGATTGCTCGCTCCGTGGGGTAGTTGGCAACCACAGGCTTCGGGAAGGAATCTGAGCAGCCCGCCAGCCTTGCGACCCATTCTCGACGGGGTGTCCAACTATCATCGCCATCGCGCCGAAGCGATACGGCCGCACATGGATCAGTTGCGCGACGGCCAGAATCCCGACTCTCTTTTCCTTACCTGCGCAGATTCGCGAGTGGTGCCGAACATCATCACGAGCAGTGGCCCAGGTGACCTGTTCACTGTGCGCAACGTCGGAAACTTGGTTCCTGCCGGCGGCCGCGATACGTCGGTGGAAGCGGCACTGGCCTTCGGGATCGACGAGTTGGGTGTCAGTTCGGTGATCGTGTGCGGACACTCGGGTTGCGGCGCGATGCAGGCACTCCTGACGAACAGTTCGTCGGAAGCGGGAGTTGTCGGTGAGTGGTTGAGGCATGCGGAGACGAGCTTGCAGGCATATACGAGTGGCCATCCGGTGGCGCGTGCTGCGGCCGAGGCGGGTTTCTCGGAGGTCGATCAGCTCGGAATGGTCAATGTTGCAGTCCAATTGCAGACTCTCGAACGCCATCCTCTGGTCGGTCAGGCCCGTGTGGACGGTCGCCTGCGTATCGCCGGACTGTTCTTCGACATCGGCTCGGCTCGGGTCATCGAAGTGACAGCGTCAGGGATCGGCGAGTTGATCGAGACCTGAAGGGGCTATTCGGGTCCGGGCTGATCCCTGAGTTCGACCAGCAGGCGAGCCCCGCCGAGCGGACTGTCGTGAAATGTCGTACGTCCGCCGTGCAGGGCCGCCTGCTGCGCCACCAGTGCCAGGCCCAAACCGGAACCCGTCTTGCCTGCCGTCGATCCGCGAGTGAAGCGTTCGAAGACGCTCGAGCGTTCCTCGGCCGGTATTCCGCAACCGTTGTCGTCGATCGTGATCGTGACGGTGTCCGGTGAATCGACCGGGCGGGCGAGGGTGATGCGCACCGTGCTCGCGCCGCCGTGGCGGACTGCATTGGTGATCGCGTTGTCGAGGATCAACCGGATTCCGCCGGGAAGGGCCCGGATGCAATAGGGGAGTGGGGAATCCACCGTGACGACGCTGACATCGACGCTCGGGTGGTGGCGTCGTGCATCGTCGGCCGCGATGTCGCATACCTCGGTCAAATCGGTGTCCTTGAAGTCCTCAGCCGTCGACAACTCGCCCTTCGCCAGTCGCTCCAGGTCCCGGAGAGTCGATTCGACGCGGCCCTGTGCGCGGGCCAGATCTGTGAGGATCTCACGTCGCTGCTCGTGGTCGAGATCGTGAATGGACAACACTTCGATGTCGGTTCGCATCGCCGTCAACGGAGTTCGGAGTTCGTGAGCCGACGCGGAAGCAAAGTCCCGAGCGGCAGCAAGGGCCGAGTTGGTCGCGGCCTGTGCCCGGGCGACGTCGCTGAGCATCGATTCTGCTGCTGCGGCAAGCTCGTCCGCTTCACGGATGCCGGAAACCTCGGTGGCGAGATCGGGATCTCGCCTGGCGATCCGGCGGGTCAATTCCACGAGTGGGCGCACCGCCGGGCCACCGAACAACCATCCCAACGCGGCTGCGGCCGCTACGGCTCCGACGCCGAAGAACGCAACCTGACGCTGTTGGTCGACCGTGATGTCCCGCGCCTCGGCATAGGGAACCGCCAGCGAGACCAGGGCATTGATCCCGTCGGCCTCGGCGGTGTAAGCCCGGTACTTCGTACCGTCCACGTCGACGGTCGCCGAGCCCACCGGTAATTCGGGCAGTCGCGTCGGGGTACTGGATTTGACGGTTCCGTCGGTGTCGGAGCGGATGGTCACGGAGAACGCTCCGCCGTCTCCGAACGCGCCGAGAAAAGGTCCCGCTGTAGCCGCATTGGCCACGATGACCGTCGATGCCGTCTCCAATCGACGGTCCAACTGCGCCAGATTGTTTCGTGCGATAGCCAATGCAACGACCACACCGAGTGCGATGACGATGAACGTCGCCCCCAGTGCCGCGGCCGCGGCAACGCGAGTTCGTAGTGAGAAGCGGCGACGCTTCACGGGTTCTCCCGAAGCACGAACCCGACGCCGCGAACGGTATGCAGCAGACGAGGTGAACCGCCGGATTCGAACTTTCGACGCAGGTAGCCGATGAAGACGTCCACGACGTTGGTGTCGGCCACGAAGTCGTAGCCCCACACGAGTTCGAGGAGACGTTCGCGAGTAAGCACGATGCCGGAATTGTGAGCGAGCACTTCGAGTAGCTCGAATTCGCGTTTGGTGAGCGGTACTTCCTTGCCGTCGACGCGAACCCGGCGGCCGGAGAGGTCGATGTCGAGGTTGCCGACCCGCAGGGTGTTCGTTCCCTCGGAGTGATCGCCGGCCGGAGTGTTACTGCGACGGAGCATTGCGCGGATCCTGGCAACCAGTTCGGCGAGGACAAACGGTTTGACCATGTAGTCGTCTGCGCCGGATTCGAGCCCGGCGATGCGATCGTCGACCGAGTTGCGTGCGCTGAGCACGCAGATCGGGATTTCGTTGCCGGCGGCACGAAGCGCCGTCACCACACCGGTGCCGTCGAGCACCGGCATGTTGATGTCGAGGACTACCGCGTCCGGTCGCTTGTCGGAGATCACTCGGAGCGCGTCGGCGCCGTCCACTGCCGTCAGTACGGTGAATCCCGAGAGCCGCAATCCGCGTTCGAGTGAGGTCAGGACGTCTGCGTCGTCGTCGACTACGAGGATTTTCGGTATCTCGGTCACAGCCCCATTGTGCCTTGCCTGGTACGTCGGGTTTCGCCGATCAGACCGGCAAGTCGGTACCGTCCGGACGCAAACCGGCCATGAACACCGCGACCAACCGCGGGACCAGGTTCGGCATGGCCTCGTCGGACAATTCGATTTGCGGGCGCGTCAGTTTGGCCAGAGCCATGACGAATTCGAGCGGTTGCAGATCGGCGCGAACCAGTCCGGCGCTCTGAGCGGCGCCGATCGTCGCGGTCATCTTCGATTTCGTCACCTCACGCACCGCCAGAACTTCGGGCGCCAGCTCGGTGAAACTGCGTTCCACCAGTGCAGGAATGAGCGCACCCAGGCGCAGTTCCACGAGGCGGTCCACCAGCGTGTGCCACGCGTTTGTGGGATCGGTGGACATTGCCGTGAGTGCGATGTCGGCAGCCTCGCGAACATCGGTCAGTGTTGCGACGGCGACGGCGGTCACGAGGTCCTCGCGCGTCGGAAAGTTCCGATACAGCGTGGCGATGCCCACTTTCGCGAGTTCTGCGACTGCGTCGAGGGGCGCGTCGTGCCCGCGCTCGGTGAACACCGCTCGTGCGGCGTCGACTATTGCGTTTCTGCGTTCACGTGCATCGGCTCGCACATTCACCTCCGGTATTGACAGTTCATCATAACCGGAGGAATATCTTCCACAAATAGTGGAGGAAAAACTTCCACTTAGGGAAGGTAGTTATGAACGCCGAAGTTGAAGCACGGGACCGCAAGAAGTTGGTGGCTGTGGTGTTGGGCTTGTCCGCCGTGATCGGGCTGATGCTGCTTGCCTTCGTACTGCCCTCGGTCAACAGTGGCCCGCACGAACTGAAGTTGGGCATCACCGGTCCAGCTCCGGCAACCGAACAGATCAGCACCTCGCTCGAGGCGAGTAAGCAAGGCGCCTTCGATACTCGAGAATTCGCTGACGCCGACGCCCTGCGTGACGCGATTCGGAATCGAGACGTGGTCGGCGGAATCGCCGTTGATGCCAACGGTCCTCACGTGTTGATCGCGACTGCAGGCGGAACCCCGATCGCCCAGACCCTGACCGGGGTGGCCAACGGCCTCTCGGAGGCCGCGGGGGCAAAGGTGCCCGTCGAAGACGTTGTGCCGCTGACTGCGGACGACCCGACCGGTGCTGGGCTCACGGCATTGGCCTTGCCCTTGGTGTTCGGCGGAATCATGCCTGCTGTTGTTCTCGTGCAACTGTTTCCGCGGAGCATTGTCAAGCGAGTGTTGGGCGCTGCCGGCGTCGCGGTTGTCGCGGGTTTTGCACTGACTGCCATTCTGCAGTTCGGCACCAACAGTCTTGACGGAAACTACCTGCTCACCGCGCTCGCACTCACCATGGGCATGTCGGCCATCTCGCTGCCCATTCTGGGACTCGAATCCCTGCTCGGGATGAAGGGATTCGCGTTGGGTGCCGTCACGATGATGTTCATCGGAAACCCACTCTCGGGGATGGCGACAACTGCCGCGTGGTTGCCCGCAGGCTGGGGTGCATTGGGGCAGCTGCTCCCACCTGGCGCCGCAGGAGCATCCGTCCGTTCGATGGCGTTCTTCGACGGCCATGGCGCCGCCACGCCACTTCTGGTGCTGGTGTGCTGGATTGCCGTCGGGATCGCGCTGTGCGTCGCCGCCGGCCGGAAGAAGGCGTCGACCCCTGTGGTCGAACCCGAGGCTGCGCTGGTTTAGCCGGCGGGGCTTGTGTACGGGGTCAGGTCGGGTATCGGCCAGACCCCGTCAACGCGTTCCACGACCAGTTCGACGACCACGGTGTCCTCGTCCATCGGTAGGGGTCGGAGGATTCGGGGCTTTCCCGCCTCCCATTCGACGTCGATGCCCGCGGAGGTCAGAGCGTCCTGGTCGATGACGGCGACGATCAGTGGCAACGTGAGGTCGCCGAACACCAGATCGAGCACCGAAGCGAGCGCGTTCGGGGTGGTTGCGCGAATGAATCCCGCCTCGTCGTAACTGATTCCGCGCGTCGAGACCTCGTACTCACCGAAACGCTTGCATGCTTCCCAGTCGTCGGCGATGGCGACGTGGACGAGTCGTTGTCCGGTCATGCAGTGCTCCTGTAATGTTCGAAATAATGAAACGTCAACGTAGCATTAATTGAGTGGCACGGTAGTAGGGGACTTGATGGAGCAACCGCGCAGACGTGGGAGAACCAGCGACGCGGAGCGAGCTGATCGACGCAACGAGATCCTCGACGTCGCGGTCGACTCGTTTCGAGAAGTCGGGTTCGCTCGTACGACCATCGACGCCATTGCCACGGCGGCCGGCGTCGCCAAGCGCACCGTGTACAGCTATTTCGGCGACAAATCCGCGGTCTTCGCTGCTGCTGTTTCGCGTCAGCACGCGTATGTCGAGAACGCCGGTGGTGACCAGTCGGACCTGCTCGCCGCTGCAGTGGACATCGTCATCGCCCTGCACAGCGACAACTCGATTGCGCTGCACCGCATGATGATCGGCGAGGCCGTGCAGTTCCCGGAGCTGGCCGCCGCGTTCTACGAATCCGGCCCGGCCAAGTCGATTGCCTTTCTGGAGAAGATATTGATCGATCAGCACGGCCAGAAGGCTGCGCTGTGCGCGGATCAGTTGTACACGTTGCTGCTCGGGGAGGAGCACCGGCAGCGACTGCTCGGGCTCGCTTCCGAACCGACAGCAGAACGAGCTGCGCAACTTGCAGCTCGTGCGGTGGGATGCGTTCTGGGATCTGATCGGTAGGCTCGACTGGGTGAGTAACTCTGTGGTCTGGTTTCGACGTGATCTGAGGGTAGGTGACCTTCCCACCCTGAGTGCAGCGTCGGATGCCGGCGGGCGGACGTTGGGTTTGTTCGTTCTCGACGAGAACCTGCTCGGACCGGCAGGCTCACCCCGTCAGGATCAACTGTTCGCCAACTTGACGGCGCTCGATCATCAACTCGACGGAAAACTGATGGTTGTTCGAGGTGATCCGGCGGACGTGGTGCCCCGTGTAGCGGAATCCGTTGGCGCCGAAGAAGTTCACATCAGTGCCGACTACGGACCCTACGGCCGACGGCGCGACGCGGCCGTGGCGGAGCAGGTGGAGGTGATCGCCACCGGATCTCCGTATGCCGTGGCGCCCGGACGCGTCACCAAGGCGGACGGTGATCCGTACAAGGTGTTCACGCCGTACTTCCGTCAGTGGATGGAACACGGTTGGCGGGGCCCCGCGTCGACCGATGCGCAGACGGTCCGTTGGTTCGATCCGAGCGACAAGGAGGGTGGCCCGCGCCGGGTGAGTATCCCCGCGCCATCCGCCGCCGTCAGCGATTTCGTCGGTGAGGTCGGCGCCCTCGAACAGTGGAAAGAATACTGTGAGAACGATCTTGACCGGTACGACGACGAACGAAATCGGCCTGACCTCGACACCACGAGCCGGATGTCGATTCCGCTCAAGTACGGCACGATCCATCCGCGAACGATGTTGGCAGATCTCTCCAAGCGACTGGGCGACGGCGCTCAGGCTTACCGTCGCCAGTTGGCGTGGCGAGACTTCTACGCAGACATCCTGTTTCAACGCCCCGACAGCGCGCGGAAAAACTACGACGACAAGTTCGACCGTTTACGTCACGATGGCGGAGTAGACGCAGACGCCGCCTTCACGGCCTGGTGTGAGGGCAAGACCGGCTTCCCGATCGTGGATGCCGGCATGCGGCAACTCGCGGCCGAGAACTGGATGCATAATCGGGTGCGAATGATCGTCGCGTCTTTTCTGGTGAAGGACCTACACATTCCGTGGTGGCGTGGCGCACGGTTCTTCATGTCGCATCTGGTGGACGGTGACTTGGCCTCCAATCAGCACGGGTGGCAGTGGACTGCAGGGTCGGGCACAGATGCTTCGCCCTTCTTCCGCGTCTTCAACCCCATCACGCAGGGGGAGAAGTTCGATCCCGACGGCACATACGTCCGTCGGTGGGTTCCCGAACTCTGCGATGTTCCCGGGAAGGCCGTCCACTCGTTGAAGGCGATGCGCCCGGTCGACTACCCGGACCCGATCGTCGATCACGCGCATGAGCGTGAGGAAGCCCTGCGCCGGTACGGCGAGATCAAGGGCTGAGTGCTCAGTGATCTGCGGGCGCTACGCGGAGGCGGTTTCCGTCCAGATCTGAAATGACGAATGTCAGACCGAAGACATCTTCGATTGGCTCTTCGACGACCTCAATTCCCTTGGCCACCCACTCGTCGTAGATCGCCCGAATTTCATTGCTCCCGCCGTCGACCAATATGCCGACTTCGAAATTGCGCGGAGTCGCGGGATCGAGGTCGCGGGACTTGCCGCTCCACAGTGCAAGGACCACGCCGCCGCCGAGGTCGAAGGTCATGTACCGAGGGCTGAGGACCTCAGGCTTCGCGTCGAACAATTCGCCGTAGAACGCTGCTGCGGAGGCGGCATCGCTGACGTAGATCAGAAACTGGTTGGGTAGTCGCACTGTGGTTTTCCCTCTCCCGTTGATGTTCGGGCCACCGGCAGCGGGGCGTGTGCCTGGTCGTGCGGGGCTGTGTTCAACAATCCCCGCGCGCCGGACGAATGTCCAAGAACAAGTGCGTCTGAGAGGCAGATGGATTACTTATGACGACTGCTGCAGTCACACCGCACTGAGGTGGTACCCGACGCTCAGGTTCGGGTAGTAGCCGTCGATGTAGCTCGAGATGAAGTAGTGATCAGGGTCGGTGGTGCGAGTTCCGTCGGTGTCGAACTGCGGATAGTCGTTGGCCATGAAGACGGCTTGTCCGCCGCCGGGAGTGGAATAGACGACGTCGACCGTCAGGCCGCGCGGGTCCTGGTTGTATGCCGTGACGATCTCGGTCTCGTGGGGCGCGAGCGACTGGCGTGGGCTCTGCATCCACTGTCCGTAGGGGTTGTCGGCGCCTTCGAGATGAATTGTCTGTTCGGTGTCGTTGCTGATCGTCATCGTGATGGTATTGCCGGTCGCGGGAAGGGTTCCGGCACTGGCGATTCCGCTCAATCCCAAAGTGAGGGCGCCGGCGGCCAGAGCTGTGATTGCGGCAACTACGTAGCGTGGGTTCGTCATCGTCGGTGTCCTTTGTCCGGGTGAGCGTTCGGTTGGCTCTCTCGAAGACAACTATGTCGGAGCGGATCGATGTCGTATGTCCACTTCCGGGACCCTGTGCAGGAGGAACGGTGTGTCCACCGATCGGGGGACACCTACTCCGACACGGAGACAGCTTCGACCTTTCGCTCGCCGGTGACCAGCAGTCCGATCAGTGCGGCGGCCGCGAGAACCATGACGAGTGCGCCGTAGCCACGCGTCGTATCCACCAACCCCACCTTGCCGACCAGGTAGCCGGCCAGCAATGCCGGAAGGCTGTTGGCCAGATATGCGATGACGTAGACGGTGGACAACAACCCCGCGCGTTCGTGGTTCTCGGCCAGCGGCATGACAGCGAGGATGGTTCCCTGGAATCCTGCTCCGAAGCCGATCCCGGCAACAGCCGTACCAACCAGAATCAATACTGCAGAGGATGTTTCAGCACCGATGAGTGTGACGGCCACCCCGAGCACCAAGGCGGTTGTTCCGATCAGCATCACGGTTCGGCCGCCGAGTTTGCGGAAGGTGAGCACCGCTGCGGCTCCGAATCCCGTCAGTGTTGCGACCATGATGGCACCGATGAGCGAGCTGTGAACGTCAAGTGCGTTGCGCGCCAGCGCCGGTCCGAGTGAGAGGTAGAAACCGCCCAGCGCCCAGACCGCGATCAGGCACGGTGCGGTGAGCGCAATCATGGTTCGGGCCTCGCGAGGAACAGCAAGGGTGGGGCGTAGCGACTGCCAGGCTCCGGGGCGTCCGCCCGAAGTCTCGGGAGCGGCCCAAACCCCGAGGATCTCGAGGACGACGAGTACGAGAAGGACCAGGTAGACAGTGCTGGTTGGCCTGGGCAGGTGCTCGCTGATGAGACTCGAACCCACGGCTCCGACGGCAAGCCCCACCGTCGGAGCAACGCTGTTGATGATCGATCCGCGTCCCGGAGTGCGTTCGAGGTCGATCAACGCCGAACCCAAAGCGCTGATTGCAGCGCCGGTGGCAACACCCTGCACGACCCGGGCGATCAACAGAATGGTCAAACCATCGGCCGAGGCGAACAGGGCGAGCGAGACCGCCTCCAAGGCGAGCGCTCCGAGCAGGACCGGGCGCCTGCCGATGTGATCGGACAGGGATCCGGCGGTCAAGAGCGTGGCGAGCAATGCGAGAGCGTAGATGCCGAACACGAGCGTCGACGCGAGCGAGGAGAATCCCCACAACTGTTGATAGTGCTCGTACAACGGTGTCGGGGTCGCGGAGGCGCCCAGGAACGTAGCGATGATGACGGCGATGAGTGTGAAAGCGGCGCCTCGCCCCAAGCGTGGGCGTGCAGTGCTCTCGGTCGGTGGTGAAATGGTCGTTGTCATTGTCGTAGCGCTTCCCGTGCGGGTGGTGAAGACTTCAAACGCAAATACTTTGCGTTTGGGACGCTACGCCTGGCCGTAGCCTAATGCAACATCTTTGCGTTAGTATTGATTTATGAGTCCGTCCGCAGGTCCGCGCCCCGGTGGCCGCAGTGCGCGCATCCAACAGGCAGTGCATGCGTCGGCGCGTAAGTTGTTGGAACAGCGTGATCGGGCAGAGATCACGGTGCCGATGATCGCAACCGATGCGGGTGTGACCCCGTCGACCATCTATCGGCGGTGGGGCGACATCAACGAAGTCTTTGCCGATGTCTCGATCGAGAGATTGCGACCGGACGCCGACCCGCGTGAAACGGGTTCGCTCCGAGGGGATCTGACGATCTGGGCGCAGGACTATCTGGAGGAGATGTCTGCACCCGTCGGTCGCGCATCGCTGCGAGATGTGCTGATGAGCGACGACCAGACGCACGCACCGGACGGCACGAAGAAGTTTAAGTGCGCCTTTTTCTGTCGGACACAGATCGACGTGATACTAGCTCGTTGGCCGGAAGCTGCTGACGTGGATGGTGATTCGGTAGTGGACCACGTGGTTGCACCGATCATCTACCGAATTCTGTTCGACCTCGAACCGGTCGCGCCGCAGCGAGTTGCGGAATTAGTGGATCAGACACTTGCGCTCGCGGCGCGGGTCGGTGCCGAAGGCTGATCGCTACGTAGTCGGGCGTGGACATGCATGTCGTGCCAGCCGTCGGCGTGCCTGGCGGAGCCTCGTCGAACACCTTCTTCGCTGAAGCCTGCTTTGGTGGCGACTCGGCACGATCGTGGGTTGTGGATCGAGTGTGCGAGTTCCAATCGATGAAACCCTACTTCGCGGAATGCCCACTCGGACAGTGCGGTTACGGCCTACGTGTTCCGGCTCTGCCACTCTTCGTTCAGGCGGCGCGCAGATTCCAGAGTTGCGATCGCCTCTTCGGTGTCAACTCGCGCGAGGACCAGTGCACTTACTGTGCAGGAGAGAAGGATTCGAGTGCGGTCTGAGAGCGTGGCGTCTGTCTCGGTCGGAAATGTGGCTTGTAGCCCGCTGCGAATTGCAACGGCAAGTTCTTGCCGATAGGCGCGGATCACGGCTGCCACCGCATCGTCGTGCGCGCCGAGTCCGGCAGCCGTATTGAGAAGTAGGCAACCGCGCCGAGGCGAGTCGGCGGTCATGGTGCCGATCGCGTGCTCAAGCGAGTAAAGGTAGTCGTCGACGGCGTCTGTCCCGGGATTTGTCGTGAGGCCGCGCAGACGTGGCCGGATGACATGTTCGAGGTACATCTGCACGGCGGCGTCGAACAATCCGCGCTTGTTGGTGAACGAGTTGTAGAGACTTGACCGACTCAGCCCCGTCGCGGATTCGAGGTCGCCGAGCGAGGCGCCTTCGTATCCGCGTGCCCAGAAAACGTCCAACGCGGCAGCGACCACGGCTGTTGTGTCGAATTCTTGTGATCTGCCCATCAAAGCCTCGCTCTTTCTGTATCGTTCGGTCCAGTATATATTGGACCGAACGATACAGAATTCACTCGAAGCAACAGGAGCTCACCGATGAACGTCGCCGGCTACATCTTCGCGGGACTAGCCGCAGCAGTGCACGTATACATTTTTGTCCTCGAATCGATTCTCTGGACGGCCCCGAAGACCCGCGCCGCGTTCGGCGTGAAGTCCGAGGAAGAGGCGATCACCACGCAGCCGCTCGCCTTCAACCAGGGCTTTTACAACCTTTTCCTGGCGATCGTGTCGGCGGTCGGCATCGTGATTGCGGCGACCGGTTCCGCGTCGGTCGGAATTGCCCTCGTCCTGGCAGGCACAGGATCGATGGTTGCCGCGGGGTTGGTGCTGATTCTCTCGTCTCCCGACAAAGCCCGCGCAGCCGTCGTGCAGATGCTTTTCCCAGTTATTGCCGTTGTTCTGCTGGTAATCCACCTGCTCTGAGTGCTCTATCCGCCGCCGAGCACCAGTGATTCGATCAACGCAAAAGCCCCGTTGAGTGCTCCACAATCGAAGGCTTCGGCCAGGGCGTATCCGATGACAAGTTCGTCGGTGCTCGGCGTGCTCGACCAGACTGCGTCGGTCTGTCTGGGATCGGATTCCTCGTTCTTGGAGAAGTGCCCGATCCGCAATCCGTCGCGGGTGAATGCACTGTTCGCGTCGTCGACTGGGGCGAAGTTCAAACTCACGCCGTCGACGAGTGCCGAGACAGAGTACGAGCGACGGGACAGAAACCCTTTGCCGACAGTGAGTTCGACTTCGTCGCCACCGACAGTGAAGAACAAGTCGGCGGCGGCGCGCGTTCCGATGGGTGTGCCTTCGCGGCGCGGGGCATCGACTCGACGCGTCAACAGAGCGTGTGAGTTGCCGTTTCGGACGTCGACGACCCCCGTGTCGACATCGAACGAGATCTCGACTTTTCCGTGAATCGGGTCCATTACGGTGTATTTGACCGTCACTGTGCCTACCCCCTGTAAGTGTGAACTCGGGTCCATAATACGTGGTGGGAGCGTTGTCCAGTATGCCCGAATCCAAAAAAATAGTGCCGAATGACGCGCGTTTGCGGCCAAATGCTTCTACGCTGGGTCTTGGGTTTGTTGCGCATCCCACAACGGTTTTTCCCACGCCAGACGAGGAGCGCCTATGAGGTTGTCGACTACTTGTTCTGTTGCTACGAAGGCTTGATCAAGCCGGAATTGCCTCTGCCGGATGGTGCTCGAGACCCATCCGGCAGAGGCAATTCTGCATCAGTTCGGGCCTTCAGCCGCCGGCGAATTTTTCCGAGGTGCCGAGATCGATCGGCAACGCAATGCCGGTGATCCCGCGCCCGGCCGGCCCCACCAGATAGAACACCGCATCCGCAATCACTTCGGGGTCGACCCACGGGTGGGGAAGGAGATTCAGCTTCGACATGATCGGAGCGGTATCGGCGAGGACAGGATTCTCCAAGTCTGGACGGAACGCACGAACCATCGGTTCGTTGTCGATCATCGTCGTTCGCACATTGCCCGGGTGTACAGAGTTGACCCGAATGTCCGCCCAGCCGAGTTCGTTGGCCAGAGACTTCGCCAGCCCCCGAACGGCGTGCTTCGACGCGGAATAGTGTGCGATACCCGGCACGCCTCGAAGCCCGGCCATCGAGCTGATCAACACGACGGATCCACCTCGATTGCCGTTCATGATGTGCGGAATCGATACCTTGGTCGTCAACCAAACGCCGGTGACGTTGATGTCCATCAGCTCGCGGAACTCTTCGGCGCTCAGGTCCCAGGACAATTTCGCCGACGCCGCGATTCCCGCGTTGGCGATCACGATGTCCAGTCGGCCGAGTTTCTCGACTCCGGCGTCGACCGCTGATTTCAGGGCATCGAGGTCGCGAGTGTCCGCGACGGATGCGACGATGCGCCGGCCCTGAGCTTCGACCAGGGCGACGGTCTGGTCGAGGTCGGCTTCGGTGGCCATGTCGTACCCCGCCGTTGCGACCGGCGCGCACAGATCCACCGCGATGATGTCCGCGCCCTCGGACGCGAGCTTGACGGCATGTGCGCGCCCTTGACCGCGCGCCGCTCCGGTGATGAATGCGACCTGACCGTCCAAATTGCCCATCGAACTTCCCCTGCCCGTCTGAATCGTTGAAAACTGGAACGTGTTCATACTGCTACGTTCGGTGCGAGCCAGGCAGGGGAATTCTCTGAATCCTTATCCGCGAAGGAGTTTGGACAACTCGTCCAGTACGCTCGCGTCCTCGATGGTCGACGGGACCGTGTACTCCTCGTTGTCGGCAATCTGCCGCATGGTCTTGCGGAGGATCTTGCCGGAACGAGTCTTCGGTAGTGCAGCGACGACGGTGACGTCCCGGAACGTGGCGACGGCACCGATCTGGTCTCGCACCCGGGCGACCAGTTCCTGTCGGAGTGTTTCGGGATCGATGTCGACGCCGGACTTGAGCACGACGTAGCCGCTGGGGCGTTGCCCCTTGAGTTCGTCGTGAATGCCGATGACCGCGCATTCGGCGACAGCCGGGTGGCCGGCGACGACGGCCTCCATGCTTCCGGTCGAAAGGCGATGTCCGGCAACGTTGATCACGTCGTCACTTCGTCCGAGCACGAAGACGTAGTTGTCCTCGTCGATGTATCCGGAGTCGCCGGTGAGGTAATAGCCGTCGAAAGTCGACAGGTAGGACTTCACGTACCGGTCCTCGTCACGCCACAGTCCGGCGAGTGTTCCGGGAGGAAGCGGCAGGCCGATCACGATGTTGCCCTCGGTGCCCGGACCCACGAGTTCGCCCTTGCCGTCGACGATTTCGACGCGGTATCCGGGGCAGGCGACGGTGGGTGAGCCTGCTTTGATCTCCATCGGTTCGAGGCCGCGCAGGTTCGCGCAGATGGCCCAACCGGTTTCGGTCTGCCACCAGTGATCGACCACCGGGCGATCGAGAATCCGAGTAGCCCACTCGTAGGTGTCGGGATCCAAGCGCTCGCCGGCCGCGAACAGTGTGTCGAGCGACGAGATGTCGTACTTGGCAAGCTCTTTTGCATCCGGGTCGGCCTTGCGGACCGCGCGGATCGCTGTCGGAGCGGTGAAGAGTGCCGACACTTTGTATTCGGAAATGATGCGCCAGAATGCACCTGCATCGGGGGTCCCGACGGGCTTGCCTTCGTACATGACCGTCGTAGCTCCGGCGAGCAATGGCCCGTAGACGATGTAGGAGTGGCCGACCACCCAGCCGACGTCTGAGGCGGTCCACCAGACCTGGCCGGGGCTGATGTCGTAGAGATTCTTCATCGTCCACGTCAGGGCAACGGCATGGCCACCGTTGTCCCGGACGACGCCCTTGGGCTTACCGGTCGTTCCCGAGGTGTAGAGGATGTAGAGCGGATCCGTCGCGGCGACCGACACCGGGTCGGCAGGAGTTGCATCGGCGATCAGCTCGTCCCAGTCGAACCAGGCTGCGGCACTTGACTTGTAGTCGGCAGCTGCGCCGGGAATCTGCTCGCGATTCTTCACGATCACGGTGTGCGCGGGCGTGGCGGACAGTTGCAGAGCCTTCTCGACCATCGGCAGGTACTCGATTGTTCGTCCGGGTTCGAGGCCGCCGGACGCCGTCACGAGCACCACTGGACCAGCGTCGTCGATACGGGTTGCGAGTTCCTTGGCCGCAAAGCCGCCGAACACCACCGAATGCACCGCGCCGATACGTGCACACGCGAGCATCGCGATCGCGGCCTCGGGGATCATCGGCATGTAGATGATCACGCGGTCGCCCGCCACCACACCCTGATCTTTCAAGACGCCGGCGAAGAGTGAGACCTGCTCGAGCAATTCGGCGTAGGTGTAGGTCGTCTTGGCTGGGACCATCGCGGAGTCGAAGATCAACGCGGTCTGATCGCCGCGGCCGTCGCGGACGTGCCGATCGAGGGCATTGAAGCTGGTGTTGAGCGAAGCATCCGGGAACCAGCGATAGATCGGCGCGGCAGAATCGTCGAGAGCCTTCGTGGGGGCGACATCCCAGTCGACGGCACGCGCAGCGTCGAGCCAGAACTTCTCCGGCTGATCCATGCTCTCGCGATATGCGTCGGCATACGTGGTGTGGGACGCCTGCTCGGAAGAGCTCATCGACGTGTGTCCTCTCGTGAACTTCGCTTACCGGTGACCTGAAACACCTTAGGTCACCGTCAGTGTGGTGCGCCTCAGTAGCGGTGCGGGTACCGTCCCTTTGCGCCGGGCGGGCCTGTCCCGTCGGCCAGTGGCGCGTAGGGGTGGGATAAGCCAGGGACGGAAAGGGGGATCGATGTGACAGGTGCAGCGCAACGCGCAGGCTTCTGGGGAGTCCTCGCTCTGCGTGACTTCCGACTGCTGTGGACCGGCGACGCAGTCAGCGGTATCGGAAACGGTGTCACGACCGTCGTACTGCCGCTGGTCGCGCTTCGCGAACTGGACGCGAGTAGCTTCCAGATCGGTGTGCTGGCATCGGCAGTGTGGTTGCCGTGGTTGATCGTCGGACTACCTGCCGGTGCCTGGATCGACCGGCTGCCACGGCGTCCGATCATGATGATCGCGAACGCTGCGTGCGCGCTGCTCTTCGCGAGCCTCGCGATCGCCGGCTTCCTGGAGGCGATGACATACGGCCACCTGCTCCTGGTCGCGCTGCTCACCGGTACAGCCACGGTCTTCTTCCAGGCGGCCTATCACTCGTATCTCCCCACGGTGCTCGCCGAAGCGGATCTTGTCGAAGGGAACTCGAAGATTCAGGGCGCCGAGGCCGCAACTCGGGTGATCGGCCCAAGCGTCGGTGGGCTGGTGGTTGCAACTGTCGGGCTCGCGGCCGGTCTGGTTGTCGACGCGTTCACGTTCGCCTTCTGCTTCGTATGCATCTGGCTGATTCGTGTGCAGGAGACCGTCCATCGCGGACAGAATCAGCGAGAACCGTTGCGACGGCAGATTGCGCTCGGACTGCGATTCGTTGCCGGTGATCCGTATCTGCGGTCAATCGTCGTCTACGGCACTCTGCTCAATTTCGGTCTCACCGGGTACACCACGATTCAGATCGTGTTCTTGGAAAAGACGGTTGGTGTGGGGGAGTTCGGACTCGGGCTTCTCTTGGCGATTGCCGGGGTGGGCGGAATTGTCGGATCGATGATCGCGCGCCCGCTCGGCCGCAGATTCGGCACTGCCCGAAGCGTTCTCATCTGTCAGTTGGTAACGGGACCGTTCATCCTGTTGGCGCCTCTGACGACGTACGGTGCCGGCCTGTTCTGGTTCTGCATCGGCGGCATGGTGATGGTTGCGGGTGTCGTGTCGTGCAACGTGGTGCTCGGCAGTTTCCGTCAAAGTTACTGTCCGCCGGACCGCCTCGGACGAGTAGTGGCAACGAGTATGTTCCTGCTGCACAGCAGCATTCCGCTCGGTGCGCTGACGGCAGGCTACCTCGGCGACGCGGTGGGACCGCGCGGGACGATGTGGATCATGGCCTGCCTGATAGCGCCGTGTGGATTGGTCCTGCTCTTCAGCCCGCTCCGCGGGATCCGCGATCTACCGAGTCGGCCGGCGATCTCGCTGCGGTAGAGCCGCGGCGGCCTCTTCGCTTCGAATCGCGATGCGAAGAGTCGCGAGCATGAACAGTGACACTGCGAAACCGAAAAGCGCGCCGAACTGGTCCTGCGTGAACAGATAAACCTGCGTCACCAGAAGGCTCACGATGAGGGATGCACGCAGGAGTCTCAGGGCTCGCAGGTACGGACCGCGGAAGAGGAACCACACTCCCAGAACCACAAGAACTCCGGTTGCGACGGTGGAGATCTGGACCACCAGATCGGAGACGTCGTCGGCTTCGACGACGTTCTCGGAAACCAACGCGTAGATCACCTGGACAATCGCCAGAAGAGCCTGCAGTACGAACAGGGTCAGTACCAGTCGGCGGACGACACGGTGCCGGAGCAGTTCCTCAGCACGGTGGAAGAACGCGTTGCGGCCACGAGTGATCTTCGATTCGATACCGCCGGTCGGCGGAGTCTGTGAATGCAGGCCGGCTTTGATCGAATCGACGAGGTCGGTGAGGCTGCGGTCTTCGACGCCGTCGAGTACGCGGAGGGCGTGGTTGTACTGGATCTCGTCGAGCTGACCGAGAGCGAGGTCCGAGAGCGCTCGCGCCCCGATGGCGAGCCGATGACGATCATTCATTCCGCGCCGAATCACCACCTCGCGCGCGGCAAGATAGAAGAGAACGAAGACGACGTACATGATCGCGATGGCAGGCTGGTAGAAGTAATCAACGTCGGCGGTGACGAATTTTCCGACCTCGTCGATGAAGAGACCGAATCCGATTCCGCCGACGAGCGTGGCCAGGTCACGCGTGCGAGAGCCTTCGGTGATGGCGGTCGCGACGATGGCGACGGCCATCAGCAATCCGCCCCAGAGAACGTGTGCGATGTGGAGGGCGCCGCCCCCGATCTGGGGATAGCCCGTTGCCGCCAGATAAGCGCGGGTGATCAACACGGTGGCGATGCCCGCGAACAGGAACAATTCGAAACGAGCGAGTGCCGCGCGGTCGTAACTGTGCGGCAGCGTCAGCGCATTCCGGTCCTTCGTCGTCATTGCGGAACTCCCAGGTTTCGATAGCGCGCGATACGGGAGGACTGGCGATCGGTGTCCGACTCTTCGGCAAGCATGAAGAGTTCGTGCGCTATCGCAGCCCCTACCCTCTTGGAGAATTCCACGGGTTCGTCGGCCGCGTCAGGCGTTTCGGGAATGATCGCGTCGATTACGCCGTCTCGAAGCAGATCCAACGAACGAATGCCCTGCGCTGCCGCCATCTCCGGTGCGTGACTGATGTCGCGATGGACGATCGCGCTTGCGCCTTCCGGCGGCAGGGGAGCGAGCCACCCGTTCTGTGCCGCGAGTACCCGATCGGCGGGCAGCAGCGCGAGCGCCCCGCCGCCTGTTCCCTGACCGAGCAACACCGACACTGTCGGGGTCTTCAGCGTCACGAGGTCGGCGATGCAACGGGCGATCTCAGGGGCCAGTCCACGTTCTTCAGCTTCTTTGGACAGCGACGCGCCCAAAGTGTCGATCACGAGGACCAGCGGGAGTTGTAGTTCTTCGGCAAGTTTCATGCCCCGTCGCGCTTCCCTGAGCGCGGCCGGTCCCATCGTGGTGAGCGCGGATTGGCCACTGCGGTCCTGGCCGAGCAGGATGCACGGAAAGCCTCGGAAGCGGGCGAGCGAGAGCAAGATCGTCTTGTCGGTTTCACCCTGCCCGGTGCCGCTGAGCGGTACCTGTTCAGTTGCGGCATGGCGCAGCAACTGCCGGATGCCGGGTCGATCGGCCCGGCGCGAGAGCATCACCGACTGCCAGGCGGGAACATCGGGAATCTCGGGTGAGGGAATCGGGTCCGTGGCCGCCGGGGCCGGGGGATCGGTGAGCACGCACAACGCTCGATTGACCAGCAGACGGAGGCGGTCGACGGGTACGACGCCGTCGATAACGCCGTTGCGATACAAGTTTTCGGACGTCTGGATACCGTCGGGAAACTTTTCGCCGTACAGCGATTCGTAGACACGGGGTCCGAGGAATCCCACCAGAGCACCGGGTTCCGCGACGGTGATGTGGCCGAGGGATCCCCACGAGGCAAAGACCCCGCCGGTGGTGGGATTGCGCAGGTATACCAGGTAGGGCAGGTGTGCCGCTTTGTGAACAGCCACTGCCGCAGCGATCTTCACCATCTGAACGAAGGCGACGGTGCCCTCCTGCATCCGCGTTCCGCCAGAGGTGGGCGAGGCGAGCAGCGGGAGTTGTTCTGCCGTAGCACGTTCGACGGCGGTCACGATCCGCTCGGCCGCGGCGACTCCGATGGAACCGGCGAGAAAGCTGAATTCACAGGCAATTACCGCGACTCGACGGCCCCGAACCGTACCGACACCGGTGACGACGGACTCGTCAACTCCGCTCTTCTCGCGGGCCTTCGCCAGGTCTTCTGCGTATTTCGGGCCAGGTCCGACGTCGACGGGCGGGGAGTCCCAAGAGACGAAGCTCTCGGAATCGAGTACCGCAGTGAGTAGTTCTTCGGCCGAGATTCGCACAACGTCCTCCAAGTAAGCAGCACCCCGTCCAGGATGAACCTACCTGGACGGGGTGCCGTCGGGATCGCGTGGCGCCAGTTGTGCGCCGGAGAATCAGCGTCCGAACGCCTCTTTCCATGAAACGACCTTGCCGATACGAAGGATGGAGCGCTGGTAGATCTTTGCCGCGATCATCGACAGCGCAGCAGTCACGACCAGCATCAGCAGAATGGTTCCCACGATCTGGAACGGAGAAGCAACACCGGCGGAAATGCGCAGGGGCATGAGGATTGCCGAGAACGGCGGAATCCAACTCAACACGTTGCTCA
The DNA here is from genome assembly GCF_030407755.1 of Rhodococcus sp. APC 3903. Classification (NCBI taxonomy): domain Bacteria; kingdom Bacillati; phylum Actinomycetota; class Actinomycetes; order Mycobacteriales; family Nocardiaceae; genus Rhodococcus; species Rhodococcus sp. APC 3903. Next base: position 322,556 of record NZ_JASDCV010000001.1, read on the forward strand.
GGGTTCCTTCTGGATTGCTCACCGAAACGAAAGCCACGCTGACCATCGCCATGACGAGCAGCGCGAGAGGCATCGCGGTGGCGTTGACGTCCTCCTGCCGCGAGACCATGGACCCGGCGGCGGCGTACAGCACGGCGAAGAAGAGGAAGCCGAGAATGAACCACCCGAGAGTGCCGAACAGAACGCCGATCGCGGTGCCCGTCACGGTCAGGACGCCCGTCGCCAGTCCGGTGGCGACGCCCGCGACGGCATAGGCAGCCATCTGCATCAGGCCGACAGCACCGATTCCGAGAACCTTGCCCCACAACAACTGCAGCGGACGAAGAGTGGAGAGCAGCAGCTCGACCACGCGACTGGACTTCTCCTCGACGACGCCCATCGCCACGTACGTTCCGAACAGCAGGATCTGCATGTACAGGAGCACCACAGCAGCGATCGACATCGCTATGCGTTGGCCCTGTTCGGGATCCGGGGGATCGATGGCATCGATGGTGACCACTGCGGTGGACGTGGCTTCGGCGAGCTGAGCCGGGTCGATCCCCGCAGCGGAAAGCGCATTCGATTGTGCTTGTTGTGCAACGGAACTCTCGATGACGGCGCGCAGATTCGTGGGCACTTCCTTCTTGGTCACGACAGTGACGCCGCCGCCCGATCCAGCGATCACGGCCACGTCGAGGTCGCCGTCCTTGACCTGGTTACGCGCGGTTCCGTCGTCGGAAACCTCCGTCACCGTCACCGGATTTCCGAGGGTGTCGCCGATGGACACCATCGTGGCACTGAGTGATTGGTTGCCGACCAAGCCGATCTTCGACTTGTCCTCGTCGCCGCCGGAGAAGAGTGAGAAGGCGATGATGCCGCCGACGATCGCGACCAGGATGATGACGTTGCTGATCACAAAACTCTTCTTCGAGATCTGCGTCATGAATTCGCGTCGGGCGACCAACCCGATGGCTCGACCTCCGCTCAACTGGTTGCTCATGCGGCTACTACCTCTCGGAACAGATCGGTCAGTGACGGACGTCGTAGCGTGAACTCGTGCACCGGTCCGGTTTTCAACGCTGCATGCAGGATCTGCTGATCGTCGGCGGTTCCGTCGACGCTCAGGAGCGTTCGACCGTCGAGGTGGCTCAGTGTGGTGACACCGATCAGGTGGTGTGCCCAGCCGACCGGCGCGTCAGGGGCGAAGACTTCGATTCGGCCGTCGCCCTTGCCTCGTAGTTCGTCGACGGTTCCGATCTCTCGCATGCTGCCGCGGCTGATGATGCCCACGCGATCGCACAAGCGCTCCACCAGATCCAGCTGATGGCTGGAGAAGATTACGGGAACACCGGTGCGAGCCTTCTCGACCAACACGTCACTCATGACATCGACCGCTACGGGGTCAAGGCCCGAAAACGGTTCGTCCAGAACGAGTACCGCTGGATCGTGAACCAGCGCGGCCGCGAGCTGCACACGTTGCTGATTACCGAGGGACAGGGAGTCGACGGTGTCCTTGACGCGTTCGGCGATACCCAGACGTTCGGTCCAGCGCTCTGTCGCCGCATGCGCATCGGCTTTCGAGAGTCCATGTAGCTCGGCCAGATAGGAAAGTTGCGCGCCCACCTTCATCTTGGGGTAGAGGCCGCGTTCCTCCGGCATGTATCCGATAGTGCGACGCACGTCGAGGTCGACGGGTTTGCCGCCGAGGCGAACTTCCCCCGAATCTGCTCCGAGCACACCCAGCGCAATGCGCATCGTGGTCGTCTTGCCGGCGCCGTTGCTGCCGACGAATCCGAAGATCTCGCCTGGTCGCACTTCGAAACTGAGGTTGTCGAGTGCAACGACGTCGCCGTAGCGTTTCGAGATGCCGTCGATCGTGAGGGTGGCTGACATGGGTCCTTCCCATCGGTCGAGTGGTGCGCTTCGGAAATACGGGTCAGAGGTCGAACTCTTCGGAATCAATCGGATCCGGGTCTGGATTGGTCCACGAGAGAATCATCGCGGGCGTGCACGCGCCGATCAGCATTGCAGTCAGTGCCAATAAACCTCCCGAGTAAGGCAGTCTCTCTACATTCCACTGCACCGACGAGGTGAAAATGAGGAAAATGGCGACAATGAAGACCAACGATTGAGTCACGCTCAACCCGACGGAACGGGCGTCGTTGCGTTGCTGGATCTCCCATTCGTCCAGAGCATGCCGCGGCGCATCGCCTTGCCTGCCCGACACGATTTGAAGTGAAGACCACGTCGGTAGGAACAACAGGGTGAGGACCGGCCATGCCACCGCGAACAGTGGGTTGAACAGGCACGCTATGCCGACGGCAACCATCGTGGCGAACAGGACTCCGAGGGCGATGACGAGCATCCGCCGACGTCGACGGGTTCGCCAATTCGGGAGCCAATGTCGGAACGTCTCCTCGTTCTGCAGGAACCGCCGAGTGCGGTGGGCCTGGTAGCGGTCGATCAGATTTGATTCAGGCACTGGGCTTTTCACTCCCCTCGGTAGTGCGGTCAGATCGGTAGACCTCTGTCGACGGTGCATTCCGGTAGACCTCCGTCGACAGCGGCCCGAACTCCGTCCGGGAGAACACCGCTTCGACCGGAAGGTCGAACACCCAGCAGATCCTGAACGCGAGATCCAGGCTGGGGTAGTGATCGCCGCGTTCGAGCGCCCCCACCGTCTGCGGGTTGACGTCGACGAGTTGTGCAAGCTGGGCCCGACTCATCTTCCGCTCGGCGCGAAGCACTCCGATGCGATTGAAGATGGGGAGCGCGTCTCCCCGTCGGACTGGGCTCATGCATCAAAGTGTTGTAAAAACCCAACAGTTTGTCAACATGAACCGCGAAGATGCCGTTTCTGGGTGGTGTCGGCGGATAGGGTTCGGGCAACAGAAGGGGTGTCGCATGGTGGTCGAAAAGTTGGTGCTCGAGAAGTCCTGTCTCGTCGTGCAGGTGCGCGAGGACGGTAGTTACAGCGTGGGACCGCAAGGGCGTGAAGTGGTCTGGCGCGATGCGATGGAAAAAGGTGCCGTCATCGGTATCGGTCAGCACACTCCAGGGGACGTTGAGGGTGAATCGTGGTGGGTCGTGTACGGCCAGTCGGACGCCGGGGCAGACGTCACCGTTCGACTCGAGGATGGATCGCACGTGCCGGTGGGCCGTATCGGTGAGATTTTCGCCAGTGAATGGGTGAGTACCCCGCAGCAGGCCTTGCTGTATCGGTCCGATCGCCCGGTGGAGTCGCAGCCCACCAATCTCTCTGTTCTGTTCGCCAGGCCGAAGTTCATGCCCAAAGCGGCGTTTCCGGAGAATGATCGCTTGTAGTTGCATCGAGCTGCCATCGGGAGGCTGGCGGCTATCTTCTCGAAATATTACGGTACGTACTGTACTGTTTAAGAATGGCAACTTGGCCGAACGAACTCGCAGTAGTGCAAGTGCGCATAGCGCGACCCACCGACAGGCTCGACGACGTGATTGCGTTCTATCGCGACTGTCTGGGATTGCCCGAGCTCTACCGGTTCTCCGGTCATGCCGGGTACGACGGAATCATGCTGGGGCTGCCGGATTCGAACTATCACCTCGAATTCACGACCCACGAAGACGGAAGCCCGTGCCCGGCGCCGACGCAGGACAACCTGTTGGTGCTCTACTTCGCCGGCGAGTCGGCGATGTACGAGGTAGTTCAGCGGTTGGGTGAAGCAGGGCACGAACCCGTTGGCGCCGAGAATCCGTACTGGGAGGAGAATGCGGGGATGACTTTCGAAGATCCCGACGGCTGGCGTCTGGTGCTCATGCCGCGACCGGTGCTGTAGATGGTGCGCGCCCGCGACGAGCGGATCGACGACGCCGTACTGGCGGCAACCCTGGAGTTGTTGGGGGAGAACGGTTATGCGGAGCTGTCAATCGGTTCGGTGGCGACGAGAGCCGGCGTGCACCGACCCGCCATCTACCGGAGATGGCCGTCGAAGCGGCATCTGGTGGTCGACGTCGTCGTGGCGCACATCGGCACTGATCCAACGCCGGACACCGGCGATCTCAGGGCAGACCTGGTCGCCGGCATCACGACATTGGTTGTGGGGCTGAGCGAAATGGTAGTTGGGCGGATCCTGCCCGCGTTGGTCGCGGATCTGGCGGCGGACCCGGAATTGGCGCGGGATTTCCAGTCGGCATTCTTTCAGCCACGACGCGATTCCACTGCGGCAGTGCTGGAATCGGCGCGGCTACGCGGCGACATTCGGAGCGACTTCGACCTGGACTTCGTCCTGGATGCCCTGGCGTCGCCGATCTATTACCGAGCGTTGTTCCGTCACTTACCGTTGGACGCGCTCCTGGCCGAGCAGTCCGTCGATTCCGTGCTGCTGACGTTGACTCCCCACGAAAATTCCTGAAGCCGTTTCGATTCAGTTCAATTCGACTGGATCGGGTCCGACACGGCTGTCGGTGTTCAGCGCTGCGATGGCAGCTGACTCGTCGGTATCGAGTGCGAAGTCGAAGATTGCGGCGTTGTCGCGCATGCGGGCAGGTGTCACCGACTTCGACAGAACGGTGTGTCCCTGTTCGAGATGCCAGCGCAGAATGATCTGCGCTGGGCTCTTTCCGTGTGCTGCAGCGATTTTCCCGATGGTCGGGTCGTCGAGGATAGTTCCCTGTCCCAGTGGGCTCCATGCCTCGATTTCGATGCCGCGACTTCGCGCGTATTCCCGTGACGCGTGCTGTTGCAGTCTGGGGTGCAATTCGATCTGGTTGACGGCCGGGGTGATCGAGCTGTGCTCGGCCAGCAGTTCGAGGTGCTCGGGCAGGAAGTTGGACACGCCGATCGCACGGGCACGGCCGGAGGCGAGGATCTCCTCGAAAGCGGCCCACGTCTCCACGAACAGGCCCTTTGCCGGTGCCGGCCAGTGGATCAGATACAGGTCGACGAAGTCGAGGCCGAGCTTGTCGAGGCTCGTGTCGAACGCGGCGAGCGCTCGGTCGTGGCCCTGATCGTCATTCCACAACTTGGTGGTGACAAAAAGTTCTGACCTCGGAACACCCGAACTAGCGATGGCGCGGCCGACACCGGCTTCGTTTCCGTAGATTGCGGCCGTGTCGATGTGGCGGTAGCCGATCTCGAGAGCGGTGGCAGTGACCTCTTCGGTCTGTGCGTCCGGTACCTGGAAAACGCCGTACCCGAGTTGCGGGATGGTGATCGGTTCGCCGGTGGTTCCGTGAGTCAGTGTGCGGTCGGGGATCGACAACATTGAAGAGCGCCTTTCAAGACTGGGTGTGGCGGTTCGACGGGCGATCGTGTCGCCCGTGACCGCCTATGCCGCGCATGCAACTATTGCGTGCGCCTGATAAATAGTTGCACACGCGGGTTGTCTGCGCAAGCAGAGTCGGTTGGCTACTCCGCGAAGAGCTGTCCGTTCTCCATTCGCCACCGGCGCGTGCTTCGGGTGGACTGCAGCATGCGTCGATCGTGAGTGACCAGGAGGAGGGTTCCCTCGAAGGATTCCATCGCCTGCTCGAGCTGTTCGATCGCCGGAAGGTCGAGATGGTTCGTCGGCTCGTCCAGTACCAGTAGGTTCACGCCGCGAGCTTGGAGCAAAGCAAGTGCAGCCCTTGTTCTTTCGCCGGGGGACAGGGAAGCGGCAGATCTGAGTACGTGGTGTCCGCGCAGGCCGAACTTGGCGAGCAGAGTACGGACATCGGCATCGGGCCAGTCCGGAACCTGAGCGCCGAAGGCCTCGACGACTGGTTGATGACCTTCGAACAATCCACGCGCCTGATCGATCTCACCGATCGCGACACCGGAACCCAAGGACGCGATGCCCTCGTCTGGGACGAGTTTGCCGAGCAAAACGTTCAGGAGGGTGGTCTTGCCTGCCCCGTTCGCGCCCGTGACGAGGATTCGATCGCCCCAGTCGATCTGTGTCGTGACCGGACCGAACGTGAACTGACCGCGCGTCACCTTGGCACCATTCGTGGTTGCGACAACGGATCCGGACCGCGGAGCTGCTGCGATCTCCATGCGAAGTTCCCACTCCTTGCGCGGTTCCTCGACCACTTCGAGTCGCTCGATGCGACGTTGGGTCTGGCGTGCCTTCGCGGCTTGCTTCTCCGTCGACTCGGTCCGCAATCCGCGTCCGATCTTGTCGTTGTCCTTGGCCTTACGACGCGCATTGCGGACGCCGTGTTCCATCCAGTTGCGCTGCATCTGTGCGCGATCTTCGAGATCGGAGCGGGTGCCTGCGTATTCCTCGAACGCCTCGCGTGCGTGCTGGCGGGCGATCTCGCGTTCGGCGAGGTACGACTCGTAGCCGCCGTCGTAAACGGCGATGTCCTGTTGTGCCAGATCGAGTTCCACGATCCCCGTGACGGTGCGCGAGAGGAACTCGCGATCGTGGCTCACGACAACCAACGCCGCTCGCGTCTCGGCGACAAATCGCTCCAACTGCTCGAGACCCCGCAGGTCGAGATCGTTGGTGGGTTCGTCCAACAGGAGAATGTCGTAGCGCGAGAGCAACAGCGACGCGAGCCCGGCGCGTGCGGCCTGACCGCCGGACAACGCCGTCATGTGAGCATCGAGCGGAACTCCGAGCCCGAGTTCTTCGACCACCTTCTCAGCGCGCTCGAACAGATCGGCGCCGCCGAGAGCCAGCCAGCGTTCGAGAGCCGGAGAGTACAGATCCTCCTCCGCTTCAGCCAGGGTTTCGGCCGCGGCGTTCATGACCGCCTCGGCGTGCGCGACGCCGGTGCGTCGGCCGAGGAACTCGAGGACGGTCTCGCCCTCGATGCGGTCGGGTTCCTGCGCGAGATAGCCCACCGCAGCGTCTGGCGGGCTGAGGATGATCGAACCTTCGACGTCGGCAGTTCCGATTCCCGCCAGTGCAGTGAGAAGCGTCGACTTGCCGGCGCCGTTCGCGCCGACGAGGCCGATGACGTCGCCGGGCGCGACGGTGAGATCGAGGTCGGAGAACAGAGTGCGTTCTCCCCGGGAGGCAGAGAGGCCGCTGATGCGCAGTGTTGCAGTCACCTGAGAAGTATCCCCGGCGCTGTGCGCCTGTGGTAATCGGTGCTGTGCGCCTTTATTAACCGCGGGCGGTTAATAAAGGCGCACAGCAGTCAGTCACGGACCAGGTGGTACCAGCACGGATGTGCCGCACGGACCGGAAGTGGCGATTCACTCACGTCGGCGGCCGTACTCGAGGCCATCGACCAACCGTCGAATACTCGCATGACGTCCTCCTCGGAGACGCCATGTGGCATCGGCCAACGGTGACCTGGCCCGAATGCGAACATGACCATGGACGCCCCGGGTGCGGTGATCGCGTTGACCGACCTCCCGTAGTCGCGTCGTTGATGATCGGTGAGCCCGTGAAAGCAGCCGATGTCGAGCACCAGCATGTGCCCGCCGTCGACAGCAATGTGCAGGTCTGCCGCGTCCTCGTGGAGGAACCGGACGTCGACGTGTGCTTCACGCGCGTGAATGCGCGCTTTGTCCAGCGGTTCCTGTTCGGCGTCGACGCCGGTGACGTGCCACCCGCGTTGCGCCAGCTCGATGGAATGGCGTCCGGTGCCGCAACCGATATCGAGTGCGCGGCCATCTTCAGGGAGGGGAATCGCATCCAGAAGGCCGGACAGTTGAGCGTCGAAGCCGTGACCGGTGTGCTCCCAGGGAGTGACGCCGACCTTGTAGGCGAGACGATATCCGAGATTCATCGCTCTCTCTTTTCTCGAGGCGATTCGATTACTTGTATTCCAAGGTAGACCGGCATTTCGGGTGCGACAAGGGTGCGAAGAGGAGGTTCGGTGGGGAATGCCTCCTGGCGCCCGCGCGTTGGATCCACATATGACCGAGACCAACGATGTGACCTCTGTACCGACCATTGTTCTGAACGACGGTAAGACGATCCCCGCACTGGGATTCGGTGTGTTCCAGGTTCCGGACGACGAGACGCAGGAAGCCGTCTCCACCGCCCTGAAGACCGGCTACCGCAGTATCGACACCGCCAAGATCTACGGCAACGAGGTGGGCGTCGGCCGCGCGATCGCCGAATCCGGCATCGCCCGCGAAGACCTCTACATCACGACAAAACTGTGGAACGACGATCAGGGCTACGACTCGACGCTAGCCGCCTTCGACGCCAGCCTCGACAAGTTGGGTCTCGACTACCTCGATCTGTACCTGATCCACTGGCCGGTTCCGTCCAAGGACCTGTACGTCGAGACCTTCAAGGCATTCCAGAAGCTCAAGGCGGACGGACGGGTTCGATCCATCGGCGTCTCCAACTTCACCATCGAGAACCTCGAGCGTGTCATCGGTGAAACCGGCGAGGTGCCGGTCCTCAATCAGATCGAGCTTCACCCCAAGTTCAACCAGGCCGAACTGCGCGCTTTCCACACCGGCAAGGGAATCGCGACGGAAGCGTGGAGCCCGCTCGGCCAGGGAACTGTTCTCGGTGACCCCGTCATCACCGCTATCGCCGACGCTCATGGCGTCACCGCGGCTCAGGTGATCATTCGCTGGCACCTGCAGATCGGAAACGTGGTGATTCCGAAGTCGGTGACCCCCGAACGTATCGCCGCAAACTTCGATGTCTTCGGATTCGAACTGACGCCGGAACAAATCAACGCGATCGGTGCTCTCGACGACCCGGCCGGCCGCATCGGCCCCGACCCGGTCACGCTCGGCAGCTAGAACTTCCGGTAGACCCACGAACGGCACTCCCGCAATCGCGGGAGTGCCGTTCTGTCGTGCGAGGTCAGTTCAGGTGCGTGCGATGTTCTGCAGTGAATGCGATGTGCTCGTCCGCGCGTCCGGTGCGTAGCTTCTCGACCCACTCGGGATCGGCGAGCAGCGCGCGTCCGATGGCAACCATGTCGAATTCACCCCTATCGTACTGAGCTTCGAGACGCTCCAGCCCCGTGACAGCCGATGCGGCGTCGCCGGTGAATGCCGTCGTGAACACGGAGTCGAGTCCGACCGAGCCGACGGTGATGGTCGGCAACCCGGTCAGCTTCTTCGTCCAGCCGGCGAGGCCGAGCTTGCCGTCTTCACCGTCGAGTTCAGCGAACGCCGGTTCCCAGTGGCGCCTCGTCGACGGATGCAGAACGTCGACGCCGGCGTCGACCAGGGGAGTGAGGATGCGGCCGAGTTCAGCCGGGCTCTGGGCGATACGAGCGTCGTAGTGGCCGGACTTCCACTGCGAGAATCGGTAGACGATCGCGAACTCGTTTCCGACAGCCTCTCGGATTGCGGCGACGACCTCGGCCGGGAAACGGGTGCGGGCTTCCAGTGATCCGCCGTATTCATCGGTGCGGACATTGGTTCCGGCCCACAGGAATTCGTCGAGCAGGTAGCCGTGCGCTCCGTGCAACTCGAGCCCGTCGAAACCGGTGTTCTTCGCGTTGAGTGCGGCGTCGACCCACGACTGCTTCAAGGTGTCGAGATCCGAGGTGGTGAATTCTCGTCCCAGACGGGTGCCGTCCAGCGCCAGGCCGGAGGGGCTGACGGTTTCGACCTCGGGGTTCAGACGCGAGTTTTCGCCGCGCTCGACTCCGAGGTGCCACAGCTGAGGAATGATCGATCCACCCTCGGCGTGCACGGCGTCGACTACCGACTTCCAGCCGCCCAGGCTCGAATCACCGTAGATGCGCGGTACGCGGGTGTGCGGGCCCGCTGCCGGGTCCGGGATATAGGTGCCTTCCGTGATGATCAGGCCGACCCCGCCCGCTGCGCGACGACGGTAGTACTCGGCCACGTCGGCGCCGGGGATTCCGTCAGGAGAGAAGGCGCGAGTCATCGGGGCCATCGCAAAACGGTTGCGCAACGAGAGTGATTTGACCTCGAAAGGCTCGAAGAGGCCGCGCAACGCGGAGGCCTCGGGTGCTGTCGATGTGTCGGGAAGAGTCACGGGTTTGTTCAACGTGGCGGACCCTTGACCTATTCCGCCGCCTGACTTTATCTCACCGAAATCTGCAAAAGGTTGCGTACGTTCGGTTTTCGATTGATGTCCACGTCGACCAAACTTAGTTTGTGCATTAACTATTAACATGCGATATGGTCGTGCGGAAAGTTCTTGAGGGCGGTATCGAGCACGAAAGAGGACGCGCGAGCATGACAACAACGGTGCCGGACGAGCGGACCGGAGAGCTGGAGCCGATTCCGGAGCGGCCGTACCCGAAGCGTCGTGATCCCAAGGGGTCGTGGATGTTCGACATGATCAAGACCACCGATCACAAGAAGATCGGGATCATGTACATGATCACGGCTTTCGTGTTCTTCTTGATCGGCGGCCTGATGGCCCTGTTCATGCGTGCGGAACTGGCTGTCCCCGGGATGCAGTTCCTCTCGAACGAGCAGTTCAATCAGTTGTTCACCATGCACGGCACGATCATGTTGCTGCTGTACGCGACGCCCGTCGTCTTCGGCTTCGCGAACTACATACTTCCGCTGCAAATCGGTGCCCCGGACGTGGCCTTCCCGCGCTTGAACGCATTCGGCTTCTGGCTCTTCACTTTTGGTGGTTTGATCGTACTCGGCGGATTCCTCACGCCGGGCGGCGCTGCCGACTTCGGTTGGACTGCGTACACCCCGCTGTCGGGTGCGGTGCACAGCCCCGGCGTCGGAGCCGACCTGTGGGTCTTCGGACTGACAGTGGGCGGTCTCGGCACTATTCTCGGTGCGGTCAACATGATCACCACGGTGATCTGTTTGCGCGCACCAGGCATGACGATGTTCCGGATGTCGATCTTCACCTGGAATATCTTCATCACCAGCATTCTGATCTTGATGGCGTTCCCGCTGCTGACCGCTGCATTCATGGGTCTGTTCGTCGACCGTCACCTCGGTGGCCACATCTTCGACCCGGCGTCAGGTGGAGTTCTGTTGTGGCAGCACCTGTTCTGGTTCTTCGGGCATCCCGAGGTGTACATCATCGCGCTGCCGTTCTTCGGCATCGTCTCGGAGATCTTCCCGGTCTTCAGCCGTAAGCCGATCTTCGGATACACCGGTTTGGTTTACGCGACACTGGCGATCTCAGCTCTGTCCATCGCGGTGTGGGCTCACCACATGTATGCGACGGGTGCTGTTCTCCTGCCCTACTTCTCGTTCATGACGTTCCTGATCGCCGTGCCGACAGGTGTGAAGATCTTCAACTGGATCGGCACGATGTGGAAGGGGCAGTTGACCTTCGAATCGCCGATGCTGTTCTCGGTCGGCTTCCTGATCACCTTCCTCTTCGGTGGTCTGTCGGGCGTTATTCTCGCGAGTCCGCCGATCGACTTCCACGTCACCGACACGTATTTTGTTGTCGCCCACTTCCACTACGTGGTCTTCGGTACGGTCGTGTTCGCCACGTACGCCGGTATCTACTTCTGGTTCCCGAAGATGACCGGTCGCATGATGGACGAGCGCCTCGGCAAGTGGCACTTCTGGACCACGTTCGTCGGCTTCCACGGCACGTTCCTCGTCCAGCACTGGCTCGGTGGCGAAGGTATGCCGCGTCGTTACGCCGACTACCTGCCCTCGGACGGATTCACGGTGCTGAACTCGGTGTCCACGATCTTCGCGTTCGTGCTCGGCGCGTCGACACTGCCGTTCATCTGGAACGTTTTCAAGAGTTACCGCTACGGCGAGGTGGTCACCGTCGACGATCCGTGGGGTTACGGAAACTCGCTGGAGTGGGCGACAACTTGCCCGCCGCCGCGTCACAACTTCACCGAGTTGCCGCGCATCCGTAGCGAGCGTCCGGCGTTCGAGCTGCACTACCCGCACATGGTGGAGCGAATGAGGGCGGAAGCGCACGTGGGCCTCACCGGGCAACCCACGTCGACGTTGGAGAAGAGTGACGATCATCGCCAGATTGATTAGTGCGATAATAGTTACTGCACTAATCAATCTGGTAACATCGGATTCATGACGACGAAGGCTCCGCAGACGCAGATGGACGATCCGCTGGCTCTCGACCGGCAGGTGTGTTTTGCACTTGCGGTCGCGAACCGGGCAGTCCTGTCCGTCTACCGGCCACTGCTCGAGCCGATGGGCCTCACACATCCCCAGTATCTGGTGATGCTTGCCCTGTGGGGGAAGTCGCCGATGGCGGTCAAGGAAATCGGGCAGGCATTGCAGCTCGATTCGCCGACACTCTCGCCGCTCCTCAAGCGACTCGAGGCGTCCGGGTTGATCACGCGAACCCGTAGCCGCGCCGACGAACGTCAACTCGACGTCGACCTCACCGAAGCCGGTGTGGCACTGCGTGACGAGGCGGAGAAGATCCCGCCGGCGGTTGTCGCGAAGCTCGGCGTCAGCCTCGCCGAACTCGAAGAACTCCACAACGTTCTGACGCGGGTCAACGAGGCCGCGCTCCGCGCCGGCGCTTTGGACCAATGAGAGAAATGTGATGACCACATCTGAAAGAAACGTGACGACTGCGTCAAGACCGATGCGTACCGAACAGGTGACTTCCGTGACTTCCAAAAAGCAACGCACGAGCCCGAATCCCCTTCAGTGGTTGGGTTATTCAGTGGGGCGCAAGTTGCCCGATTCGATGCAGGACTGGGTGCGAAACGACCTGATCGGTGACTGGGCTGTGCCACGTCACCTGATCCGCAGCATGGTGCCGTTCATTCCCGTCTTCGCGGCCTTCATGCTCTTCCCCGGGCCGTGGGCCCTGCGGGCGTCGATGGTGCTGCTCGGAGTGCTTCTGGCGCTGTTCTATTCGGTCTCCTACATGGCTCAGAACAGGTCGCGTCGCCTCGAGCGTCACGGTTTGCCTTCCGACCTCGAGAACCCGAAGAAGATCTCGCGCCACGACGCCGAGAAGGCCGCCTACGAGAAGTTGCACGGCGGCCCCGCGACCTAGACGCTTCGGTCAGATGCCGTGAAGGGCGCTGCCGCCGTTCATCTCGCAGACGCCCTGCTCCATGGCCGCCGAGAAACCACCTTCAGGGTCGGTCGAGCGAAAGAGCCGATTCGACGTCCTGCTCTACCAGGTATCCGTTGATTGCGATCGCCGCGGTTGAACCTGCAGCCGCAGCATTGATTACCTGTGCGCGAGGGTCGACGACGTTGCCGGCGCCCCAGATACCGGGAACACTGGTGGCGCCGGAATGATCGACAGCCACGAATCCCGTGGGGCTGGCTTTGCAGCCGAGTCGCGTCAGATGTGCGTCGTTCGGAACGAAACGCGGCGCAACGAACAGTGCTGAGCGCGCAACCAGTTGGCCGTTGTCGAGTTCGACGGCTTTCAGTTTGCTTTTCTCGCAGACCAATCCAGATACCGATCCGTCGGCAACCGTCACTCCTCGGGCAGCCAGTCGCGCGCGTTCGTCGGGGGTGAGCGAGATATTGTCGGGGAAGAACGTCACATCCGACGACCACTGTCGGAGTAGAAACGCCTGGTGAAGTGACATCTCGCGAGCGTCGCCGCCGAGAACGCCGATCGGTTGGTCGCTGATCTCGTACGCATGGCAGTACGGGCAATGGAGCACGCTTTGCCCCCAAAGCTCCTGGATTCCTGGTATTTCCGGGAGTGAATCCCGTAGGCCGGTGGCAACCAGCACAGTGCGAGTTTCGAGCGTCGTGCCTCCCGACAGTTCGACGACAAAGCCGGGTTCGATACCGCGCCAGGAGATGTCGACTACGTCGTCGCGTTTGAATTCGACTCCGTACGTCTGTAATTCGCTGCGTCCGACGGCGAGCAACTCACCTGGCGCCATGCCGTCTCGCGAGAGGAAGCCGTGCATGTGTGCTGCCGGTGTGTTGCGCGGTTTGCCGGAATCGATGACGGCGACCGAGCGCCGAGCACGACCCAACACCAGGGCTGCACTGAGTCCGGCGGCGCCACCGCCGACGATCACGGCGTCGAGGATCTCTGTTTCAGTGTGTGTTCGCATGAGCACAGATTGCTCGCGGAGGAGGTTCGTCAGCAACTAATGTTGCCATTTCTGGGAATCGTCGTCAGACTCGGCACCATGAATGTCAACGGTCCGCACATCGATGCCGCCATCTCGCAGATCGGCGCGCGCCTCAAACGCATTCGTACACAGAGGAACGTCACGCTCACAGCGCTGTCCGAGTCCACCGGTATTTCGAAGAGCACCCTGTCGAGGCTCGAAGCGGGGGAGCGTCGACCCAGTCTGGAGTTGCTGCTTCCGATCGCGCTTGCCCACCAAGTGCCGTTGGACCAACTGGTTGCGGCACCACAGGTCGCCGATCCACGTATCCAGAGTGCGCCTCGAAGCGTCAGTGGGCGAACGGTATTGCCGCTGACTCGGCAACCCGGTGGGCTGCAGGCATTCAAGATGACCATCCCGGCAAGCCAGACGGACCCCGACCCGCAAGTGCACGACGGCTACGAATGGCTGTACGTCTTGTCGGGGAGGTTGCGGTTGGTGTTGGCCGATCACGACATCGTGATGGGTACGGGTGAAGCTGCTGAATTCGACACCCGAAACCCACATTGGTTCGGTAGTGACGGCGGCGGCCCGGTCGAGGTACTGAGTCTGTTCGGCCCCCAAGGAGAACGCATCCACGTACGGGCCAAGCCTTCGCCGAAGTGATGGCCAGTCATACTTTCATTCGATGCTGCCGGAAGCGAAGAGGACAGTGAGGATCCGTGCGAATCGAAATTGACGACCTGAGTCGGGATGTGGTCCGTGCTCTACTGACCGAACATCTCGCCGACATGCATGCGACCTCGCCCGCGGACAGCGTTCACGCGCTGGACATCACCGGGCTGACGGATAGCTCCGTGACCATGTGGACGCTGTGGAGCGAAGGTGACGATCTACTCGGTTGTGTTGCACTCAAGGAACGGTCGTCGACCGGTGGCGAGATCAAGTCGATGCGAACCTCATCGGTAGCTCGAGGGCGTGGCGTGGGTACGCGACTTCTTCAACACGTCGTGGACGAGTCGAGACAACGAGGTTACCGGCAACTCGAATTGGAGACCGGCACACAGGACTTCTTCGATCCGGCACGCCGACTGTATGCGAGATTCGGGTTCGTCCCGTCTCCACCGTTCGGAAACTACCGCGAAGATCCGAACAGTGCATTCTTCGTTCTCACCCTGTGAGCAGCTCTCATTCGGTGAACATTCTGGCAGTTATTCGTCGTACTGCGCTCTCGGAGTTCATGATTGCGGTGTCGAGCACGAGCCGTTCCGTGGTCCACGGCTCGTAGTCTCGATCCAGGATTTCCTGCCACGTAGGTAGTACAAGATCCGGGATGTCGACGACTCGCCGTTCTGCGCGTCTGCGATGCTCGTCGGGATCCGAACAGATGACTTCGACACTGAGCAAGCGCGCCGAATTATGTTGTGCGGTAGCGGACCAGGCGTTTCGTGTCGCCTCGACTGGGTTGACGCATTCGACCACGACCGAGAGTCCCAGTCGCAATTGTTCGGCGGCGAGCGCGTACCCGGTGATGTATCCGGCGGTCCCGGATACATCAGCGATACCGCTGCGGATCAGCGACTGTTCGATGGTATCGATCCGCACGTAGGGGATCTTGTGATGCTGAGCAAGCACCCGCGCGATCGTCGATTTGCCGGTGGCCGGCAAACCACCGATCACGACCAGTGCCGCGTCGGCCGACGGCTGGGGGTTGTGTACGGCATCCACCATCCCCGCAATGTACGGGGCGTCGTCGATTCACATCGACTCGCCCCGTACTCCTCTCAGTTCGAGGTCGCGAACTCTCGTGCTTCGAACGCCAGGTCGTCGGCGGCGGATTCCATCCGTGCCGTCGCACGGTTGGGTGCTGTCAGCACGGCGACAATCGGAACTGCCAACGCCAGCAGGCCGAGAACGAAGACGGGGAAGAGGAATGAGAACACTTCGAGTCCCTGCGGCGCCGGGGCTGCCGCGTCGTGAACAACCTCGACTGCGGCCATTCCGGTGTAGTGCATACCGACGACGGCGATGCCCATGATGATTCCGGCGACAAAACGCAGAATCGTGGACTCGAGCACCATGGTGAACCACAGTGCAGCGGTTCCGGCGACGACTGCGATGAGAACCGACAATGCAACGAAGAGCAGGTCGTAGTGGATCTCACCCTGAAAGCGCAAGGCGCGCATGCCGGTGTAATGCATGATGTTCACGGCGAGACCGGTCACCACGCCGCCGATCAGAAGCCGCGTCCAGCGGAATTCGGTCCCGATGATCAGCAGACCGACAAAAACAGCACCTACTGAGATGATCGCGGAGATCACGGTCCATCCGAGGTTGTATCGAATGGGACTGCCGGGGACTGCGAAGCCGAGCATGGCGATGAAGTGCATCAGCCAGATGGCGACACCACCGATCGACAGGGCAGCCATGGCCAGCCATCGCATGCGTGTGGCGGTTGTCGTCGCCGACGCTGAATGCCTGGTGCACGCCAGGCCGACTACCGACCCGACCACGGACACGACGTAGGCGAGCCCGAGCAGCCAGATTCCCATCGAGAAATGGTGCATTTCATCCGACATGCCAGTTCCTTTCGGCGACGATTCGCATCTGGTGATTCATCTAGACGACTGCTTCAGCTGCAAGTCGTTCGAGGGAGTACTCGGTGACGGCGATCAGCGCGCGTTTGGCCGATTCGCGGTTTCGGGCGTCGATCTCGATCATGGGAACGCGGTTGGGTAGCGCCAATGCCTGCCGGAGATCGCTCGCCGAATGGATTGGTGCGCCGTCGAAACGGTTGACCGCCACAATGAACGGGAGCCCTCGCGCCTCGAAGAAGTCGACTGCAGCGAAGCTGTCTTCCAGACGGCGCGTGTCGACCAGAATGACCGCACCGATCGCACCGGTGATCAAGTCGTCCCACATGAACCAGAAGCGGCGCTGTCCCGGGGTTCCGAACAGATAGAGGACCAGGTCGTCGGCGAGAGTGATGCGCCCGAAGTCCATCGCGACCGTCGTGGTGCTCTTGTCGGGAGTGGAACCGAGATTGTCGATACCGTCGCTGGCGTCGGTGACCATTGCCTCCGTGCGAAGGGGGACGATTTCAGAGACGGTCCCCACAAGCGTTGTCTTGCCAACACCGAAACCCCCGGCGATCACGATTTTTGTCGATTTCACGCGAGACGATGAGTCAGAGTGCCCGAAGTCCACTGAGGGTCCTTTCGATCAGTTCGCGTCGCTCGACTCGAGATGCGTCGCTTCGCAGAGTGGCATGTATTTCCAGTGATCCGGCTACTACGAGGTCGGCAACCAGTACCCGCACGACTCCGATCGGAACACCGAGGTGGGCAGCGATCTCGGCAATCGAGATCCGCTTCTCGCAGAGTGCGACGATCGATGCACGAATATCCTGCGGTGCAAGATTGTTCGAGACCACGTCCTCGATCGTCGCGATGATCGCTTCGAGCGGGAGGTCGATGGACGGCAGGGTCCGACCTTCGGTGAGCGCGTACGGCCGGACCAAGCTGGGTTCGGCGTCGTCGTAGTCGGATTGATGGTGAGGCATCGAACTCAAATACCCTGCGACGTTCGCGGGGCAATGTCCATCGTGGTCCCGACGCGATCGACGAGAGTCGCCATTTCGTAACCGATCTGGCCGATGTCGCATCCGGCGACAGCGAGGGCGGCAAGGTAAGCGCCGCTACCGACGCCCATGAGAAGCAGGTAGCCGTTCTCCATCTCGACGACGGACTGCATGACGGCCCCACCGTCGAAGAGGCGTGACGCCCCCGCGGACAGGCTGGCGAGTCCGGAAGTGACAGCGGCCAATTGATCCGCCCGATCGAGCGGAAGGTGTGTGCTCGAGGCGGTCAACAACCCGTCGGCTGAGACGATGATCGCGTGACTCACACCCGGCACGTCTCGGGCAAAAGCCGAAACCAGCCAGTCGAGTGCGCGGGGAGTCTCTTGGGCTCCGACAGTGTTCACTGTTCTCCTTCATCGTTGTGCAACATCGTGGACGATTCGAAAGACTGTCCGCCATCGGGCTGATGGTCGGCGGCGCGCCGACGCCCTCGTTGTACTCCGGATTGGTAACTGCTCCAACCACGTTGGACGTCCGCCGGATTGGATGCATGGCGCTGCGCCGTACCGCCTCCGCCGACGGCACCAGGAACCAGGCGGGCTCCGCGGTCTCGAATGGGCAGACCGGAATCGGCGATCTTGGTGACCGGCATCTCGAACGAGGTCCGAGCGGCCAGCCAGCCTTGATCCGCGTCGGTGGTCCACGAACTGCCGGTGGAAGCCGCCGAAGTCTCCGCCGTCGGATCCACGAGCCACTCCGACACCATCCGGGCGAAAATCGGCATCGTGGTCGGAGCAGAGGGTACGCCGTTCGAGTTGCCGTCGCCCGCGCCGTCAGCCCTCGCCGATGCGCGAGCAGAGAGCCCGTCACGGGTGCGTGAGGAGAAGAATGCCGCAGTATTTGTCGGCGTCGGGGCTGAGAGCCGGTGCCGCGGCGGCGGGGTTGTCGACGGTTGTGGACCCACCGGGATCTCGGGACCCTGTGCCGGCGAGGCGAATTCCGGCGACGGAGTACGAACGGGAAGGGACGTCGATGTGCTTGTGCCCTCGGGATCGGGCAGAGGAGCGAAGGACGACACCGAGGTGGCGGGTGCAGCAGTGGTCGGAGTTGAAGTGCTGACTGCCGGTACTCCACTTGTGCCCGGAGTGCGACGTGGCAATCCCGAAGGCGCTGTTGCCGTAGGAGTGGATTGCGGTGTGATCGGGGCGAACGTCTCGGTCCGATCGGTACTGTTACCGGGCGTTCGACGCGGGAGATCAGCGAGATTTCTGGTCGCAGGCCGCGGGGGTGCGGATTCGGTCGGGACGGGCTGTGACCATGACGGTGCAGGCGGTGTGGGAGGGGGAGTTCGATCGAGCGTGGGAACGGGTCCGGTTCGCGGCGTGCGGATCTCGGGTCCCCGAGACGAATCGAGTATCGACGTCGGTAGGAGCACCGTTGCGGTGATGCCGTTGTGCGTCGATGACGTTGCCGTCGGGCGCAGGCGCACAGAGATGTTGTAGCGACGGCTGATTCGGCTCACGACGAACAAACCCATGCGACGCGCTGTATCCGCGCTCATCTCGCCGCCGGCGGCGAGGCGCTCGTTGGCATCGAGGATATCGGCAGGCGACATGCCGATACCGAGATCTGCGATCTCGACGATCATGGAGCCGTCGATAGTGCGGGCAGCGTTGATGGAGACGGTGGTCTCCGGTGGGGAGTACCGCAGAGAATTGTCGAGCAGCTCAGCGATGAGGTGAACGACGTCCGGGGCAGCATGACCGGTGACGACTCCGGGCGGGATCTGCCCGAGTTCGACGCGTCGATACTCCTCGACGCCGGATACCGCGGCGCGAAGGGTATCGCCGAGAGCGACGGGGGCGGTCCTGGCGCGGCGTACATCGGTTCCGGCGAGAACCAGCAAGTTGTCGCCGTTTCGACGCATTCTCGCGGCGATGTGATCGAGCCGGAACAGATTCTCGAGGCGACGCGGGTCGTCTTCGTCCTGCTCCAACTGTTCGATCAAACCGAGTTGCTGGTCGACGAGGGACTTATTGCGCCTCGACAGCGTTTCGAACATGTCGTTGACCTGGCGCCGCAGGGTGGCCTGCTCGCCGGCAAGCGTGATGGCCTGACCGTGCATGTCGTCCACCGCGCGCGCAAGCTCGCCGATTTCCTCGTGGGTGCGGATCGGGACACGGGCGAAGTCGAGTTCGTCGGTACTGGCACCTGCGCGAATTCGTTCGATCGCGTCGGGGAGTCCGCGTCGTGCGGCCTGCAATGCGGCAAATCGCAACCGGCGGATCGGATCGATGAGCGATCGGCTGATGACGAGGGCGATGGCCAGTGCCAGCAGGACCGCGCCGAGCACGATTGCAGTGTCACGGAGTGCTGCGGTTCGTGCTGCATTGGATTCGGCGGTGACGGTGTCGCCGAACTCGGTGACGGTGGCGTCGGTCAGGCTGTTGTACTGGTCGTTGCCGGATTTCAGATCGGCGCCGACGCGGCTCCCCAGAGGAGAGGTCGACGGAGTTGATCCGAGGGCGTTGATCCGGTTCTGAGCAGAGTTGCTGAGGGTCTGGACGGTGTCGTTACTCCCGTCGATGGCCAGAATGTTGTTCAGAGCGACCAGTTCGGCACCGGCAGCACTGACCATCGACGTACGAGCTTGCTGGTCCGGATCACCGGAGCCGAAGAGGATTCGTTGTTCGGCCAGCGCTCGTCGCGCTTCCCAGAGTGCGGAGAGTCGACCACCTTGTTCGCGCAGGACAGGGCGTTGAGAATGCTCGACGACGCTGGTGAAGGTGCTCGAGAGTGCGCGCGAGACTTCGCCGACCCGCGAAACCAAGCGTGCGGGAGCCACCGCGCCGGCGGCGATCTCCTCGGTGATGGAACGGCTCTCGGCGAGCGCCGAAGTCACTTGGTCGTTGAGGTCGCCGTCGGACTGGAACGCGCGCGCGGCGTCTACCAGTTGGTCCATTGCGTCCGAAACTGCTTGTGTTGCCGGGCCTGTGTCAGTGCGTGCCGATGCGGCTTCGGCGAGTTCGTACAGTGCGGATTCGAGGTTGATCGCCGCGGGCACTGCGAGGGCACGCTCGGACGAGGAACTCAGCTGTGCGGCTTCTTCGAGTTCTGTCTGAACTCGAAGTGCGCCGAGGACGACGGCGACGATCATCGGCAATGCGAGAACGGCGATGACCTTCCATCCCAGGCGCCATTCGCCGATCGACCACCAAGAGGTTGTCGTGTGTGAATCGTGTTTCATGCGGAACATGGCCCCTTCACGTCAACCCCCGTGGGTCATTGCCCGAACCCCTTCAATCCGGTTTGACCAGAAGGGGTAGTTAGCTGAACGGTAACAGACTGTTCGCTGGCTCGCTACATTCCAGTTGGCTTCATGGATCGCCGATGACTATATCCGGATTGTAAGGCCAGGTGAAAGGGTAAACGGACAAGTGCGGCGAATGGGATAGCCGGGTTGTTCGATTCGGTAACTCGTCGACTCATTGATATGCGGCGCGCGGGAATCTAGGGAGGATCTGCCTCAGGATCTGACATAGAGGACACGTCCGAACGAGGCGCACTCGCATGTCAGACTGTGGAAACCGCACCGATGACCGAATCGAACCTTGGAGACATAGTGGGTGGACCTGCTCGCGACGCGTTGCGCGCGATCGCCGAACTGCTCGCCCCTGACAGCGCTGTCGTCGTCGACCGGGTGACGCTCGCGATCGAGTATCCGGAACGGTATGTCGAAGTACAGAACGAGCTGTACTCACAGACGCTCGAGAAGCCGCACCCGGAATTGGCGTGGTTTGCTCTCGTCGACGCGTTACACGACCGAAAACTCCTGGTCTGGGTGGACTGGAACGAGGACGCTGCCGAGGTTCTCGGTCAGCTACGAGCGCTCGAGTCGGCGCCGGCAGGATCGTGGGAGTGGGCGCAGAGTCTTGCCATGAACTTCGATCGAGCTGCCGGACTCGAATCGCTTCTCGCTCGAGTCGGCGACAACATCACCGAGACGGGCGTTTCACTTGCCTGGCTCGACAGCGACAGCGATACGTTTCTCATCGCGCTCGTCCCGAGTGTTCACGGTGCAACACTCGTCGAACTCGCGCTGGCAACCGGGCACTGCGTGCGCGTGTTCTAGAGTCTCAGCGTTTGCCGAGCAGGCGGCGCAATCCTTCGATTCGATCGCTCAGTCTGGGCGGCGTGCGCTCGGGATCCATCAGTGCATTTTCAGCGAGCACGTGGTCTTCGCCGTCGACTGTATTCCGGTCGAATTCGCGCAGACTGCGAGCGTCGGAGGTCGAGAGAGCACGAACCGTCGACAACAGTGACTGCTCACCCAACGCGTCGTCGACTTCTTCCTCGGTGACGTCGAGGTGCTCGCTGAGTAGCCGGCGCCTCAATCCGATGATCGAGGCGCGCAACTCGACATCTGCGTCGTCGTCGGATTCGACGGCGATGTCGCACTCGGTGTCGAAGCCCATCGAACGGTTGTTGAGGTTCGACGACCCGATTCGCAGGAGGCGATCGTCCATCACGAGGACCTTGGCATGCACGTAAATTGGTGCGCCGGAAGAGGTCACGGGATAGAACGCACCGAACCGGTCGTGGATATCGGCCGACCACAGCAAATGCAGCAGGTCGTGGCGTGCCCCGTCCATCGCCTTTTGTTCGAGCCATCCATCGGCATTGCGCGGAATGACCAGAACGATCTCCGGCCCGTCGGCCTCACGTAGACGCGCGGCAATCGCCTCGGCCAGCGTGCGTGAGGCGAGGTACTGGCTTTCGATGTACAGCGTGTGTTCTGCCCCGGCGATGGCCGCGAGATAGAGCGCCTCGATCTCGCGTACCTCTGTGCGTTCGCCGAGTTCCGGCAGCGTTCTGGCGATGGCCACGTCGACGACGCGCAAGGTAGGAGCCAAATTGACCGGCCACGGCGTCGCCGTGCTCTGGACCGGTGGGAGGTCCTCTCCGGTTGCGGATTTCCAGCGTGCCCGCGCTAATTCGCCGATGGCCGCGGCCGCATTGCCGTCGACCGCCGTGGTTGCGTCATGCCAAGGGCCGTAACGTCTCCCGCTCGGTGTGATCCGGTAGTCGTTGCGGTCGACGTGATCCGAGGTGTCCCAGCGGTCCACCGTCATGTCGATGCCGCCGCAGAACGCCAGAGCGTCGTCGATGACGATGATTTTCTGATGGTGCGCCGCACCCACGGGATGGGCGCCGTCGATCTCGAACCGCAGGCGCTCGTCGGTCAGCCAGTTGGACACGAAGACGGGAGTCATGCCGCGCCCAATTGCGGTGAACGCGCCGATGTTCCATTTGAGTACGAGGATTTCGAGGTCGGGTTTCTCGCGGACCAGCCAGCGGAGGAACATTCCCAATCGGTTGGGGCCGTCGAGCGTCTGCTTGCCTGGTTCGAGTTTGATGCGCGTGTCGAAGTCCCAGCCGATCAACATGATTCGCTTTTCCGCTTGCAGCATTGCGGACTTCGCATGATGAAAGTAGTCAGCGGCGTCGACGATGCAGGCAAGATTGTCCGCCGGTTCGATGCGCCAGCAGGTTTCGCTCGGAATCAGTATTCTGTTCATTCGCCGATTCCCAGGTACGCGGTCAGTTCGCGCGCCGCCGCTTGGCCGGCGCGGTTGGCTCCGATCGTCGACGACGACGGTCCGTATCCCACCAGGTGCACGCGAGGGTCGGCTTCGACCTGCGTGGCGAGGCGCCCGGTCATCGGGATTCCGCCACCCGGTCCGCGCAGGTGCAACGGCGCCAGGTGATCGATTGAGCTACGAAAACCGGTGCACCACAAGATGACATCGGCGTCGACGACGGTACCGTCGGCCCACTTCACGCCGTTCGGAAGAATTTCGGAGAACATCGGCAGTCGATTCATCACACCACGCTCTCGCGCTGCCCGGATGGCAGGCGTCACGGGGAGGCCGGTCACCGAGACGACGGATCCCGGTGGCAGGCCGCGTCGTACACGATCTTCGACCATGGCAACCGCAGCGCGGCCGATGTCCGGCGTGAACGGCTCGTCGCGGAACTCGGGTTCGCGCCGCGTCACCCAGGTAGTGGTCGTGACGCGTGAGATCTCGTCGAGCAGTTGGACGGCCGAGATACCGCCGCCGACCACCACAACATGTTTGCCTTCGAACTCCGCAGCGGTTCGATAGTCCTTCGTATGGAGTTGTCGGCCACGGAAGGACTCGGCCCCGCGATAATGGGGGATGAAGGGGCGCTCCCAGGTTCCCGTCGCGTTGATCAAGCCTCGCGCCGCGAACACTCCCTGGTCGGTCTCGATTCGCAGGCGCTCTTCCCTCGGACACACCACCCGTGTGTGTACCGGGCGGTGGACGGGAAGTTCGAATTGCTTTTCGTACAGTTCGAAGTAATGGGGGACCGCCACCGATGCAGGTACTTGCTCGGCGTCTGTACCGGTGGTTTCCGCGAAGGACATTCCCGGGAGGTCGTGCACACCGTTGACGGTGCTCAGTGTCAGGCTCGGCCAGCGGAACTGCCACGCTCCGCCCGGACCGGACGCATGATCGAGCACCACGAACCCCGATTCGGGTTCGATTCCGAACTTGCGCAGGTAATACGCGGCGGAGAGTCCGGCCTGTCCCGCGCCGATCACCACCACGTCGACCGAGTGTGGTTGCTGTGCGGCAAGGTCGTCTGTACTCATCGGTAATCTAACCTCCTGATGTACAGAACTTAGCTGCAGAGAAGTATGCGGACGGTAGCGGCGCCTCGGAACTCCTGTGTGTCGAGCCTTCCAGAAACGAAAGTGAGCGGACATGATCGGGTTCTCCCGTGACGGCAACGTCGTGACCATCGAGTTGCAGCGTCACGAGCGTCGTAATGCGCTCAGCGCCGAACTCTGCATCGCAATACGGGACGCGATGAACGCGGCAGTCGCCGAGCATGCGCACGTTGTCGTCATCACCGGTGAGGGATCGGCGTTCTGTGCAGGCGCGGACCTCTCCGGCGACGTCTACATGGAGGGCTTCACCGACCGCTTGTTCGAAATGCTCCGGTCGATCGACACGGCGCCCATCCCCGTCATCGCCGCTGTCAACGGTCCGGCCATCGGCGCCGGTACCCAGCTGGCCATCGCGTCGGATCTGCGCGTCGTGGCACCGACCGCTCGCTTCGGAATCCCCGCGGCCACCCTCGGAGTCTCGGTGGACAAGTGGACCATGCGTCGGCTCGCGTCGCTGGTCGGCGGCGGTCCGGCGCGTACCATTCTGCTCGGCATCGAACAGATCGGCGCCGAGGAAGCTTTCACGCGCGGTCTCGCCAACAAGCTCGGAACCCTCGACGACGCTCAGGAATGGGCGCACCGCATCGCCAATCTCGCACCGCTGTCGTTGCGGCACATGAAGATGGTTCTCAACGACGACGGCACCATGGAGGAACAGTCTCCCGAGCAACTCGACGCCCTCCACGCCGCCTGGCTCAGCGAGGACGTCCAGGAAGCCCGCGCCGCCCGCATCGAGAACCGCCCTCCCGTATTCAAGGGAAAGTAAAGCTCGTTGCAGGGAAAACAGGCACCAGGCACGCGGGACAGATAGTGGCTACGCTCGTCTGAATGAAGAAGACGACGGTTCTGGGAGTTGCGGCTGTTGCCGCGGCGACAGGGTGGGTGGCGCGAGCCGCATGGGGAATCCCGACGCAGATCGGGGCGTCGCGAAACACAGTGCAACCGTATGCGGCGATGTCCCCGCGATACCGGGACCGCCAGTTCCACAACTCGGAGCCCAGCAGCACTCTGGTTCCGGGCACCGATGCCGGGATGTTCAAGTCGATGGCTACACGGGGGTCGACGGGTCGGCCGCGTCAGCCGATTCCGTTGGCAACTCCGCTGGCGCCGTCGGTAGCGGGTGACGCGGCCGTGACGTGGTACGGCCATTCGAGTGTTCTCGTCGAGGTCGACGGTTACCGCGTTCTCGCCGATCCGGTGTGGAGCGAACGCGTATCACCCTCGGCCACAGTAGGTCCCGCACGTATGCATCCCACTCCCGTGGCCTTGGCTGATCTACCGACGGTAGATGCGATAGTCATCTCGCATGATCATTACGACCACCTCGACATGGCGACGGTCAAGATTCTGACTCGCACCCAGACCGCTCCGTTTGTCGTTCCGATCGGTATCGGGGCTCACCTGCGGCACTGGAAGGTGCCCGAGAACCGGATCGTGGAATTGGACTGGGACGAGTCGACAAAAATCGACGACCTGGTCCTCACGTGCACCGAGGCTCGTCACTTCTCCGGTCGTGGCCTCGTCCGGAACACGACGCAGTGGGCGTCGTGGGTATTCGCCGGTCCGAAGCACCGGGTGTTCTTCGGCGGAGACAGCGGATACACATCACGTTTCGAACAGTTGGGTGAAACCTATGGGCCTTTCGATCTGACGCTTCTCCCCGTGGGCGCGTACGACGTGCGCTGGCCGGACATTCACATGAATCCGGAAGAGGCAGTGCAGACACACATCGACCTCAACAAGGGCGACGGATCGCGCGGTGTCTTCGTACCGATCCACTGGGCGACCTTCAACCTCGCGTTTCACTCGTGGTCGGAGCCGATCATTCGCCTCAACGAGTCGGCCGCAGAGGCGGGCACAACAGTGTCGGTCCCGATGCCTGGCGGCAGGATCGACGCGTTGTCACCGACACCGCCGTCGAAGTGGTGGATACCACTGGGCTGAGCGGAGAAGTGCCGCGGACGTGGTTGCCTGTCGAGTCGAACCCTGATTAGTTGCTCCGGGTGCGTAATCTTTGACCATGGCTCACGAGCACACCAGTTCAGAAGAGACAGCAGTGGCGGTAGCGCCTGAGCGATTGCCGGACGACGTAGACGTCGCCCGCGGTCTGACCGCCGATCAGGTTGCAGCAAGGATCGCGTCGGGACAAACCAACGATGTACCGGACCGGGCGTCCCGCTCGGTCAAGGACATCATTCGCGGCAACGTCTTCACTCGCATCAACGCGATCCTGACCGTGTTGTTGGTGATCGTGCTCGCGACGGGTTCGATCATCGACGGCATGTTCGGGTTGTTGATCATCGCGAACAGCGGTATCGGCATCATCCAGGAGATCCGCGCCAAGCGCACGCTCGACGCTCTGGCCATCGTGAGTCAGGCCAAGCCCATGGTCAGGCGTGACGGCGTCGCCGTGGCAATGGCGCCCAAAGATGTTGTGCTCGATGACATTATCGAACTCGGATCCGGTGACCAGATAGTCGTCGACGGTGAGGTGGTCAGTTCTGCCGCACTCGAGGTCGACGAATCGCTGCTCACCGGTGAGGCTGATCCGGTTCACAAGGCGAGCGGCCAGCAAGTGCTGTCGGGCAGTTTCGTTGCCGCAGGTAGCGGCGCGTACCGCGCCACCAAGGTCGGTGGAGATGCATACGCGGCCAAGCTGGCCGAAGAGGCGAGCAAGTTCACCCTCGTGCATTCGGAACTGCGCAGCGGTATCGACAAGATCCTGAAATTCATCACCTATCTGATGATTCCGGCGGGAGCGCTGATCATCTTCAATCAGCTCTTCACGATCGGCTTGCCGATCCGACCCGCCCTCAACGGCATGGTGGCAGCGCTGGTTCCGATGGTTCCCGAAGGCCTTGTGCTCATGACGTCCATTGCTTTTGCGGTCGGGGTCATCCGATTGGGCAAGCGCCAGTGTCTCGTTCAGGAGTTGCCGGCGATCGAAGGCTTGGCCCGTGTCGACGTGGTGTGCGCGGACAAGACCGGAACGCTGACCGAGAACGGCATGCGTCTGTCCGAGGTCGATGTCGCACCGGGTGGATCAGGGGAGTCTGCAGTCAAGTCCGCGTTGAGCGCGATGGCGGCGTCCGACCCTCGCCCCAACGCGAGCGTTCTGGCGATTCGCGAGTCTCTCTCCGACGATTCCGGTTGGGGCGAAGCCACCGCGCTCGCGCCGTTCTCCTCGGCGAAGAAGTGGAGTGGCCAGTCGTACGGCAGTCACGGCAACTGGGTGCTCGGCGCCCCGGACGTGCTGCTCGATCCCGACTCGGAGATGGCCCGTAAGGCAGAAGAAGTGGGTTCGAGCGGGCTTCGTGTGCTCATGCTCGGCAGCAGCAACCTTCCCGTCGACGACGCCGACGCGCCGGGCACCGTCACCCCTGAGGCTCTGGTCGTACTCGAGCAGAAGGTGCGTCCGGACGCGCAGGAGACGTTGGAGTACTTCGCCAGCCAGAAGGTCGCGGTCAAGGTCATTTCCGGCGACAACGCGGTTTCCGTCGGTGCCGTTGCCGGGTCCCTCGGGCTCGAGGGTGGTGACCGTCCCATCGACGCGCGGGATCTTCCCAGCGATCAGGAAAAGCTGGCGGACACTCTCGACGGAGCAACGACGTTCGGTCGAGTACGACCGGATCAGAAGCGGGAAATGGTCGCTGCCTTGCAGTCTCGCGGACATACCGTCGCGATGACCGGTGACGGCGTCAACGACGTGCTCGCCCTCAAGGACGCCGACATCGGAGTCTCGATGGGTTCGGGCAGCCCGGCTACCCGAGCCGTGGCCCAGATCGTGCTGCTGGACAACAAGTTCGCGACGCTCCCGTACGTCGTCGCGGAAGGCCGCCGAGTGATCGGCAACATCGAGCGTGTGTCGAATCTGTTCCTGACCAAGACCGTCTACTCGGTGGTGCTTGCGTTCCTGATCGGCATCACCGGCGTCCTGTCCCAGGTCTTCGACTTCGAACCGCTGCCGTACCCGTTCCTGCCCCGCCACGTCACGATCGCGGCGTGGTTCACGATCGGTATCCCGGCCTTCATCTTGTCTCTCGCCCCCAACAACGAGCGCGCCCGAACCGGTTTCGTCTCCCGCGTGATGCGTCTGGCGTTGCCGTCGGGCCTGATCATCGGCATCACCACGTTCATCTCCTACGTGTTGGCTTACCAAGGCCCCGACCAGACGGAGACCCAGAAGATCCAGGCCGGAACCAGTGCACTCATCACGTTGATCATGATCGCCGTGTGGGTCCTGGCCGTCGTTGCTCGGCCGTACGTGTGGTGGAAGCTCGTTCTGATCGGCGGTTCGGTTGCCGGGTACCTCATCCTGTTCGCGCTGCCGTTCACTCGTGAGTTCTTCAAGCTTGATCCGAGCAACGTCGCTGCGACGACGCTCGCGATCACCCTCGGCGCTATCGGCGTTGTGCTCGTGGAACTCTCGTGGTGGATCAGCGCACGCCTGCACGGGGAGAAGCGGAAGATTTTCGCGACGCCCGACGACCTGCCCGGCGAGCATCACCACGCCCACAGTGAGTAAGTAGTTTCAGCGCCTGAACATCTGCACCCAGGCAATGCGATCGCCGCCGCGCTTCTTGGCCCGGTACATCGCATTGTCTGCGTGCTCGATCAGTTCGTTGACAGCCCGATCCGGTAAGTCCGTCTCGGGACAGAGGTAGACGCTGACGCCGGTACTGGCGGATACGGGATAGGGATCGGAGTCGGACGAGACCGCCGAATGTATCTCGGTGGCGACCTGTTCGATATCTCCTCGATCGACTCCGCGCAGGACGACGAACTCGTCGCCGCCGATTCGCGCCACCACTGCCTCGGGCCCGGCGGCAGCGATGAGGCGGTCAGCGACAGCGGTCAACGCGTCGTCACCTGCTACGTGACCGTGCGTGTCGTTGAGGATTTTGAACGAGTCGACGTCGATGAGCAGTGCGATCAGAGCCTGCGTTCGATCACTGCGCAGCAGATGCTGTGCCTCGTCCTGGAGTCCGCGGCGATTGAGTGTCGCGGTGAGGTAGTCCCGGTGAGCGTTTCGTGCGTCGTCGGTCAGGCGCAGCCAGACGATCTGCAGAATCCACGCGGTGGAGAAAACCACACCGGCAACCATCAGATAGAGATTCACGACCACCCAGTCGTCGTTGACCGGCTCGGACATCGCCATGGCAGCGAGCGTCGTGCAGACAGCAAGAGCCCAGCCGATGTGGGTCACGGCAACACGCGGACTGTGAACTATCGCCGTGTAGAAGCCGATCATGATGAACAGGACGCAACCCAGCGTTCCGACGAACGCTGTGCGAACCGCGAAGAAGAGCGTGACGGCGAGCCAGAGGTCGGCCCAGACGACAAAGGCCACGGATTGGCGCCAGGTGGGCCACGATTCGTTTCGCACCCAACGGCAACCGGCATAGACCCCGCTGATGGTCCCGACTGCGAGGATGGACCGTGCAAGGGCGGAATCGGAACCGAAGCGGCTCAACTGCATGGTCGCCGCGATCAGCGCGAAGAGAAAACACCACACCGCGACTAATTTGCGTCCGGGAACGGTCAGCCCGCGAGTGTCGAGGAATCGGGGGAGCCAGGTGTAATCGGTGCGATCCGACCACCACCGGGACAGCAGTTCACGCGTGGGGTGGGGGTCGCTCCCCGTCCCGCGCAGTCCTGCATTCAATCCGGGCACCTGTCGATGTCGATGGGTGATCAATCAGCTATTGGCGGGTTAACGCTACCTCGAGTTGCGCGCGGCTCGAACGCACGGACCTGCTTTCTGGCGTAGAGGCCGTCGACCTGTGAGAATCGAAGGGCGCGGAGGAACGATTCCGCCGAAGGATGTGCGTCAGCACCGGGAGAGGACACGGACATGGGTTTCTTGGACAACGTCAAGGGATTGGTCGAAAAGGGCCAGGAGCTCGCAGCGGAGAACTCCGACAAGGTTCACGACGCGATCGACAAGGTCGCCGACATCGCCGACGACAAGACCGGCAACAAGTACGGCGATCAGATCGACAAGGCAGCCGAGGCCGCCAAGAAGGCTGTTCCCGAAAAGCAGTAAAACCGGATTCGGCCATACCGTTGCTCAGGGGCCCGTAACCGAAAAGGTTGCGGGCTTCTGTGCGTCCGCTGGGTGAACTCCCAGGGTCGGCGGGCAGAATGAACGCGTGAACTTCACCTGGATTCTGCTGGTTGTCATTGCCGCCATCGCAGTCACCGGGCTGTCCAATCGACGAAACCTGCAGGCCCCGCTGGTCCTGGTGACCGTGGGCTCGGTCGCCTCCTTCATCCCCGGTATGCCGCGGCCCGAACTGGACCCCCACGTCATTCTCGGTGTGGTCCTGCCGCCGCTTCTCTACTCGGCCGCTCTCAAGTTCTCGGTCGCGACCTTCAAACGCAACCTTGCGCCCATTCTGCGTCTCGGCGTCGGAATGGTGCTGGTGACGGCGTTCGTGGTTGCCTTCTTCGCCGAATGGATGGTTCCCGAGTTCACTATCGGCGCCGCCCTCGTGCTCGGAGCCGTGATCGCGCCGACCGATGCCGTCAGCGCGGTGGCGGTCGGTCAGAAACTCGGGCTCCCGAAACGAGTCATCGCCATCCTCACGGGCGAAGGGCTCGTCAACGACGCGACCGCGCTGACCCTCTTCACCGTCGCGGTCGCTGCCGTGACCGGAACGCGAATTGCGACAGATTCGCCCCTGTTGTTCTTCGCGTACGAAGTAATCGGCGGCGTTGTCGTCGGCTTGGTGCTCGCGTTTGTCGTCAAGTTCGTTCGCGCCCGCATGTACGACTCTCCACTCGAAACCGGCTTGGGGCTGGTCCTTCCGTTCGCTGCCTACCTGGCCGCTGAAGAACTACACGCGTCCGGTGTTCTGGCCGTCGTGGTTGCTGGTCTGGTGATCGGACACTATTCGACGGACGCGTCGATCATGACCAGGCTGCAGGAGCGCTCGGTGTGGTCGAGCCTGGACACACTCCTCGAGATGTTCGTCTTCGCGTACATGGGGCTGCAACTGAGCTTCGTGATCGACGATGTTGTCGCCGACGGGCTTCCGGTGCTTCACGTGTTCGCGTACGGTCTGGCAGTCCTGGCCGTGGTCATCGTGATTCGGCCGGTGTGGCTGTTCCTGAGCTACTCCCGTGTGCGATTCGGTGTAACCCTGCGCCGTGATCGCGAGAATCAACTGACGTGGAAACAGAATCTGGTGGTCTCGTGGGCGGGAATGCGTGGTGTCGTCACTCTTGCTGCGGCCGGCGGTATCCCGTTCGCGCTCTCGTCCGGCGAGCCGTTCCCCGGACGCGGCGTCATTCAGGCGATCGCGTTCATCGTCGCGGTCGGGACACTGCTCATCCAGGGATCGACCTTGCCGTTCCTGATTCGTCGTCTCGACGTCGCGGATCCCTATGAACAATTGCGTACTCAGGAACAGATGGAGTTGGCACGCAACATTTCTCGCAAAGCCGGTGAGAAGGCGTTGGCCGACGCGGCTGCGCACCCTCCGTCGGGGATCGACGGAAAGGAATTACAGGCAATTGTCGAGCGCGTACGCCGCTCGATGCAGGCGAGGCTTCAACTCCAGGAGGTCGACGAGGACGCCGATCGCGAGGCCGCCTTGTGGAATGCGGGAGCGCTCTTCGACAAATTCCGGCATCAATCCCTTCGCTCGCAACGAGTCGCACTGATCGCCGCGCGCGACGACGGAGATCTCGACGACGAGGTATTGCGTACCGTATTGGAAGGACTCGACATCGAAGAGGCCGCAGCCGAGGAACGTGTCAGGCGTCGCCGAGCAGGCAGCGCGGGCAAATAGAGGGGAACACTGCGTATGACGGTTCGGAGTTCGAGGGTTCGCGCAGGCTGGGGAGTCGTGGTGGCGAGCGCGCTCCTCGTGAGCGTCGGCTGCGGATCGGATGCCTCGCCAGATGTCTCTGTCACCGACAACGCAACCACGACTACCCCGCCGGTCGAGAACAGCGCGCAACGCGGCGTCGTGTTCGACAGTGAACCCTTCACCAGCACAGCCGAAGTGGCGGCGTCCGGAGCGAGCGCAGTGAAAATCCTGTACGGCTCCACCTCCGGTATCGACGGCCGGGAGACCCAGGTATCGGGAACCGTGTTCACACCGCCTGGAACGCCGCCGGAGGGCGGGTGGCCGATCGTCTCCATCGGACATGGCACGACGGGTATTTCGGACGACTGCGCGCCGTCGACCTCGCCGACCCTCTTCGGCACGATCGGCCTGGTCGCGCCGTTCCTCGACTCGGGATACGTGGTCGCTGTATCCGACTTCGAGGGCCTCGGCACTCCGGACCCGCATCCTTACCTGCAACCGGACACCGCGGCGTTCAACGTCATCGACGCGGTTCGAGCGGCGCGCAACGTCGTTCCGGACACCTCGACTCGGTGGGCAACTCTGGGGCTTTCCCAAGGCGGGCAGGCTTCCTGGGCAGCGGCCGAGGAAGCCGACACCTACGGCGACGGACTCGAATTCGTCGGTGCAGCAAACCTGTCCCCGGCAGCGGACATCTCGCCGATCATCTCGAGTGATTCCGAGGTGAATCTGTCACTGCCTCAGCAACTGCTGCTGCCCTATGTACTCGAAGGGCTGTCCCTCACCCATCCGGAGCTCGAACGAACCGACTACGTGCGCGGCGCATTCGAGCAGAACTACGACCTGCTCACCTCGTGCCTGACCTCTCGCGCGACGGAGAAGCTGGGTCTTGTCGGAAAGGTGACGCCCGCCGACACCCGGCCAGCTACCGCCGAGGACGCGGACCGAATTCACGCGTGGCTCAGCGACGTTGCTCTCCCACGTCAACGCGCGAGCGGTCCGATGTACGTAGTCGTCGGTACCAATGACAACCTCATCCGTCCGCAATGGACCGAGGCGGCCGTCGAACGTGCCTGCGCCGAGGGTGACGTCATCGAATTCCAGGCGCGACCGGGCGAAGGTCACGCGGACGGCGCCGCTGTGCCGGGAGCTGTTGCGTGGGTGAAGGATCGATTTGCAGGTGTTCCGGCACCGAATACCTGCGGGTCGTGAATCGATGACGGCGTCGGCACGAATCCGCGCTCTTGCACTGGCATTGCCAGAGGCAACCGAGCGGGTCAGCCACGGTGAATCGTCGTGGTTCGTGCGCAAAGCGCCGCAGTTCGTCACCATGGCAGATCACCACCACGACGATCGCCTCGCGATCTGGGCCGCGGCCCCACCTGGGGCGCAGGCAGATTGGGTCAGTCGCGATCCGACGAGGTTCTTCGTCCCCCCGTACGTGGGTGGCCGGGGATGGATCGGTGTGTACCTCGACGTTCCGAGTGCCGACGAGACCGAGGACGAGAAATTCTGGAACGACGTAGCCGACGTCGTCGAAGATGCGTACCGCACGGTGGCTCCGAAAACACTGATCCGGAAACTGGACGAGGATTCGCGTTGAGTCCGGCCGTGGTCGCGCTTCTCAGCGTGCTGATTCTCGCAGTGGCCGGGGCACTGACAGCGGTGTGGATGCGCACCAGACGTGAGGTGACCACCCCGACCGAGCGTGCCGTCCATGCCGCGCTCCATACGGCTTCACTTGCCGCGCGGCCACTTCGGCGTGGACTCGACAAGAATTCGGCCGCCGAGGCGGCGCCTCACCTACGCGAGCTGACCGGCGGTTCCGGTCTGGGCCTCGCAGACGCGTCCGGAAATCTGCTGGCGTGGGACGGCCGTCACGAAGCGTTGTCCGATCAATTCCACGACGCCGCCATTCGCGCGATCGAAGGCGAACGCCGGGTGCTCGTCACCCACTCGGACCTGGTGCGCGGACCGAGCGATCACCATGTGCGAGCGCTGATCGCTCAGCCCCTGCTGATCGAGGACATCGGCGTGGTCGGCGTGCTGGGAATCGTCACCAGCGAAGACCCGTGGCCGGGAATGCTCGGAGCGGTCACCGAGGTGGCTCGATACGCCTGCAGCCAGATCGAACTCGCCGACCTCGACGCGTCCAGAGCCCTGTTGGATCGCGCCGAAGTGCGTGCCCTCCGCGCGCAGATCAGTCCCCATTTCATCTACAACGCGCTCAACACGGTCGCGTCGTTCGTCCGAACCGACCCGGCGCGGGCCAGAGAACTGATCCTCGAGTTCGCGGACTTCACCCGGTATTCGTTCCGATCTGCGGGTGAGTTCACCCTGCTTGCCGACGAGCTACGCAACATCGATCGTTACCTGACCCTCGAACGCGCGCGATTCGGGGAGGCGCTGAACGTCCGCCTTCAGATCGCACCCGAAGTGCTCAACGTGGTTCTTCCCTTCCTGGCTCTCCAGCCGCTGGTCGAGAACGCGGTTCGTCACGGCATTTCGAGTAAGCCGGAGGGCGGGACCGTGAGCATCGTGGCCGCGGACGAGGGACCTGACTGCATCATCAGCGTCGAGGACGACGGTGTGGGGATGGATCCTGAACTACTGCGTTCCGGCTCACTTGACGCCATCGAGTCGGGATCGGGACGACCCAGCGCACGCGAAGCTGCTCACGTCGGTTTGGCCAACGTCGACGACAGACTTCGTGCCGCGTTCGGCAACGACTACGGACTCGTGGTGGAGACAGCGCCGGGTGCCGGTACGAAGGTCAGCATGCGTGTTCCCAAGTTCAAGCAGGGTATTCACGTCTGATTCTCGCCTTCGATGATCAGGCTGAAACCGTCGTGGGAACATGGACCTGTTGTGAACGAGACTGACACTGATGCCCAGCTGACCGTCCTTGCCGTCGACGACGAGAAACCAGCCCTCGACGAGCTGGCCTTCTTGCTGCGCGCCGAGGACTCGGTGGCGCACGTTCACACGGCATCGGATGCGACGACTGCGTTGCGGATACTGCGCGGTGGAAGCATCGACGCGGTATTTCTCGACATCAACATGCCTGGACTCGACGGCCTCGAACTGGCCGGCATCCTCTCCAATTTCGCGACGCCACCACCCGTGGTGTTCGTGACAGCGCATGACGATCGAGCGGTTGATGCCTTCGACCTCGGTGCCGTCGACTACCTACTCAAACCGCTCCGCGAGGAGCGTCTCGCTCAGGCCGTTCAACGGATCGTGGGGTTGGCCGGGCGCACCAAGAGCGAGAACAAGCCCGAAGCTGCGTCCGCCGACGAGGTGATCCCGGTGGAACTGGGCGGCGTCACGACGCTCGTTCAACGTTCCTCGGTGGAGTGGGTGGAAGCCGACGGGGACTACGCGCGTTTGCACACCGCCGGGAAGTCGCACCTGGTGCGCATCCCGATCTCGACGCTCGAATCACGCTGGGCCGACGCGGGCTTCTTGCGCGTGCACCGCTCCTACCTGGTGTCTTTGGCGCTGGTCACCGGCATCCGCACAGTAGGCAGCGGATTGGTGGTCTGTCTGCGCCCGCACGGAGACAAGCCTCCCGTCGAACTTCCGGTCAGCCGCAGACACACCCGTGAACTCAAGGATCGACTGGTTCGTGCGCCCAAGCAGAGCTGGTTGTCACGGTGACGTCGCAGTCCGATCCTCCGCAGCGTGAGCGCGTTGTGTTGGCGCAACGTAGTGGCGCACGGATCGTCCGTACGCGGGTGGAGGTGCAGGAACAGACCGAAGTCGGTGACGCCATGATCCGCGGTCTCGTTCGCGCGCAGTTGGGACTGGCGATTCGCCTTGCCGTCGTCGCAGCCGGGCTCCTGTGTGCGGTACCGCTTCTGACGCATCTCTTCCCGACACTGTCGGAGGTCGCAGTCCTGGGCATCCGGTTGCCGTGGCTCGTGATGGGCGGCGCCGTGTATCCCTTGCTGTTGACCACAGGCTGGGTGTTCGTGCGTCGTGCGGAGCGAAACGAGCAGGACTTCAACGACATCGTGGACGACTGAGCGCGGCGCTGTGGGAGGACAACCTATCCCGGTGCTGACGGTGCTCGGCATCGTTGCGGCGGCCGTGGCAACCGTGGCTATCGGAATCTACGGCGTTCGGCTCGCTCGTACCACCTCGGACTTTCTCGTCGCGTCCAGAACCGTCAGCGCGCGGTGGAATGCGACGGCCATCTCCGGTGAGTACCTCTCCGCTGCTTCGTTTCTCGGCGTGGCCGGGCTGGTCGCGAAATACGGCGCCGACGCCCTCTGGTATCCCATCGGATTCACCGCCGGATACCTCGCCCTGCTGCTGTTCGTCGCAGCACCGCTTCGGCGTTCCGGTGCATATACCGTCCCCGATTTCGCCGAATTCCGTCTCGGCTCACCGCGATTGCGCAAGCTCGCAATGCTCGTCGTCGCGATGGTGTGCATCCTGTATCTGATTCCACAGTTCCAAGGCGCGGGACTGACGCTCAACATTCTGCTCGGGGTTCCCAGCTGGATCGGCGGCGTTGCGGTCGGGGTCATCGTCATCGCCAACGTCGTCGGCGGCGGGATGCGCTCGATCACCTTCGTTCAGGCCTTCCAGTACTGGCTGAAACTGACTGCCGTCGCGATTCCCGCTGTGGCACTGACCTTCTACTTCTTCGGCGATCATCACGACGTCGGCGCGTCGATGCCGCCGACGGTCACCACTGCGACGACCGTCGACATCACCACCGACGTCGTCGTCCAGGTATCGGAGCCGGTGACGGTCAGCGGCGGCACAGTCGACGGGCGAGTGGTCGAAGGAACCGTGACACTGGGCCCGGGGGAGCACACCCTCGGTGAAGGCATGTCCATGGTTCTCGACGCGGGAGCCGCGGTTCCCGTCGTCGCCGGAGCGCCCGCGCAGAACTCGGATTGGATCACCCCGGGTTGGGGTTTCGGTGGGCCGCACCCGATGTATCAGGTGTACTCGCTGATGCTCGCGACCTTCCTCGGAACGCTCGGTCTGCCTCACGTTCTCGTCCGGTTCTACACCAACCCCGACGGCCGGGCCGCTCGTCTGACCTCGCTTGCAGTTGTCGGTCTGGTCAGTGTGTTCTACCTGTTTCCGACACTCCTCGGCGTCTTCGCTCGCCTGTACGTTCCGCAACTTCTGATCACCGGCACCTCCGACGCCGCGGTGTTGCTGCTGCCGGGCTCGGTGTTCTCGGGGTGGGGCGGACAACTGCTGGCAGCCCTCGTGGCGTCCGGTGCCATTGCCGCCTTCTTGTCGACGTCGTCCGGATTGCTCGTCAGCATCGCGGGCGTCGTCAGTACCGATGTTCTCCGCGGACGAGTTCGAGACTTCCGTATTGCAGCGCTCCTGGCCGGGCTCGTTCCGCTCGTGCTGTCGCTGGCGGTGGTGTCGGTCGACCTCTCGAGAACCGTCGGGTTGGTGTTCGCGGTCGCCGCGTCGACGCTCTGCCCACTGCTGGTGTTGGGTATCTGGTGGCGCGGTCTGACTGCCGTCGGCGCGGGGGCGGGGATGGTTGTCGGTGGATGTGTTGCGGGCACCGCCGCCACTGTCGCCGTCCTGGGTGGTTTGTCGGAGGACGTCCTCGGTGGCTGGCCGGCAGCCATTTTCGCGTTCCCGGCCGCGGTGAGCGTGCCGCTGGCGTTCCTCACGATGATCGTCGTGAGCAAGGTGTCGTCGAAGCAGATACCGGCAGATATTGCGCGAATCTTCACGCGGATGCACGCCCCGGAACGGCTCGGAATGGGCTCCGATCGCGAAGACGATCTCCGCCAACCCTGACTTTCACCGCCCGAACCCTCTGCCGTTGGTCGCGCCTGCCTGACCGTTCGGCGCAGCGCGCGACTGCTCACCGTGTGACTGGCGCCACAGCATCTTCATGTGACTCCGATCTCACTAACGTCTGTGCGTAGTTCACTTCACACGCGAGGCGAGGAGCCGGCAGTGTCCACAGCAGAAATCAGTGAGGGGTCGCCGCAAGAGCGACGTACCCCGGATGCCCAGGCATTCATAGACATGCAAGCGAGTCCCGAATTCCAGGAACTCCGAACGCGTCTGCGCAAGTTCGTTTTCCCCATCACTGCATTCTTCCTGCTCTGGTATGCGGTGTACGTCGTCCTGGCTACCTATGCCCACGACTTCATGGCCACCAAGGTCCTCGGCAACATCAATCTCGGCATCATCCTCGGCCTCGGGCAGTTCGTCACGACCTTCGCCATCACCGCGTGGTACGTGAAGTTCGCCGGTCGTGAGCTCGATCCCCGCTCCGCCGCCATCCGTGAAGAACTGGAAGGTCCCGCACAGTGATCACCACACTCGCCGCGTCCGGAACGGACGTAGGAAACCCCGCCTTCAACATCGCGATCTTCCTCGCGTTTGTCGTCGTGACCATGACGCTGGTCATCCGCGCCAGCCGGACCACCAAGAAGGCGTCCGACTTCTACACCGGCGGTGGGCAGTTCACCGGCCCGCAGAACGGGTTCGCCATCGCCGGCGACTACCTCTCGGCGGCATCGTTCCTCGGTATCGCAGGTGCGATCGCCGTGTACGGCTACGATGGCTTCCTGTACTCCATCGGATTTCTTGTCGCCTGGTTGGTTGCATTGCTCCTGGTCGCCGAATTGCTCAGGAACACCGGCAGATTCACGATGGCCGACGTCCTGAGCTTCAGGCTCAAGCAGCGTCCGGTGCGCATGGCGGCAGCCCTGTCCACCCTGGCCGTTTCCCTCTTCTACCTTCTTGCCCAGATGGCCGGCGCCGGTGGACTTGTCGCCCTGCTGCTCAACATCGACGGCAAGGTGGGACAGTCGATCGTCGTCGCGATCGTGGGTGTGCTGATGATCGTGTACGTCTTGGTCGGCGGCATGAAGGGCACCACCTACGTACAGATGGTCAAGGCAGTTCTGCTGGTTGCCGGAGCCGGAATCATGTTCGTACTCGTTCTGTGGGCAGTGCGCGGCAACTTCTCTCAGTTGCTCGCCAATGCGCAGGACATGGTCAACAGTTCCACCACCAAGGGTGTGCAGGGACGAGACATCCTCGGACCCGGTGCCAAGTACGGTCTTTCCGGAATGACGAAGCTCGACTTCATCTCTCTCGGAATCGCTTTGGTGCTCGGCACTGCGGGCCTGCCGCACGTGCTGATGCGCTTCTACACGGTGCCCACTGCCAAGGAAGCTCGCCGCTCGGTGACCTGGGCGATCGCGCTGATCGGTGCCTTCTACCTCTTCACATTGGTTCTCGGCTACGGCGCGGCCAGCATGGTCGGACCGGACAAGATCTTGGCAGCGCCAGGTAAGGAGAACGCGGCCGCTCCGTTGCTCGCCTTCGAGCTCGGTGGCACCATCTTCCTCGGCATCATCTCCGCGGTGGCGTTCGCGACCATCCTCGCCGTCGTTGCCGGTCTCGCGATCACTGCTTCGGCGTCGTTCGCTCACGACATCTACGCCAGTGTCATCAAGCGCGGCAACGCAACCGAGGAGCAGCAGGTTCGAGTTTCTCGAATCACCGTCGTGGTCATCGGACTCGTCTCCATCGTTCTCGGCATCATGGCGATGGGGCAGAACATCGCCTTCCTGGTGGCCCTCGCCTTCGCAGTGGCGGCCTCGGCGAACCTGCCCACCCTGCTGTACTCGCTGTTCTGGAAGAAGTTCAACACCACCGGTGCGCTCTTCAGCATCTACGGCGGTTTGGTCAGCTGCTTGACGCTGATCGTGTTCTCCCCGGCAGTGTCGGGCAAGCCGTCGTCGATGTTCCCGAACTCCGACTTCGCCTGGTTCCCGCTCTCGAACCCCGGCATCGTCTCGATCCCGCTGGCATTCGTCCTCGGCATCGTCGGTACGTACATCGGACGCAACAAGATCGAAGATCCGGCAAAGCAGGCGGAGATGGAAG
Organism: Rhodococcus sp. APC 3903; assembly: GCF_030407755.1. Taxonomy (NCBI): domain Bacteria; kingdom Bacillati; phylum Actinomycetota; class Actinomycetes; order Mycobacteriales; family Nocardiaceae; genus Rhodococcus; species Rhodococcus sp. APC 3903. Next base: position 362,469 of record NZ_JASDCV010000001.1, read on the forward strand.
TTCGCTCCCTCACCGGCGTCGGCGTCGAAAAGGCTGTCAGCCACTAAGAGGGGCAAAGCCCCGTGCGTCTTTCTGGTACCTCTGGTTACGGAAAAGGCGCACGGGGCTTATTGTTCTGCCATGGCAAAGCTCACAGTGAAAATCGACGTTCCGCTTCCTCCTCAAGAAGTGTGGGACAAGGCCTCCGATCTCAGCGGCTACGAAAACTGGCTCGTGGTTCACGACGGATGGCGCAGTGAACTTCCCGAGCAATTGGGTGTCGGCACCGAGATCAGCTCGGTCGTGACGGTGAAAGGCCTGCGCAACCGCGTTCGGTGGACCATCAAGAAGTACGACGTCCCGAAGGCGATCTCGCTCAAGGGAGACGGCAAGGGCGGGGTCAAGCTCGGTCTCGAACTCGATGTGAAGGCAAAGGGCGACGGATCGGAACTCGCGCTGACAGTCGAGTTGGGCGGCGCGCCGTTGTTCGGCCCGATCGGTTCGAGTGTGGCGCGGGCGCTCAAAGGCGATGTGGAGAAGTCGCTGGCCCAGTTTGTCCAGATCTACACCTAGTTTGTAGAGATTTCCACATGGAGCTACTTCACCGCTAACATGAGTTAGGATTCTTTTCGGCGGGATAAACCGGGCATCAGTTGGTTATTGATTCGGGTCCCGCCGGAAAGGATTCGATCAATGTAGTCTCGTCATGGGTACGGCGCACCACCTGCGTCCATGCCTCGATCCGTGCAGGTTCTGATCGGACTCTTGGCGGTAGTTACAGTCGGTGGAACCGCAGCATTTGCCGTGACGTTCAAAAGCGTCAGCGACAAGGGAGAACTCGGTGCGGGCGCCGCTGCAGCTGCGACGGCAACGAACTGTGACAACCCGGAAACCGTGACCGTGGCGGCCGATCCGTCGATCGCCTCGGGACTCGAAGCTGTCGCCGCTGCCATCCCCGCCGCGGATCTCGGATGCAGCTCGCTCAGCGTGACGCCGCAAGATCCCGTGCTCACCGTCGCGGCGATCGCCGACGGTACGGCGCCCGCACTGTGGATCCCTGATTCGAGCGAATGGCTGGACAAGGTTTCGGCAAGCGGGCAGGAGATTCGCCGGATCAGCAACTCGGTCGCCTCCACCCCGGTTGTCGCCGTCTCGGCGCCGGGTACCGAGGCACCCGGCGCATGGACGGATGTCCTCGGCGCTCCATCGCTGCACATCGGCGATCCCCTGACCAGTGCCGTCTCCAGCGCGCCGATCGTGGCGGCCTTTGCCGAGACCCAGTCGCGGGGCGGGGACCTCACATCCATCTCGGCAGCCCTGGTCCCGGTGGCACAAGCGCAGTACGGAAATCTGAAGGAAACCGGTTCGACCGGGCGCATCCAAACCGTGGACGCGTCCGGCGGAACCGCGGTGACTACCGAGCAGACCTTCGAGGCTTATCTCGCCGCACATGCGGACAGTCGACTCACCGCGTCGGTACCGTCGTCCGGTTCGGTCTTCATGGACTACCCGATGGCAAGTGTGGGTGCAGACTCGTCGGCGGCGGACGACGCCGGCAAACTGCTGGCGGCAGCGCTGGCATCGGACACCGGGCGTTCCGTACTTGCCGGCCTCGGGTTCCGCGGCGCGGATCAGGCTCCACCGGTAGCCGGTGGAGTGGGAAAGGTTGGCTCGCTGGTGCCGTCCGATCCGTCTGTGGTCACCAAAGCGCTTGCGCGATACGAGATTTTGTCCAGGCCTTCCCGCGCGCTGGCAGTTGTCGACGTCTCGGGGTCTATGGACTACATGCAGGACGGGGTCACTCGAATGGCCGCGACGGCGCAGGCCGGTGACATCGCGATCCGAATGTTCCCTGCCAACGCACAATTGGGTCTCTGGGCGTTCTCCGTAGACCTCGGTGACGGGACGGACTACCGCGAACTCGAACCTGTCGCCCGTATGGATGCAACTGAAGGTGACACGGATCATCGGAGCAAACTGCTGTCTCGGATCGACAACCTCTCTTCGATCGTGGGCGGCGGAACAGGCTTGTACGACAGCGTTCTCGCCGCGTATCGGTCCATGCAACAGTCCTACGATCCGGCCTCGATCAATTCGGTGATTCTGCTTACCGACGGTGCCAACGACGATCCGTCGGGCATCGCCCTGCAGGAACTTCTCGACACCCTGACTCGCGAGCAGGACCCGACGCGGCCGGTACCGATCATCACCATCGGTGTCACCGACGACGCCGATACCGATGTGCTCGAGCAGATTTCGACTCTCACCGGCGGTAACAGTCACTTCGCTCCGACACCGGCAGACATCCCGAAGGTCTTCGTCGGCGCGATCAGTGGGCGCGCCGGCTGAACTACTCGAGAACGGGTGCGTCGGCGCTGTCGGTAATCCATTCGGTTGCGAGCTTCTCGAGGGTTCCATCGGCGTAGAGCGCATCGACTGCCGCGGAGACGCACTCGGTCAGCGGACTGTTCTTCTCGAGCACCAAACCGAAGAATTCGGTGACAGCGTTGGGCCGCGGAAACTGACCCACGATGACCGACCCGGGCAGTTCGTTCTCGGTGATGTGGAATCCGGTCGGGATGTCGACGACCAATGCGTCGATCTCGCCCGCGGCCAGCGCAGCTTTCGCGTCGTCCGTGGTCGCGAACTCGCGTGGCGCAGTGGTCGGAACAATCGTGTCGGTGATCGCCGCGAGGCTGGTGGAACCGGTCTGAGCGCCCAAACGGTAGCCGGCCAGATCCGCAAGATTCTTTGCACCGGCGGCCTTGCTTCCGCGTGAGGCGATCACCGACTGCGCCACTGCGTAATACGGCGAGCTGAAGTCGACGTTCGCGCGGCGATCCCCGGAAATCGTGAACTGATTGACGTCGAAGTCGAAATCCTTGGGGCCTGGTTTCAATGCGTCGTTGAAGGCGACAGTAGTGAAGCGAACCTGGTCGGTGTTGTACCCGAGCTTGTCGACGACCGCCCGGGCCACCGCACCCTCGAGGCCTTTGCCGTTCGACGGATCGTTGTCGACGAACCACGGCGCGTACGCCGGTGAGTCGGTGGCGATGGTCAGGACACCGTCTTCGAGGGTGGTCCCGCTCTGGGGTCCGCACTTGTCCACTGCGGTCGTCGAGGGAAGTTTGGTGAACGCCTCGGGAACCGTGGTGGTGGTATCTGCTGCCGCAGGTGCCTCCGGCTGCGACGAACACGAGCCCAACAAGATCGAGGAAGCGAAGATCGCGGTCACGGCAACTGCGCGTCGTGTCATAGGCACTAGGCCATCTTGCCTGTTTGTCCGGTCTGGACGTGACGGGGGTCTCGTGTGAGCGGAGTTCACGCAGCTGAGCGTCGCAGTGCAAGGCGCTCCGACGGTGTCGTCCCACCCCAGACTCCGTGCGGTTCAGCGGTCTCGAGTGCAAAGGTCAGGCAGTCCCGAATGACCGGGCAGCGGAAGCACACCTGCTTCGCGGAACTCTCCCGTGCAGCCCGATTGCGTCCACGCTCTTCACCCGGCGAATAGAACACCGCCGGGTCCACTGTTTTACAGGTGGCGAACATCCGCCAGTTGTTGTCCACCAACGGCTCCACGGAACTGCGAACTGTCATCGTGGTCTCCTCTCCCATCGAGAATCCAGTCTTGCCCGTGGCCTGGCACAGCGGCAGGTTTCCGATCCATCAGATTTCTACTGCCAGACGCAGCGCTATCCAGCACAATGAGGAGATGGCAACGACGGATCGGGGTCAGATCACTCTCGACGGCACAACCGTGTCCGTGACCAATCTGGGCAAGATTCTCTACCCCGAGAGCGGCACCACGAAGGCCGAAGTCATCGACTACTACACCCGTATCGCCGCAGTCATGCTTCCGCATGTCGTCGGTAGACCTGGTACTCGTAAGCGTTGGCCCAACGGTGTGGACGGTCAGTCCTTCTTCGAGAAGAACCTGGCGTCGTCTGCCCCGCAGTGGCTCACGCGTGCGTCGCTGCAACATTCTGATCGCGTCGTCACTTACCCGATTTTCGATTCCGTTGCATCCCTGGCGTGGCTGGGGCAACAGGCGGCACTCGAATTACACGTTCCCCAATGGCGATTCGACGGTTCCGAGCGTGGTCTGGCGACACGACTGGTATTCGATCTCGACCCGGGTGAGGGCGTCGGATTGTCCGAGTGCGCCGAGGTGGCGAGGTCGATTCGAGATCTGGTCGCAACTCTGGGGTGGACGGCCTATCCGGTAACCAGTGGTAGCAAGGGAATCCACCTCTACGTTCCACTGGATCGAGCCTTGGACGGCAGTGGTGCGTCGACTGTCGCCAAGCAGATCGCCACCGGGCTCGAGAAGCTTCACCCGGATCTCGTCACCGCGACGATGGCGCGAAATGTCCGGGCAGGCAAGATCTTCGTTGACTGGAGTCAGAACAACGCAGCCAAGACCACCATTGCGCCGTATTCGATGCGCGGTCGCGATCAACCCTATGTTGCCGCGCCGCGCAGTTGGGACGAACTCGACGATCCGAAACTGCGCCACCTGCTGTTCGACGAGGTTCTGGAGCGCGTCGAATCCGACGGTGATCTGCTGGGCGATCTGGATCCGCCGGTCTCGGCGGCTGTAGCCGATACGTTGGCGCACTATCGCAACAAGAGGTCGGCCGACCGGACTCCGGAGCCGATCCCTGCTGCAGTGGACAAGGAGACAGCGGGCAATACCTTTGTGATTCAAGAACATCACGCCAGACGATTGCATTACGACGTTCGTCTCGAGCGGGATGGTGTGCTTGTGTCCTGGGCAGTCCCGAAGGGTGTGCCGACCGGTGCCGGAGAAAATCGGTTGGCCGTGCACACCGAGGATCATCCGCTCGAATACGCCACGTTCTCGGGCACGATTCCGAAGGGGGAGTACGGCGGCGGTTCGATGACGATCTGGGATTCCGGGACATACGAGACCGAGAAGTGGCGTGAAGACGAGGTGATCGTGCGCTTGAGTGGGGAGCGGGTGCAGGGACGCTTCGCGCTGATCCGGACAAAGGGTGATCAGTGGTTGATGCATCTGATGAAGGATCAGAATGCGAGTTTCGGAACGGAGTTTCCCAAGAATCTCGAGCCGATGCTTGCCACCGCTGGAACGCTCGAAGGTCTCGACCCGCAGGAGTGGGCCTTCGAAGGAAAGTGGGACGGGATTCGAGTGATTCTCGAATATCATTCGGGCACAATGTCGCTTCGCAGTCGCGCGGGTAACGACAAGACCCGGGACTATCCTGCCCTTGCCGGTTTGGCCGAGGTGCTGGACGGTCATGACGTGGTTCTCGACGGTGAGGTGGTGGCGTACAACGACGCGGGAGTTACAGATTTCGGCCTCCTCCAGCGAGGTGGGGAACCGGTGTTCCTGGCCTTCGATCTTCTGTACCTCGACGGAGTGTCTTTGCTGCGGAAGTCCTATTCGGATCGCCGCACCGTGTTGAATGCGTTGGCGGGCAAGGTCGGTGAGCTCGAGGTACCACCGCAGATCGAGGGCACGGCGGAGAACGCCTTGGAGGTGAGTACCGATGCCGGGTGGGAAGGGATTGTCGCCAAACGTCGTGCATCGGTCTACCTTCCAGGGCGGCGGGGGTCGAGTTGGATCAAGGTGAAGAACTGGCGCACCCAAGAGGTGGTGATCGGTGGGTGGCGCACCGGGCAGGGCAATCGAGCGCAGGGGATCGGGGCGCTGCTCATGGGAATTCCGGGTGAGGACGGATTGACCTACGTGGGGCGCGTCGGTACCGGATTCAGCGATCGTGATTTGGAGTCACTGCTTGCGGTGCTGAAACCGTTGCGTCAGAAGGAAAGTCCGTTCGAGGAGGAACTTCCAGCAGATGACCGCAAGGGTGCGGTGTGGGTGCGGCCTGAACTCGTCGGTGAGGCGCGGTTCATGGATTGGACGGCGACCGGACGCCTTCGCCACCCGAGTTGGCGGGGTCTGCGGGAGGACAAGAAGCCGGGCGATGTCACAGGGCGAGAATAGGTTGCGTCGACGACGGCCCGGCTAGGTCTGATCCAGCATCGTGAGATAGGCATCGAGCTGAGCCGCGCCGGCGAGAAGGTTGCGACTGCGTGTGGCCAGCCGGTCTTGCCAGGATTCGAGGAACGCTGCCAATGAGTCCGCTCCGCCGGCCTCGCGCAGCGAATCGAGAAACTGGGCGACTTGCGACAGTCGGTAGCCGCCGCGCCGCAGCTGCCGCGCGATCTCGGCGTCGCGCACACACTCCGGACCGTATTCGCGATAACCCGTTGCTCGTTCGCGCTCGGGGTGCAGGATGCCGTGCTCTTCCCACGAGCGCAGTGTCGCCGGGTGAACGCCGAGACGGCGCGCGAGCTCACCCACCGTCAGCGCTGGACCGTGGACCAGTGCCGGTGCCATGGTGGACAGAGTCCCCAGCGCTGCGGCTACCTCGGTGCGAGTTCCTCGCTCGGCGAGCAGTGCCACGTGTGCACTGTCGATCAGGCGGTAGGCGGACTCGGTGTCGCCCTGGTTGGTCGCACGCATGATTTCCGTGGCCCGCTGGTGCCCGTGACCGCCGCGCAATGCGAGGAAAGTGCGCAGGGCCTGCGCGTGCACTGGGGTGTATCGCCGGTAGCCGGAGTTGCTGCGCTCGGTCGGAGGAAGGACGCCGGCGTCGTCGTAATTGCGGATCGCCTGTGCGGACAACCCGTGTTCACGGGCAAGGTCGATGGGCCGCACTGATCACCTCCGATTGAGGCTTTTCACGGTATACCCCAGGTAATTGTTGTAAAAGTTTCACTCGAATCTTCAACGATACTGTCTAAGGCAGTCCACCTTCGAAAGGGATGATCATGTCCACTGCCCCAGCGCTGAGTGAGTTCGGCCGCCAACTCGAAGACGCGGCAAGTCTTGGTCGTGCCGTCGACGAACTGCTCGCAGCGCGAACCGAGGTGCCGGCTCTGCTCGCTCTCGGCGAGCCGACTCATGGGATCAAGGCTTTTCCGTTGCTGCGCAACGAACTTCTCAGCCAACTGGTCGAACGAGGATATCGGTCGATCGTGCTCGAAACAGATGTCTTTGCGGCATTGCTTGTCGACGGCTACGTGAACGGGGGAGAGGCGGACATCGAGAAGGTGCTCGCCACAGGCTTCAGCCACGGATTCGGTGCGGTACCGGGTAACCGCGAACTCGTCGAATGGCTACGCGAGTACAACGACGGCCGCGCTCCGGCTGACCGAGTTCGCTTCTACGGCTTCGACGCTCCGGTGGAGTACTCCGGTGCACCGAGCCCGCGCCGCGCACTGTCTGCGGCAGGTGACTTCCTGCCCGCCGCGTTGCGGCCACAATCTCTCGACGACGCCGACCTCTTACTGGGGCAGGACGCCGACTGGACCAACCCGGCGGCGATGTTCGATCCGGCTGCGTCCGTCGGCAATTCCGATCATGCTCGCGCCCTGCGCATCATTGCGGACGACCTCGGCAGCGTCCTTCGGCGCGCCGCACCAGTGCTGCGACCCGCCGACCCGGCCGGGTACGACCTGGCCCTTGCACATTCACGCACCGCTCTGGGGCTCTTGCGGTATCACTCCGCGATGGCGAGTTCCGCTCCTGATCGCATTGGAACACTGCTCAGTCTGCGTGCCGAGATGATGGCCGAGAACCTGCTGGCGGTCATCGCCCAGGAGCAGCGACGCGGGCCTAGCCTGCTGTTCGCACACAATGCCCATCTCTTGCGAATGCCGTCCGACATGCCGGTCAACGGCAACGTGGTCAGTTGGGGGAGCGCCGGCTCACTTGTCGGACTTGTCCTCGGGGAGCGTTACGTATTTTTGGCAACCGACGCCAACCCCGACAGTGATCCGGGCACGCTTCAGGGAGCGTTGGCCGATGCGACCGGTCGGCGTGCCCTGTTCTCGACTCCGGCCCTGCGAGCCGCGCTCGGCCCGTCGATCACCGCGGGAGAAGCGATCCTGCCAGGGCATCTGCCGCTGAAACCTTCGGAGTTGGACGGCGCCGACGCGGTCATCTTCGTCGCGGATACCGACGGGCAGCGTCATCAGTACTGGTAACAGCGTCAGGGGCAGAGCGCGTGCGAGAGTATCGCGACGGTGTCCGGCTGGTCCTTCGGCGTCGACGTCAGCGTCACGGTGAACGCACGATCCGGCGTCGCACCGGACAGCGTGTAGTACCCGTAGATCCCGCCACTGTGGCCGGTATAGGTGACGCCGCAGGGAAGTTCGGTGGCGCCGACGCCCATCCCGTACCCGAGCCCCTCGGCTTCGGTGGCGCCGACCTGAGGGGTGGTCATCTCGGCAAGCTGCTCGGCCGGCACCACCTGCCCGTCGAGTAGCGCACGCCAGAAGGCGTTCAGGTCTGTGCCCGTCGAGACCATCGCTCCGGCAGACCAGGGGATCGACGGTTCCGTGCGGGAAACATCGGTCAGGCCACCATCGAGATCCTGATAGCCCGTCAGGTGATCGCCCCTGATGTCGCGCTCACCGGCCGCCGGGAGGTACGTGTCTTCCAGGTCCAGCGGGTCGAGTATCCGAGACTGAAGTTCGTCGGCGTAGCTGCGGCCGGTCACCGATTCGACGAGCATTCCGAGAACGATGTAGTTGGTGTTGGTGTAGACGAACGACGTTCCGGGGACGAATTGCGCCGGTTTGCCGAGGGCGATGGCGACCGCGGCGGACGGCGTCAGCGTTCGGTCCTCGTTTGCGGCAATCCATTCGTCGGCGCCGGGTTCTCCGGCGAACTCGGGTAGGCCGCTGCGATGTTGCAACAGTTGCCGCACGGTGATTGCGCTACCGTCTGTGCCACTGCCGTCCATGTCACCGCCGTCCATGTCACTGCCGTGCAGTAGGCCCGGGAGGTACTGCTCGATCGGTGCGTCGAGGTCGACCTTGCCTTCGGCCACCAGCTGTAGGACGAGTGAAGCGGTGAATGTCTTTGTCACACTTCCGATCCGGACCCGATCATTCTTGCCGATCGAATCGCCGTTGGTCCGATTGGGTACGCCGCTGGTCATGACAGCCGTCGTGGTGCCGTCGTCGAGTGTTGCGATCGACCCGACGACACCCGACCTGGTGAGTCCGTCGAGATCCGATTGAATCTCCACTGCGCGCTGGAGCGTCGAGCAACCGATCAGCGCCGTGGTGGCTCCGATGATGACCGCGGCGACAAGGAGGTATGAGCGCATGATTTCGAATCTAGGGATCCGCCGGCTCCGACGGATCCAGGAAATCCCCGATCATTCCCTGATCTTTGCCAGGCCGGGACGTAAGGCCTGTTTGTCGAAAACCGACAAATGGGATCAATGATTCCTGTCCGAACACCACGTCTACGCCGTTAACATCCGAACGAAGTGTTTGTTTTCACGTGTCTTACCAGTTCACGGCTATCGAGGTGCGCTGCCGCGCGCCGAAACGACTCCCACGAAGGACGGATGCATGAAGAAGTCGACACTCCGCACGGGAACGGTCGCTGCTCTGCTGACCGGAAGCGTCCTGTTGCTCTCCGCTGCCCCCGCCTCGGCCGACCCGGGGAGCCTCGGTAGCGGCGGCAGTAGCGGGAGCTCCGGCAGCCTGGGAAGCGCAGGAAGCATCAGCAGCGGATCAGCCGCCCTCCCCATTCCGAGTCCGGCAGGCCTGATCGCGCTGGCAGCAGCGAGCACTCAGACCGGAAAGCCCTACCAATGGGGCGGAGTCGGGCCGAACTCGTGGGACTGCTCGGGGCTGGTGCAATGGGCGTTTCGGCAGGCAGGAGTGAATCTGCCAAGGACCAGCCAACAGCAGGCCAACGTCGGACAGCCGGTTCCTCGGTGGGCCCTCGCGCCCGGCGATGTCATCACCTTCTACCCCGGTGCGACGCACGTCGGCATCTACGCCGGATTCGGAATGGTGTTCAACGCCTACGGAGTTGGTGTTCCGACCGGACTGACGCCGCTGGCGGATCTGCCGATCAACAACATCCGCAGGTTCTAGAACCTGCACAGAACCTTCACAAGTCCTCCCAGGTTCATCCACGAGGGCCGAATACAGTCAGTTCCATGAGTCAGCGAAGAGTGCTCGTGGTCGACGACGAGGTCAGTATCTGCGAGTCCATCGCAGCGAGGCTGCGTGCCGAGGGCTACGACGTCGAGTTGGCATTCGACGGTCCCAGTGCTGTGACCCGTTGCGAGCAGATGGATGCCGACCTAGTGGTGCTCGACGTGATGATGCCGGGATTCGACGGCCTCGAAGTCTGCCGCCGCATCCAGGCCGTGCGCCCGGTGCCCGTGCTGATGTTGACCGCTCGTGCCGATGAAACCGACATGCTGATCGGTCTCGGCGTCGGGGCCGACGATTATCTGAGCAAGCCGTTCAGCATGCGTGTCCTCGTCGCCCGTGTTCAGGCATTGCTTCGGCGCGCTGATCGTGCGGAGCACGCTGCTCGCCCGGTGGCCGACTTGCTCGAGTTCGGCGACGTCGTGATCGACCTGACCGAACGTCGAGTGCGTCGTGATACGCAGGAAGTCCACCTGACTCGCACCGAATTCGATCTCATCGCCTACCTGGCGGAGCGGCCGCGAGCGGCGATCCCGCGGGAGTCGCTGCTCGAGGAGATCTGGGGCTGGGGTGAGGGAGCGGGTAGTCGGACCGTCGACAGCCACGTCAAGGCTCTACGACGCAAGCTCGGACCTTCCGTGATCCGGACCGTTCACGGCGTCGGGTACGCCTGGGACGTGCCGCGATGAGCGGCGTCGACCGACTCTTTGCACGGTGGCCGCGGCCGCTGGACCCGATGCGATCGTTCAAAGTGAAGGTCGGCCTCCTGGTTGTCGCAGCGCTGTTGTTCGCCGCGGGCGGTTTCTGGCTGACGTCGCAACAACCGTTTCGTTTTGCTCTCCTGACGGCGTTGGTTGTCGCTCTCGGAGTTACACAAGTGCTCGCACACGGAATGACGTCACCGCTTCGCGAGATGACGGCCGCGGCGAAGGCGATGGCGCGCGGCGATTATTCGCGGCGGGTACGAGCGACTTCCCGCGACGAGGTAGGCGAACTCGCCCATGCGTTCAATCGGATGGCCGAGGACCTCGGGGCCGACGACCGGTACCGCCGCGAGTTGATCGGCAACGTCTCCCACGAATTACGGACGCCCATCACCGCTTTGCAAGCCATGCTCGAAAACGTTGTCGACGGTGTCGAAGAACCGGATCCGGCGATGATGAAATCGGCGTTGCGGCAGACGGAACGACTGGGAGCGCTGGTGGCCGACCTTCTCGACCTTTCGAAACTCGAGGGCGGCGCTATGCCGTTGAAGCGCCGCCGTTTCGAGGTCGAGCCGTTCCTACGTGAGCTGTCGAGTGTGAGTGCGGGCGACATCGAGATAGACGTCAAGCCTCCGCAATTGTCCGTGGTAGCCGATCCGGATCGCCTCCATCAGGTGGTGACCAACCTGGTGGACAACGCGGTTCAGCACGGGAACGTCGACACGAAAGTTGTCATCCGAGTACGTACCGGCAGTGCAGGGGAGTTGGTGCTCGATGTCCACGACGACGGCCCCGGCATCGAGCCACACGCCCGTGAGCGAGTGTTCGACCGCTTCATCCGCGGCGGATCGACCGACGGGGGTACCGGGCTGGGTCTCGCGATCGCGAAGTGGGCGGTCGAATTACATGACGGCAGGATCGCCGTCGTAGATGCCCCGTCGGGCTGCTGCATTCGAGTAGTGCTGCCGCAGAGCTGAATCAAAGTTTCCAACGAGATCGAGAGATCTCGCGATGGCGCGTGCCTTCATCAGGCATTCGCCCGTAGTTCCGAACCCGAAATTTGAACCCGAAACATGGGAGATCACATGAGCGCTCCAATAGTCATTCCACCGAAAGCACCGATACCGGTTGCAAAACCCAAGCGACCCAGCCGGTTCTGGCGTCCTGATCGCACGTCGATGGCCACCCGCTCGATGCTCGTCGGCGCGAGCAGCGTTGGGGCGCTGGCGGCCCTGATCCTCGATCCAGGGTTCGTGAGTATCGCGTACGTGATCGTCGGTGTCGGCGTGGTGATCGTGTTCGGGATTCTGACGCCGCCGCGGATGTCTACGACGCAGTGGGCCGCCGCGATGGGGATGCTCGCACTTCTGGGCGTTGCCGCCGTTCGGGGTGCGGAGTGGTTGGTGTTCCTCTGCGTCGTAGCTGCGTGGGTTCTGTTCACGTGGACTCTGATCGGCGGGCGGACGTGGACCGGAATACTTCTGGGAACGGTCGCTCCCTGGCGGGCACCCCACCGTACGGTCAACTTCGTTCGTCGTCGAAAACTTGCTACCCGCTCTGCTCCGCGGGTGCCGGCGGCGCGAGTTGTCGTCGTGAGCGCAGTGTCGATTCTTCTCCTGCTGATTTTCGGATCTTTGTTCGTGAGTGCGGATCCGGAGTTCGCGAAGATCTTCGGCGGCTTCGCTCCTGCCATCTCCGTGTCGAACCCGGGAGCACGGATCTTTGCCGGCGTCGTGATGGCGTTCGGCACGCTGGTTGCGGTGTACCTGCGTCGCAGAACGCCGACGGTGGACGCGTTTGCACCTGCGCCGGCGACGCCGTTGCCGATGTGGGAGTGGGCGGTCCCGCTCGGAGTGCTCAACGTGCTGTTCCTCGGTTTTGTTGCAGTACAGACGAAGACGCTGTTCGGGGGAGACGAGCACGTACAGGTGACCGATGGACTGACCTACGCGGACTACGCGCGTGAGGGTTTCTGGCAGCTCATGGCGGTTACCGTGCTGACGCTGCTCGTCATCGCCGTCGCAGTGCGGTACATCGACCGCCGCGACGCTGGATCGAGGCGTCTTGCCCGCGGACTGTTGGGTGCACTGTGCCTCTTCAGTCTGGTGATCGTGGCATCCGCTGTGCACCGGATGTGGTTGTACGAGAATCAGTACGGTTTCACGGTGCTCCGGGTCAGCGTCTTCGCGACAGAGCTGCTTCTGGGCTTCGTGTTCGTGTTGTTGCTCGTCGCAGGTATTCGGATGTCCGGGAAGTGGCTGCCCACAGCCGTTCTCGCCACTTCGGCCGTCGCGCTGCTGGCCTTCGCGGTGTTCAACCCCGATGCGTACATCGCGCAAAAGAACGTGGAGCGGTTCGAGGGCGGCAAGAGCATCGACGTTTCCTACTTGCACGGGCTCTCTGTCGACGCGGTACCTGCCTTGGATCGTCTACCGGAACCGCAGCGTTCATGTGCCTTGAGCAGATATCGATTCGGAGTGCCGGGTACCACTGCGCCCTGGGAGTTCAACGCTGCGCGTGAGAAGGCGCGCGACATCCTGGAAGCTCGCCCGGTGGGGCCGTGCCTGCAGATGTACACGGTCGGATAGACGCAGGGCGATTGTGCAGCCGCACGGCAGATATCGCGCGCGGCTGCACAATCGGCGAGCGTCGCCTGTTCGATCAGTGCACGGCGAGTGAGATTTTCTCCCGTTCCTCCGCGGACACCACGTCGCGGGTGGAGCGTAAGTCGATCGTCACGCTGTTGAGTTTGCCGCCGTAGCGGAACGTGCCCTTGTCCGCGAACTCTTCCGCGACCGGGCTTCCCCGGTTGATGCCGACGTCGAGCTGTTCGTTCATGCTGAAGATCGCCCGAGTGGTCTTCTCGATCCGGCCCTCGGAGACCACCTCGTCGTCGACGCTCAGGGTGGCGGTTCCGCCCTTGCCGATTCCGCCGCCGTCGTACTCGAAGTGGACGGACACCTCGCGCGCATCGGGTGCCAGCGGGTTGCGCCCACGCACGAAGGTCCGACCACCGCCGCTGAAGTTGTAGCAGTAGACGGGGACGGAATCGAGTATGTACAAAGCGAATCCGCCGAACCGGCCACCGAGGCTGACCAGCATGCCGTCGGCGACGCTACCCAGACTCGCGGTCAGCGTGTACGAGCGGTTGAAGAACGTCGGCGCGGCTTTCTCGACCAGACCGTTCATGTGTGGGTACAGCGTGAGGGTCTTGCGGCCCATCATCGGATGCGGGGGTCGTGATTCCGCGGTGGCGTGGCGACCGACCGTTCTGTCGTCCAGCGGCAACACCTGATATTTGGCCGCCTCGACGAGGAACTTTTCCTTGAGCCGGGCCAGGATCTCGGGATGCTCGTCCGCGAGATCGCGGGCCTGCGACCAGTCGACCGAGGTGTCGTACAGCTCCCAGCGGTCTTCGCTCATCGGTGTGAGCTCGAGGCCGTGAGTGGCCATCAGCCAGGGTGCGCGGTGGGCCGTGACTGCGGTCCAACCGTGATCGTAGATTCCGCGGTTGCCGAAGATCTCGAAATACTGTGTGGTGTGGCGCTCTTCGGCGTCGGGCTCGGCGAAGGTGTAGTTCATCGCCACGCCTTCCATCGGTTTCTGGGTGACCCCGTCGACGCTGGTCGGTGCCGGAATGCCGGCAGCTTCCAGGATTGTCGGCGTGATGTCGACGCAGTGATGCCACTGCTCCCTGATTCCTGGCTTGTCGATCCCCTTGGGCCAGTGGGCGATCAGACCGTTTCGGGTACCGCCGTAGTGGGACGCAACCTGCTTGGCCCACTGGTACGGGGTGTCGAGAGCCAGAGCCCACGACGCCGGATAGTGCGGGTAGCTGGTTTCGGTCCCCAATTCGTCGTAGCGCGCCAGTACGTCGGAGGACGCACTCTTGTAACCGTTGAGGCCGGCGAGGTAGTTGAACGAGCCCTCCATGCCGCCTTCCGCGGAGGCGCCGTTGTCACCCATCATGTAGAGCACCAGAGTGTTGTCGAGTACTCCCATTTCCTGCAACCGGTCGACGAGCCTGCCTACCTCTTCGTCGGTGTGCTCGAGAAATGCCGCGTACAACTCCATCAAACGGGCCGAGACCTTCTTCTGGTCGTCGTCGAGTTCGTCCCAGTGCGGGAGCCCCGGAGCCCAGGGGGCCAACTCGGTGTCAGGAGCGACGACGCCCAGTTCCTTCTGCTTTTGGAGGGTGATCTCACGTTGGCGATCCCACCCGTGATCGAATTCGCCGACGTACTTGTCCAGGTAGCGGTCCGGGACCTGGAGTGGAGCGTGGCACGCGCCGAAGGGGAGGTAGCAGAACCACGGCTTGTCCGGGTCCATCGTGTTGACGCCCTCGACCCATTCGATCGCGTGGTCGACGAGATCTTCGGACAGGTGGTAACCCTCCTGTGGCGTCTTGGGTAAGTCGACCATCGTGAAGTCCTCGTAGAGAACCGGGGTGAACTGATCGGACTCGGCACCGAGAAAACCGTAGAACTTGTCGAAACCCTCACGGACCGGCCACCGATCGAACGGCCCGGCAGCGGTGGTCTCCCACGTCGGGGTCTGGTGCATCTTGCCGAAAGCGCCCGTCGCATAGCCGTTTCCCTGCAGGACGCGTGCGACCGTGGCGGCAGAGGCAGGGCGGGTTCCGTTGTATCCCGGTGCCGCGTTGGCCATTTCGGAGATGACACCCATACCGACACTGTGGTGGTTGCGCCCGGTCAGTGTGGCGGCACGCGTCGGCGAGCACAGAGCCGTGGTGTGGAATCGGCTGTATTTCACGCCGGTTTCGGCCAAACGTTCGGCGGTGGGGGTGCGGCACGGGCCACCGAACGCGGAGGGTGCGCCGAATCCGACGTCGTCGATCATGATCAGCAGCACGTTCGGGGCCCCGGCCGGCGGGCGAAGCGGTTCCGCGCGGGTGTACGGGGGATTCTGATCGGGGTAGTACACGGCGGCCGCGACGTTCGGCGTCTCGGGAATGATCGGGATGGAATGGCGATTCACCAGCAGGCTCCTTGGCGTATGCAAAACCGGGTCGATTAAGCAGTCGTCTTAATCTGGAGCGTATCGATCGGAATTCAGTTGGCGGCGTAGGTCTCGCTGACTGGGACAATCACCCCTGTGAGTGGTTAAGGAGTCCCTGCACTCCCTAACCGCGCACAGGGGGTGGGTCTTGCGGAATTAAGACAGTGACTTATATGGTCGGTATATGCCCGCCTCGTTGGATGCCAAGAACGCCATGATCGCCGTCGCCGAGCGGATGTTCGCCGAGCACGGTATTCACGAAGTGTCCATGCGGGACGTGGCGACTGCGGCCGGGCAGCGCAACAACTCTGCAGTTCAGTATCACTTCGGCGGGCGAGACGGTCTGGTGCTGGCCGTATTCCGGCATCGGATGGATCAGATCAATGCAGCGCGACTGACGTATCTCGACGACGTCGACGCCAGTGGGCGGACCGATCTGGTCCGTGCTTTGGTCGAAGCCTTCCTGTACCCGCTGGCCGATTTCATGGCGACGGTCGACGGGTCCAACTATGCGCGGTTCATCGCGAGAATTTCACCGTCAGTAGATACACAGAGTGCTGAGTTTCGCGAGGTCAGTGAAGGAATCAACGAGGTAGTCGGCAGGTTGACGCGGGCGTTGCCGCATCTGCCCCGCCGCGTCGCGGTGGAACGGATCGATCTGACGTTCAACATGAGCGTCTCTGCTCTGGCCATCTTCGAGCAGCGCCGCGAAGACGAAAACCCCGTTGTGCAGGCAGATTTCGATACGACGGTGGATCATCTGGTCGATCTCGCGGTAGGAGCACTGACCGCGCCCCAAAGCGCACACAAACGCACACGAGCAAAGCGGGTGCACGCGTCGACTGACGTGTGACCCCGCGACACGACACGACAGGACGGAGTCATTCGATGGCTACCCTTACATCATCACGAACAGTCCAAATCGGCAATCACACAATCGAATTCGGACCACGCGGAATGAGGCGCAATCCGGAAGGCGTTGAATCGAGGCCGTACGAGCGGTTCACTCTGACACCCGTCACACCGTTCATCGGTGCCGAGATCAGCGATATCGACTTGCGTGATCCGTCGGAGGAGCAGATCGAGGACGTGCGTCGGGCCCTCCTCGAATGGAAGGTCGTGTTCTTTCGGGACCAGCCGATTTCGAGCTTGAATCATCGTGACTTCGCGGCCCATTGGGGTGAACTGGAGGTTCATCCACTTCTCCCGCAGGGAGAGGTCCCGGCAGTCGTCAGATTCGAACGCGGAGAGGACAGTCCAGGAACGGAGAACATCTGGCACGTCGACGTCACCTGGACGAAGACGCCGCCGCTCGGTTCAGTACTTCGGGCGATCGACGTACCGCCTGCCGGTGGTGACACGCTCTGGGCCGATATGGGTAACGCCTTCGACTGCCTCCCCGACGAGATCAAGGACTTGATCGACGGCAAGGACGCCATCCACGATTTTGTGCCGTCCTTCGGACGCGGCATGAGCCCGGAGAAGTTGGAGCAGATGAAGGAGCAGTACCCGCCGGTTCTGCATCCGATGGTGCGTAAGCATCCGGAGACCGGGCGTAAGACTCTGTTCGTCAACAGCCTCTTCACCACCCACATTCCGGATATGGATCCTGTCGAAGGCAACGATCTGCTCAACCTGCTGTTCGCGCAGGTCAAGGTCCCGGACTTCCAGTGCCGCTTCAAGTGGGCGCCGAATTCCATTGCCTTCTGGGACAACCGGGCCACCCAGCACTACGCTGCGAGCGACTACTTCCCGCATCGCCGCGTCATGGAGCGGGTGGCCATCCTGGGGGACCGGCCCTTCTGATCTACTCCTGCGGAATGCGGATGATGCACCGGAAGCCGACGTGGCAGGTCGAGGACTCCTCGGATTCGCCCTGCCGCGCGGCGGGGCGATATCGCAAGCAGTAGTTCGGTGCACACAGATGTGAGCCGCCTTTGATCACCCGTCGTGCGTAGGGTTCGCCGGCCAAGGCCTCGGTGGCGAACTCCGCGCGGGGATTGCGAGGAATGCAGCACGACGAGGCCGGCGCGACGTTCTTGGAACTGTGGGCGTGGTCGGACGTGTAGTGATCGGCCGTCCATTCCCACACGTTCCCGGCCATGTCGAGCAGTCCGTAGCCGTTGGGCCGGAACTTTCCGACCGGAGCGGTGCGCTCGTACCCGTCCTCGAGCAGGTTCTCCCAGGGGAACTGGCCCTGCCATACGTTGCCACCGGGCCGCCCGCCCGGAGAGTCGTGATCGCCCCACACGTAGGCCTGGCGATCGAGTCCGCCGCGGGCGGCAAACTCCCACTCGGCCTCGGTCGGGAGTTCCTTGCCGGCCCACGCGGCGTAGGCCTGGGCGTCGAAGTACGACACGTGGGTGACGGGGTGCCGTTCACGTCCCCCGATGTTGCTGTCGGAGCCCTCGGGATGGCGCCAATCGGCGCCGGGAGTGAACGACCACCACCGGGTGTAGTCGTCGAGTGAAACCGGGCCGGGTGGCGAATTGAAGACCAACGATCCCGGGACGAGGAGGGCTGGATCGGCGTCGGGATAGTCGGCGGCATCCGGGGCGATTTCAGCAGTGGTGACGTGGCCGGTTGCCTTCACGAAGCGTCGGAACTCGGCGACTGTCACCGCCGTCGTGTCCATCCAGAATCCGTCGACGGTGACCTGGTGAACTGGGCGTTCTTCCGGATAGAAGTCTTCGGAGCCCATCCAGTACGTCCCACCCGGGATCAAAGACATGTTCTTCGGGGGAGTTGCCGTGGAGTGAGGCGTCGTCATGAATTCAAGAATGGCACGTTGATCACGCCGATGTGGGGAGAGTCCCACCTGGTGCCCTCGGCAGGATTCGAACCTGCGACCCTTCCTTTAGGAGAGGAATGCTCTATCCCCTGAGCTACGAGGGCGGGGAGCGTACCGGCAAGCGCTGAAAACCCTGTGCTGCCGGGGTTTTCGCTTCCCGATACTGCTGTTGCATCCGCTCGACCTGTCGGCACGAAGCCTCGGGCGTCACAGCTGCGCTAGTCAGTGTAGCGGCCCGCCGACGAGGTCGCGAAGTCGACGGTATCGCCGGGTGCAAGCAGGAGCCGAACCGATCGCACTGATCGCAATGGTGGTCACTGCGGTGCAGGCACGGCATGGTGCGGGAATGACCCGCAGAATCCGCTTCAACGCCTTTGCCATGAACTGCGTCGCCCACCAATCGCCAGGTCTGTGGCGTCACCCGGAGGACCAGTCGTCCAGGTACACGGATCTGAGGTACTGGACGGAATTGGCGAAGCTCCTCGAACGTGGACGATTCGACGGGCTGTTCCTGGCCGATGTGTTGGGAACATACGACGTGTACGGCGGCAATCACGACGCAGCGCTGCGGCAGGGCGCGCAGGTACCGGTCTCGGACCCGCTACTGCTGGCGTCGGCGATGGCTGCCGTGACCGAGCACTTGGGCTTCGGTATCACCGCAGGTACAGCTTTCGAGCATCCGTACCCGTTCGCTCGGCGCTTGAGCACCCTCGACCACCTGACGAACGGGCGAATCGGGTGGAACGTGGTCACCGGATACCTCCCGTCGGCCGCACGGAACATGGGCGAGGACGACCAACTCCAGCACGACGATCGCTACGACCACGCGGACGAGTACCTCGAAGTCCTCTACAAGTTGTGGGAAACGTCGTGGGAAGACGACGCGGTGGTGCGTGACAGAACCACCGGGGTCTACACGGACCCCTCCAAGGTTCATCCGATCGAGCACGAAGGCAAGCACTTCACGGTTCCGGGCATCCACATCTCCGAACCTTCTCCGCAGCGGACGCCGGTCATCTTCCAGGCCGGCGCGTCGCCACGCGGGGTTCGGTTCGCCGCCGAGAATGCCGAGGCGATCTTTGTGGGTGCACCGACAAAGGCGATTCTCAAAGACACCGTTGCCCGAATCCGAAACGAACTGACGAAGGTCGGGCGCGATCCGTACTCGGCCCGCATCTACACACTGTTGACGATCATCACCGACCGAACCCCCGAGTTGGCCCAGGCGAAGCTCGAGGACTACCGCAGCTACGCGAGTAGCGAAGGCGCGCTCGTTTTCACCTCGGGGTGGATGGGAATTGATCTCTCCGGATACCGAGCGGACGAGCCGATCGGGAACGTCGAGAGCAACGCCATTCAATCCGCGGTCGCATCGTTTCGTCAGGCGGACGAGAAGGGCGGCGAGTGGACGGTGGGAGACATCGCGGAGTGGGCGGGTATCGGCGGGCTGGGCCCGATCGTCGTCGGTTCCGGCGAGGAGGTCGCCGACGAGTTGCAGGAGTGGGTCGCCGAGACCGACGTCGACGGCTTCAATCTCGCGTACGCGGTGACTCCTGGAACCTTCGAAGACATTGTGGAGCATGTGATTCCGGAGCTGACGAGGAGGGGCGCCTACCAGAGCGACTACGAAGCGGGGACGCTGCGCAACAAATTGTTCGGGCGAGGGGACAGACTGCCGCTCGAACACCGAGGCCGGAGCTTCGACCGGATCCGCACTGCCGGCTGAGTGGGGATCTCAGGACCAGCCGGGCCCCGGCACGTGCACCGAGGTGGTGAGGTCGATCGCCTCGATGTCCGAAGACCTCAGTTCCTCACCACACGCACTACAACCCAGCCTTGCTTCGAACCGCTTTCCACACGCCTTGTGATGGAGAACGATGTCCGGACCGTCCGCGGATCTGAACCAGCGCTGACCCCACGAGATCATGCACATCACGACGGGGAAGTACGCGGTTCCCTTGTCGGTGAGTCGATACTCCGACCACTGTGGGCGATCCGGAAGCGGCCGCGTTTCCATCACACCGATCTCGGTGAGGTGCTTCAACCGATCGGCGACGATTGCCGGCGGCGCACCGGTGATCTCGGCGAACTCTCCGTAGCGACGGGCACCTCGGAAAGCTGCCCCGATGATCGCTGCCGACCAGCGATTGCCGACGAGTTCCATCGTGTGAGCCAGGATTTCCGGTCGGCGTTCGGACTTGGTGGAGCGGCGCCTCGACGTTGCTTCGGGCACACTGCGTGAGAAGTCCCCACTCGGCCCCATTCGGGAGTCCAGGGATCGCACGTCCACGTCCTCGCCGCACTCCTTGCAACGCAGGATCGGAGTGAAGTCGTTTCCGCAGGTGCTGTGCCGCAGCGGCGGTAGTGGCGCGATTTCATTCGGTGCCCACAGCTTCTCCCACGACCACATCGTGATGAGGACCGGCCAGATCGACTGGCCTTTGCGAGTGACCGAGTATTCGTGCCTCGGCGGGTTCTGCTGGTACTCCCGGCGCTCGAGCATTCCGCCGGCCGTCAGGACTGCCAACCGTGAGGACAGCACCGAGTTGGAGATTCCCCCGAGAGCCAGCCAGTCGTTGTATCGACGCGACCCCAAAAGGGCGAACCGCAGAATCCAGAGGTTCCACTCGTCTCCCAGTAGCCCGAGCGTGACCGCCAGTGCGTTGGGTCCGCCCGCAGGCAACTCGGTGACGCCCACCGACGGCGTGGGTGTCGGAGATCCGGCCGACGCCGAAGATCCGGTTGCATTCACTCGTACCACCCCGAAATCATAGGCCGCGAACCCTGCGGCACCGCGAGACCGTACCGAGTGGTCTGCAGAAAGAGTCGGGAATCACTCGATACGGGCAATGAGTAACGCTTCCTGGGTGATTTGGCAGATCTGGAGTCCGGACTGATCGAAGACCGCGGCATTCACGACTGCTCTGCCGGCATGAGCAGTGGGTGTCGAATGCTCGAAGAGGAGCCACTCGTCCGCTCGCACGGGACGCTGAAACCACATCGTGTGATCGAGGGACACGCCCGTCCAATCCGTATCGAGCGAGTGCTCCTGCCCGATGTCGTAGCCGTGCGGAGTCAGCGCGGTTGCCATCAGCATCAGATCACTGGCATAGGCGAGAGCAGCGACGTGAATCAGCGGATCGTCGCTCAGTCGCTGAGCCGAACGCATCCAGATGTTGCGCGGAGGCGCCGCCGAATGCGTCGTGGGGGACTGCGAATCGAGGGGGGACACACGAATCTCGATGGCGGAGAACTCCTCCCACAACTCACCCAGCCCGCCGTCTGCCTCGGCCAACTCCTGCAACGTCACGCACTCAGCGGGCGGGAGTGCGGCGGGTACGGCGCGACTGTGAGTGATGCCCTCGTCGATCGAGGAAGCAGAGACCGTCGAACGGCAGACGAGTCGTCCGTCCTGGTGGACGTCGACGCCTCTGGTGGACAGGCGTTTTCCATCCCGAAGGCGATCTACCGAGAACTCGGTCGCGCGATTCGTCGACCCTGGGCGAAGGAAGTGCGTGTGGACGGAACTGATCGCTTTGCCGTCGGTAACCGTGTGCCCGGCTGCGAGAATCGACTGGGCTACCAGTTGGCCGCCGAACAATTGAGGTAGACGAACACCGTCGTTCGACCCCTGCCACCGGTCCTGGCCGGTCGATTCCAGATCGAAGACGTCAGCGAGACCACTCGTGGGGGCGCTCACGACGCGTGGTTTCGTGCCGGACGGGGTGGACGGGGAAAGAAGCCACTGGTCCGGGCGACGTAGTCGTCGTAGGCCTGGCCTTTGCTCTTGCGCATGCCTCGTTCGAGCAAGGCCTTACCGCTGTAGCTCACCAGTAGTTTGATCATGACGATCGGCGAGACGATCGTGATCAGCGCCAATGGATCACCAAGTGCGAGGATGAACAGTCCGACCCAGACACATGCGTCACCGAAGTAGTTGGGATGCCGGGTCCAGGCCCAGAGTCCACGATCCATCACCATTCCCGAATTGGCCGGATCTGCCTTGAAGCGGGAAAGTTGGTAGTCGCCAACCGATTCGAAGACGAAGCCGACGGTCCAGACTGCGATGCCGATCGCACCGAGGACTCCGAGGGCGCGAAACTCGTACATCGCGAACTGGACGGGCAGCGACACCACGAGAATGAGGACGCCCTGGAGGCCGTAGATTTTGCGAATCAGGAACGGAACCAGCGGTCCCTGTTGATGTTTGAGCAGGGCAGTGTAGCGCTTGTCCTGCCCGTGCCCACGGTTTCGGAAACCGATGTAGAGGCCGAGTCGCATTCCCCACACCACGGTCAGTGCCAGCACCACGAGGCGACGCAGATCGTTGCCGTCCGATCCGATGGACGTCAGGTACGAGACGACGGCGACGACGGCGAAGCCAGGCCCCCAACAGATGTCGATGATCGAGTGATTGTTCATCCGGATGGCTACGGCCATCACGACTGCGATGAAGACGAGCACGGCGAGTGCGCTCACACCGAAGTTCAGTGCAAGGTCGCCCAATGGGATGTCGGTCATGTGCGCGCTTTCTGATTGTGGTGGTCGAGCAGTTCGGAAGCGAAGTCCGCGAAGGCTTCCTGTGCGCTCGGATAGGTGTGCGGAGTGCCGAGCCGGCTGGTCACGAGCAGTGCGTCGAGCGCTTTGGCATCGAGTTCTGTTGTGGTGGGCAAGAATTCGGTCGAGCCCTCGACGGAGTCGGCCGAACGCACTCCGTTACCTGCCGTGACGATCACCTGCCCGTTGGTTGTGGACTCGGGATCGACGAGGGCAGTGACCACCGGGGCTACCAGGTCGGCCCCCATGATGTCGATGAATCGTGGGTCCATTCCGGACTCGGTCATCTGCGTAGTGGCATAGGGCAGTACGACATTGGTGAACACATTGTGACTCGCACCTTCGCCGGCCGCGGTGCGGCCCAGTGCGATGACGGCACCCTTACTGGCGGCGTAGGCGGATACGGTGGGTTCGCCGTGCAGTCCTGCGGTCGAGGCAATCATCACGATGCGCCCGAATCCGGCTTCGCGCATCACTCGGGAGGCTTCAGCGGCAACCAGCGCGGTCCCGACGACGTTTGTCGTGATGACGGTGCTGAGGTTCTCGGCGGTGGTGCGATGGAGCATCTGTGGACCGCTGACCGCGGCACTGGTGATGCAGAAATCGAGTCGTCCGAACCGAGTGAGAGCGTCGTCCACCAACTTTCGACCGACCTCGGGGTCGGTGACGTCGTCGTGGTTGGCGACGGCGTGGCCACCGGCTTCGAGGATTTCGTCGACGACCTGATCTGCAGGGCCCCGGCCGCTCCCGTCGAGTGTGCGATTTCGATTGTTGACGATCACCGTGACCCCTCGGCTCGCGAGATGCAGTGCGACGGCACGGCCGAGGCCCTTACCCCCTCCCGTGACGACGGCAACGCGGCCCGAGAGTGAACTGGCGGTCACGAGGCGATCCGTTCGACGAGCACCGCGACTCCGACACCGGCGGCGCCGCTGACCGCGGCCACACCGTAGCGTCCGTCGCTCCGTACCAGTTCGTCGACACACGCGCCGACGAGAATTGCTCCGGTGGCACCGAATGCATGGCCCATCGCCATCGTGCCTCCGTTGGGGTTCATGCGGTCCGGCCCGGCGTCAAGATCGCGGCGGAACCGTAGGCAGAGCGCGGAGAAGGCCTCTGCGAACTCGAACACGTCGATGTCCTGTGGACGAAGCCCGGCTCGAGCGATGACTGCCTCCACGGCGCTCTGGCCCGCAGTGAGCATGAGAACCGGATTCACCGAAGTCGAGGCGGATCCGATGATCCGTGCGCGAGGGGTCAGGCCGGCTCTGGCCGCGGCTTTCTCGGATCCGAGGAGTAGTAGTGCTGCGCCGTCGGCCATGGCGGGAGAGGATCCGACGGTGTGCAGGTGTTCGATCTTGCCGACCTCAGGGTAGGCGGCGAGCGCGAGTGCATCCTGACCGGCGGCGCCGAGCCCTTCGAAGGCCGGAGGCAGCGCTGCGAGTCCCTCTGCCGTCGTCTCTGCCCTGACCAGTTCGTCGTGCGCGATTCCGGCTTCACCATTTCTGCCGGGAACGGGCACAACGGACCGCTCGAATGCGCCGTTGCGCCAGGCCTCGGCAGCCTTGTGCTGGGTTTCGACGCCGTACGCATCCAACTCGTCGCGGGAGTACCCCTCGATCGTGGCATTCAAGTCGGCGGCAACACCCATATGGATGGAGCCGATCTGCGCGATGGTTGCCGGGTCGATCCACAGCGGTCCGCGATCACTGAACATCGGAGTGCGGGAGACGCTTTCGACGCCACCGGCCACGACGAGGGAGACGTCGTCGCTGCGAATGCGGGCTGCGCTCTGGCCGACTGCGTCGACGCCGGATGCGCAGAAACGATTGAGGGTCGCGCCGGGAACGGAATCGCCCCAACCGGCAAGGAGTGCGGCAGTTCTCGCGATGTTCGCGCCCTGCTCGTCCACCTGCGATGCGCAACCGAGAACGACGTCGTCGATCTGTTCTGCGGCGAGGTTCGTTCGACCCTGCAAAGCCTTGGCCAGGTGGACGACAAGATCGACTGGGCTGTGTTCGTGGAGGGCACCTCGCGTCGATGCTCGGCCGCGCGGTGTGCGCACGTAGTCGAGGACAAAGGCATCAGTCATTTTCAACCCTTCAATTAGTAGAGTTACTCTGCTAGTTGTAGTACGGTTGCGATGAAATTACAAACCGCCGATGCACGGGTATCTCGGTGACGTCACCGATGCCGGATCGGCAAGGGGAGAGGTCATGACTGTTTCGAACATTTGGATTCTCGGCGGGTACCAATCCGACTTCGCACGGAACTTCACCCGTGAGGAACTCGATTTCGCGAACCTTGCCGAAGAGGTGGTGAACCACACCCTGGCCGCGGCGAAGGTTCCTGCCGCCGACATCGAGGTGATCCACGTCGGTAATGCCTTCGGTCAATTGTTTGCCGGCCAAGGTCAGCTGGGTGCGATGCCCGCCACCGTGCATCCAGATCTATGGGGTGTGCCCTCGTCCCGGCACGAGGCGGCGTGCGCATCGGGCAGTATCGCCGTACTCGCCGCGATGGCAGACCTGCGCGCCGGCAACTACGACGCGGCTCTGGTGATGGGTATCGAACTGGAGAAGACGGTTCCGGGTGATGACGCGGCCGGACATCTGGGCGCTGCAGCCTGGGTCGGACACGAAGGTCAGGAAGCAAAATTCATGTGGCCGTATATGTTCGATCGTGTGTCGAAGGAGTACGGGCGGCGCTACGGGATCGACGAATCTCACCTTCGCGCGATCTCGCAGATCAATTTCGCGAACGCGAAGAACAACCCCAATGCACAGACACGCGGTTGGGCGGTACCCGATCTGCTCGGGAATGCAGGCGGCGACGACGCCACCAATCCTGTTGTGGAAGGCGGTGTTCGACGATTCGATTGCAGCCAGGTGACCGACGGTGGCGCCGGGGTTGTGCTGGTGACGGACAAGTACCTCCGTGAGCATCCTGATGCCGCGGCGACTCCGCTGGCCCAGATCGCGGGCTGGGGTCACCGGACTGTTGGTTTAGGTCTCGAGCAGAAGCTGGCCCGCGACGCCGATAATCCCTACGTGATGCCACACGTTCGGGATGCGGTGATGGATGCCTTCTCCCGGGCCGGAGTCGACCTGGCCGGGATAGACGGGATCGAAACACATGATTGTTTCACAGCGAGTGAGTATCTCGCGATCGACCACATCGGTTTGACCGCGCCCGGCGAGTCGTGGAAAGCCATCGAGAGTGGTGACATCGCCATGGGCGGCAAGCTACCGATCAACCCCAGCGGCGGTCTGATCGGCGGTGGTCATCCGGTGGGTGCCAGTGGTGTTCGAATGCTTCTCGACGCGGCCCATCAGGTGACGGGAAAGGCCGGCGGTTTCCAAGTCGAGGGTGCGAGCCGCTTTGCGACGCTCAACTTCGGTGGAAGTACGGCCACCACCGTCAGTTTTGTCGTCGACGCAGTTTCCTGAAAGTGCAGCCCAGCCTTTCCCCATCAGTCGAAAAGAGAATTCCATGGACGTCGAAATCGTAGGCAAGTTGTTGTCCACCCTTCCCGCCGATGACGATCACCCGTATCGCACCGGCCCGTGGCAACCCCAGACCACCGAGTTCAAAGCGGACAACCTCGAAGTCGTATTCGGTGAGGTTCCGAAAGACCTCGACGGTGTCTACCTGCGCAACACCGAGAATCCGCTCCATCCCTCGATGAAGGCTTATCACCCGTTCGACGGCGACGGAATGATTCACATCGTGGGCTTTCGTGACGGAGAGTCGTTCTACCGCAATCGATTCGTACGGACTGACGGGTTGGCGGCCGAGCAGGATGCCGGCGGCGCCTTGTGGGCCGGACTCGCCGAGTCTCCCAAACTCAGTCGCCCCGAGGGCGGCAAGGGTGCGCGCACCCGGATGAAGGACGCGTCCAGCACCGACGTCGTCGTTCACCGGGGGACTGCTCTCACCAGCTTCTACCAGTGCGGAGATCTGTATCGTCTCGATCCGATGTCGGCGGAGACACTCGGAAAGGAAAGCTGGAACGGCAAGTTCCCCTTCGAATGGGGTGTGTCCGCGCATCCGAAGGTGGACGACAAGACCGGAGAAATGCTGTTCTTCAACTACAGCAAGGAAGCGCCGTACATGCACTACGGCGTCGTGGACTCGGCCAACGAGTTGGTCCACTACGTCGACGTCCCGCTTCCCGGTCCGCGCTTGCCACACGACATGGCCTTCACGGAGAACTACGCGATCCTCAACGACTGCCCCTTGTTCTGGGATCCGGTTCTACTGGAGAAGGGTGCGCACGTCGCGAATTTCCATCCCGATATCCCGCTCCGTCTCGGAGTCATCCCACGCCGCGGAAACACCGCTGACATCAAGTGGTTCGAGGCCGATCCGACCTACGTCCTGCACTTCGTGAACGCCTACGAAGAGGGGGACGAGATTGTTCTGGACGGTTTCTACCAGGGTGATCCGGAGCCGTCGGACAACGGTATGGGCAATCAGTGGGAGCGCGCCTTCCGTTTCCTCGCTCTCGATCGCATGCAGACCCGGCTTCACCGCTGGCGTTTGAACCTGGTCACCGGAGCCACGCGTGAAGAGCAACTCAGTGACTCGATCACCGAATTCGGCATGATGAACGGCAATTTCGCGGGTGAGAAGTACCGATACGCCTATGCGGCTTCTGGTAAGCCGTCGTGGTTCCTGTTCGACGGCTTGGTCAAACACGACCTGCTGACGGGGAACGAGGAACGATTCTCCTTCGGTGACGGCGTGTATGGAAGCGAGACCTCGATGGCACCACGCGTGGGTGGTACCGCCGAAGACGACGGCTATCTCATCACGTTGACCACCGACATGAACGAGGACGCGTCCTTCTGCCTGATCTTCGACGCTGCCCGCGTCGGAGACGGACCATTGTGCAAACTTCGCCTTCCCGAACGGATTTCGAGTGGCACCCACTCGACGTGGGCGCCGGGTGCCGAGCTCCGACGCTGGCAGAGTGCCGACACCGCAGCCGAAGCGGTCGGACTGTGACGGGCACGCACGACGCGGGCACGTGGGAGATCCTGCGGCAGGTGGTGATCGGTGCACGAGACCTGGACAAGACCGGTCAACAATTACGTGAAGCGTTGAATCTGGCACCAGGATTCGCAGATCCGCTGCTCGAAGACATCGGTTTGGCCGACGAGACCTTGGCCGTCGGGCCGCAGGCATTTCTCGAGATCGTCGCACCGCTCGACGAGACGGTCTCGCTGGCGAGATGGATCCGCAAGGGCGGAGGGGAGGGCGGCTATGCACTCTCGATCCAGGTTTCGAACATCGAGCCCTATCTGGAACGTGCAGCTGCGGCCGATGTTCGGACGGTGGCAGATCTCGAGGCCTACGGTCACCGGATCGTCCAACTTCATCCCGGTGATCTCGGACTGCTCGTAGAACTAGACGAGATTCCCGACGCCGACGAGTGGTTCTGGGACCAGACGGAGAAGGAGGTTTCACTCGATCCACGGGTCGACGACATTCTCGGCGTCGACGTGTCCTCTCCCGATCCGGCCAAGACGGCGGCGCTGTGGGCCGAAGTGTTCGGCAAGAAACTGGATTCGGCGCGATCACTCTCGATTGCGCTGGGGTCGCGCGCCGTGTCGTTCGTTCCGGGCGAGCGGTCGATGCTCAGTGCGGTCGATCTGGCGGCGTCGATCGGAGCGAACACCGTCGAGCCCGGCCTGATCGTCGGCGGCGTCGAATTCCGGATTCACCCAGGCTGAGCGAGCTTCACATCGAACGACAGAAATCGGGGCCGATCGCTCAAAGCGACCGGCCCCGAATTCTTGTCATGGACTCAAGCGAAGTCCTGTCGCAGACGAGTCTTGAGAAGCTTCCCACTCGCGTTGCGTGGCAGTTCCTCGATGAACTGAACTGCACTGGGGCACTTGAAGTGCGCCAGTCGCTCGCGTGACCACTCGATGATCTCAGCTTCGGTGACAGCCGAATCGCCCGAACGAACGACCACCGCAATGGGAGTCTCACCCCACCGATCGGAGTGAATGCCGACTACCGCGACCTCCCGGATGTCGGGGTGGCCGGAGAGAACGCTCTCCACCTCGGCGGGATAGACGTTCTCACCGCCGGAGACGATCATGTCCTTGAGGCGGTCGTGGAGGTAGAGATACCCGTCCTCGTCGAACGATCCGCCGTCTCCTGTTCGGAGCCAGTCGCCGTCCAACATGGTGGCCGCAGTGGCTGCCTCGTTGCGCCAGTAGCGCCTCATGACGTGTGCGCCGCCGATGACCACCTCGCCGCGGGTACCGACCGGGACGTCTTCGAGCGTCACGGGATCGACGATGCGGATGGGTACGCCGAACATCGGTTGCCCGACGGACTTCAACCGATGCGCGGTCGACTCGTCGGTCGCCCGATGATCTTCGGGGGTCAGCATGGTGACGCCGCCAGTCGACTCGGTGAGTCCGTAGGCCTGCAGGAAACTGCATCCGAAAACCTTGGTGGCGTCCTGTAACAGGGGTAGCGGCATGGGCGCCGCTCCGTAGACCAGGAACTGCAGGGCACTCCAATCCGCCTCGCGTACAGCAGGAAGGGAGGTGAGGACGCTGATCACCGCGGGAACAGCGACCGCATGAGTCACCCGGTACTCCTGCATCAGCGCCACCAGCTCCAGCGGACCGGCGATGGTCTTGAGAAGTAGAGCGCCACCGCCGAGCGTCGTGACGAGAGCGAGACCCAGCCCCGCCACATGGAAGAACGGGACCGGGCACATGGCCACGGAATCGGTGTCGAGATCGAGCAGGTGATACATGGTCGCGAGGGCGCGGCCGAGGTTCGCGCCGGTGAGTTCGATTCCCTTGGGGTGGCCGGTGGTTCCCGACGAGTAGAAGATCAGCGCGGTATCGTCGGGAAGGCGTGACACTCCTGGGTCGTCGTCCCCTGCACCGGAGAGCCAGTCGTTCCACGAGACCGAGTTTGCGGAACCGTCCACCGTGACGACGGTCCGGACGCTACCGACCGCCGCGGCGACGTCGGAGAGGCCCTCATCGCCTGCTCCGAGTACGACGACGGTCGGCTCGCTGTTGCTCAGGATGTAGTCGACCTCGCCCGGTGCCAGCCGATTGTTGACGGCCGTCAGAATCGAGCCCATCTTCGAAGATCCGTACAGGACGGAGAGGAAAGACGGTGCATTGGCGCCGATGTACGCCACCCGGTCACCTGTTCGAACACCATCGCGCAGAAGTGCATTCGCGACACGATTTGCTTCGATGTCCAGCTCGCGAAAACTGGTACGGCCGTCATCGGAGATGACGGCGGTGCTCTCCGGACTGGCAATCGCCCGGCTGCGCAGCAAGTCTTCGAGATTCTGCACGGGGCGACCATCGGGTAGGAGCGCGTTCACAGAAGGTTCGCGGGTGGCGGGTTCACGGGTGGCAGTCGAACCTACGGCCGTCGGCTGAGTGGTCATGCTGAATGCTCCAATCTGAAGGGGGCAAAGACAGGGGGTTCGAAAATGCCTGTGGGAGCGGCGAGTACATGCTCGACGGCGCGTAGTGCCGGGCCCGCAGTGATGAACTGACCGGCGGTTGTCCGGCTGTTCGGATCTTGTGGTTCGACGAGATTGACGGTCATCACGATCTCGGGTTTGCCGTACAGGTGGACTTCCCACTGATCGCGCCCCGCGTATTCCTCACGATCGGGTTCCATGGTCCAGATGATGGCCAGAGTGAGGAACTGCTTTCCGTCGACCATTGCGTGCCAGCGCCATTCGGTGGTTCCGACGGATCCGGCGGCGATGCGTCCGGCGGCCACGTCGAGATCCGTTCGCGCCGCAACGACCCTGTGATCGGATACGACCTCGTCGTAGGTGATCCCCAGACGTTCGCACATGAACGCGATGGTCTCCAGATACAGCGACGCGTACAGCGAGGGCAACGGCCCGGTTCCGTCCAGTTCCTCCGGGGGCGAACCCATTCCCATGACGGTGAACGCGAAGTCGGGGTCAGGCATGCCGCGAGCGTCGAGCACCTCGTCGATCGTGATGCGGTCCAGTTCGATCGATGTTCCCGTCAGAGCCAACGCCAATCGCTCACCGATGACGCCCGGGCTCACTCCGACGCCGAAGAGCGTCGAATCGCCTTCCTTACATGCTTGGGCGAACATGTGCTCGCGCTCGGTGCCGTGTGCGCGGGGGAAGTGCTGCCCGGCCGTCGTGATCACGTTGATCCCGGCGCGCAGCAGACGGCACAAATCGTCGTCGTGGCGTTCGTACGGAATCTGCAAACGCGGACTGTGGATGAGAACCTGGGGGCGCGAGCGGATGATCTCGTCCACGTCGCGTGTGGCGATCACGCCCGTCGGTGCGCGTCTGGCTATGTCGCCGGCATCGCGCCCGGCCTTGGCATCGCTGTAGACGTACAGGCCGACCAACTCGAGGTCGGGACGATCGATGATTCCGCGGAGCGCGGTCTTGCCGATGGCGCCGGTCGCCCACTGGGCAACACGAATCGGATCGCTCATGATCGAGTGGTCAGTTCGCCGGCGAAGAGGAGCTTGCCCAGTCCGCGTTCGTACCGAATCGGGTCTCGAGCCAGACGCGCACGGGCGTCGATTGCCATGAAATCGGTGTCGCACGTCCACTCGCCGCGTTGCATGGCGGCGAGTCCGGTCGCGGCGATGTCGAGGGGATTTTCCTTGTGGCCCTGCACGTGTGAAGCCATGCGGGTGTCGACACTGCCGACGATCAACGAGGTGACGGTGATGCCGTGCGGTTCGAGTTCGGCACGGGCGATGCCGCCGAGCGACAGAGCAGCCGCCTTGGCCGGTGAATAGCCGCCCATGAAGGCGGTTGGTGCGATTGCGGCGACTGACAAGACGTTGACTATCGATCCACCGCCGCGGGCGGCGAGGACCGGCGCGAAGGCTCGGATCATCGTCAGCGGTCCGAAGTAGTTGACCTCCATCTCGGCGCGAGCGGCCTCTCGGTCGTCGGCCTCGATCAGCCGATTCCCGGTGAACAGCCCGGCGTTGTTGACGACGACCGAGGTGTCACCGCACGCCGCGGCGGCAGTGTCGACGAGTCCTGGATCGGTGACGTCGAGTTCGACGATGTGCGCACCGGTGGCTCGGAGCTCGGCCGGCACCTCGTCGGGATTTCTCACCCCCGCATAGATTTTGGCTGCGCCCATCAACTTCGCCTGTTGGACGAAGGCCAACCCGAGGCCTCGATTGGCGCCGGTGACGAGGACGGTCGCACCCTCGACCGGAGTTCCGCGAAAGGTTGTCATGAGTTCTCCTGTGTCTGTCGGGTGTAGATGAGGTCGTCGGGGAATTTCTTGCTCTTCTTCAATGACGTTTCAGGCGCGAGCATCCCGAAGATCCAGCCTTCGGCTGTGGCCATGTCGTGGTTCCAGTCCCACCGCAGTGCGCGGTGGCGGATTCCCCACCTGCCGTCCTCGAAACCGAAGCGGTCGATCAGGCGCGCCGCGGTGAGTGTGTCGGCTATTCCGTCCGAGGTCTTGATTCGTGCGAAGGCAAGCACGTAGGACTCGACGTGTGCTGTATCCCCGTCGAGTTCGACCAAGACGTTGGTCATTGCGTGGGTGGTCAGCGATCGTGGGTGGGTGATGGCCCCGGCGATGTGGTCGATGTAGTCGTCGGCGGTGCCGGTGAAGACACCCCCGTGGTCTTCGGTTGCGCCGGGCAGATAACACCGCCTGGCGTCCTCGACGTCGCCGCGGTCTGCGGCTCGGAGGAAACGAGCCAGAACCTCGTAGATTTCCTGCTTGGCGACGAGAGCGTCGACCGGGCTGTAGTCCCTGACGTCTGGGCCCCCGCCGCTGTCGACTGCGTGAATGTTGTTGGACCTCACGATGATGTCCCTTCTCGGCTCCGGATCGGGGGCCGCACGTTGACGGAGTGCCTCTGTTTACTGTAGTAATCTCTATCACACTGTTAATTGAAGTGTCACGAGGAGGTGAAACCAATGCTTGGAAACACACCACCCGCACAACCTGGGAATGCACCGGTCGTACTCACGCTTTCCGATGTGTCGATCGAATTCGGCGGAGTCACGGCTCTCGACGCCGTCGGCTTCGACGTCCGCGCGGGACAGATCTGCGGACTCATCGGGCCGAACGGCGCTGGTAAGACCACGCTGTTCAACTGCATCACAAGGATTTACGAACCGAGTCGCGGTGTCATCACCTGGCAAGGAACCGACCTGTTGGGATTGCGTCCCTATGCGTTGGCATCTGCAGGAATCGCTCGAACTTTTCAGAATCTCGCGCTGTTCGGCGGCATGAGTGTCTTCGACAACACCATGGTCGGTGGATCGTCGCGAGGTCGCTTCGGGCTCGCGAGTGGGCTTCTCGGCCTGCCTCCGGCGCGTGCCCGAGTCCGAGAACTTCGAGAGAAGGCCTGGTACCTGCTCGAACGTCTCGAACTCGTCGACGTCGCGAACGCACCCGCGTCCGGTCTACCGTTCGGAACTCTCAAGCGTGTCGAACTGGCACGGGCATTGATGTCCGAGCCCTCGCTGCTTCTGCTGGACGAACCTGCCGGCGGGCTCACGCACAGTGAAGTCAAAGAACTGGGAGAACTGATCGTCTCGCTCCGCGACGACTTCGGCTTCGGCGCGCTTCTGGTCGAACACCACATGGGATTGGTGCTCGGGATCTCCGATCACGTTGTCGCCCTGAACTTCGGCCACAAAATTGCCCAGGGAACCCCGGCGGAGATCCAGCAGGACGACGCCGTGATCAACGCGTACCTGGGACGTGCCGCATGACCCTGCTGAGCGTCGACGATCTGCATGCCGGTTACGGGCGAGGCAATGTACTGCACGGGATTTCGCTCGACGTGGAACCCGGCGGGGTCGCTGTCGTTCTCGGCGCGAACGGTGCAGGCAAGACCACCATGATGCGCGCGCTTGCCGGATTGATCCCGCATCAGGGAACGATCACCTTCAACGGTTCGCCGTTGGGATCCAAACCTGAACGCGCCGTGGCAGCCGGCGTCAGCCTTGTCCCACAGGGCCGCGGAACTCTCGGCCAACTGTCGGTGCGTGACAACCTGCTCGTCGGCGCGGCCCTTCGTAAGGACAAGGCGGAGATCGAAGCCGACATCGAGCGGTGGTGTGAGACATTCCCCGTGCTCGCGAGGCGGTCCACCCAGTTGGCCGGTTCGCTGTCAGGCGGTGAACAGCAGATGCTCGCGGTCGCACGGGCATTGATGAGCCGTCCCACCCTTCTTTTGTGCGACGAACCGAGCCTGGGTCTGGCGCCCATCGTCATTGCCGAATTGTTCGACACGCTCGGTGCGATCAACCGCAGCGACGGAACTGCACTGCTGATCGTGGAACAGAACGCCGATCTCGCGATGAAACTCGCGTCGAAGGTCTTCCTGCTCGACGTAGGCACCATCGTCGCTGCCGGAACGCCCGAGGAATTTCGTTCCGACGACGTCGTGCGCAGCGCTTACCTCGGGTACCAGGAGTAAACGGTGACACTCTTTCTCGAACGACTCATCTCCGGATTGACCAACGGATCGATCTACGCAATTCTCGCGCTGGCACTAGTGGTGGTGTTTCGCGCCACCGGCACGATCAACTTCGCTCAGGGCGAGTTGGCCCTGTTCACAACCTTTGTCGCCTGGTGGCTGACGACGATGTCCTGGCCGATCTGGTCGGCGATCGGAGCGGCCCTGGCTTTGGGGTTCCTGCTCGGAGCATTGATGGAGCGTCTGCTCATCCGGCCGGTTCAGCGTCGAAGCGACATGGCAGTGCTGATCGTGGCACTGGGATTGTTCACCGGGCTCAACTCGTTGGCCGGGATGCTGTGGGGGAGCGATACGAAGATCATGCCGAGCCCGTTCCCCAACGGTCCGACCGACTACATCTCGGTGGGGGGTGCGCGTGTTTACGGCGACGCACTGGGCGTACTGGTGGCGCTCGTTGTCCTACTTGTGTTGATGTCCTTGCTCTTTCGCAAGACGAGAGTCGGTCTGCACATGCGTGCCGTCGCGGACAATGCCGAATCTGCCACTCTCGCCGGAGTTCCGACCAGCCGGATACTCGCAATCGGTTGGGGAGTAGCAGCTGCCATCGGTGCCCTGGCCGGTGTCCTGGTCACTCCGCTCTCGCCGCAACAACTCGGTCTCACGACCATGTTCCCGATCTTCATCGCAGCATCCGCCGCAGCGCTGTTCGGCGGCCTGGACAGTCTCGTCGGCGCCGTGGTCGGCGGGTTGACGATCGGTGTCCTGGAATCGATGCTCAGCGGCTACATTTCGGTCATCGGCGGCTCGCTGCAGCAGACATCCGCCCTGTTGATCATCGTAGTGATCCTCTTCGTCAGACCCAATGGACTGTTCGGTACCAAGAAACTGGAGCGGGTATGACGACGCTTGCCGAGAGAAATGAACCCACCCTCGCCGAAAAGGCAGTCAGGCGACCGCGGGTAGTGGTCGCCGGATCGACGTCGTACCGGATACTCCAGTTGGTTCTGCTGTTGGCTGCCGTGTGTGCGTTGCTTCTCGCGTCACAGAGCGCGCCGTTTCGCGTGGGGCAGTTCACGAGCGTCTTCATCATCGCGATTGCCATTGCGGGACTCAATATCGTCAGCGGATACACCGGACTTCTGTCGATCGGCCATTCTGCCTTCTTCGGCCTGGGCGCGTACACGACCGGCGTTCTGATCGTCGATCGCGGATACTCGCCGTTGACCACGATCCCGATGGCGGTCGTATTGTGTTTTGTACTAGGGCTTCTCGTCGGTCTTCCCTCGTTGCGGATCAAGGGGCTGTATCTCGCTCTCGTGACACTCGCCGTCGCTGTTGCATTTCCCGAGGTGATCCGCAAGACCGGGGATCTGACCGGTGGTGCCGCCGGAATGGTGGTTCGCGCAAATCTGCTCGTTCCGCCGAAATGGACGGGTCTGACCCGAGCCGACACCTACCTCTGGACCTTTTGGGTGTCGGTGGTGACTCTGGCGATCGTCATGCTCCTGATTCGCAATCTCGTCAAGAGTCGATTCGGTCTGGCTATGGTCGCGGTGCGTGACAACGAGATCGCGGCGAGCGCAAATGGCATCAACGTCGCGCGGGTCAAGATTCTCGCTTTCGGGCTTTCCGGCGCGATCACGGGCCTGGCAGGTTCGCTGTTCACGATGTACATCGGCGCGCTCTCACCCGAATCCTTCTCGCTGATGAAGTCGATCGAGTTCATCACCGGACTGGTGTTGGGCGGAATCGCAACCCAATTCGGCCCGATCGTTGGGGCAACGGCAGTGGTGTTCTTGCCGTACTACACCGGAAGCGTCACCGACGGCCCCGTGTCGGGAGTGGTGTTCGGCGCGGTGCTGATCGCGATCGTGTTCTTGATGCCGGACGGAATCGTCGGACGGATCAACAGCGTGCTCCGACGGTTCGTCCTCGTGGTTCCCGCAGATCATCCCAAGTATCGCGAGGGTGAACCTCGCACCTGAGCGCCGTCTCCCTCGCCCACTCTCGTTTCCCTCAACTCACAGCAAGGAACTGGACGATATGAAAAGGCAGACCACGATTCCCGCAGTCATCGCCGCTGCGGCACTACTCCTTTCGGCCTGCGGAGGTAGCTCCGACGCAGAGAGCAACACGTCGACATCGGCCGGAGCAGTATCGGTCGACGACTGCAGTGATCCCAGCGGTGCCGCAGCGCCGATCACCGACAAACTCACGGTGGGATGGAGTGGGCCGACGTCAGGCCCGCTCGCCGATGCCGTCGGCAACGTGATCGAAGGAATGCGAGCACGGTTCGAGGTGGAGAACGCGGCCGGCGGCGTCGGCGGCGTCAAGCTCGACGTCGTGGTCAAGGACGATGCATTCTCCCCGGAGCGCGCCAAAGCCAACGTCGGAGAGTTCATTCAGAAGGACAAGGTCGACGTTCTGGGTACCTTCGGGGCCGGACAGTTGAACGCCATCGCGGACGATCAGACCACTGCCTGCGTGCCGCTGCTCTTCGCGCAGGCAGGCATGCCCGAGTTCCGGGTCATCGAAGACTTCCCGTGGACCACGGAGTATCTACCGGACCCGGGCGTCGAGATGGAGGTAGTGGTCGAGAGCTTGAAGAAGAAGTATCCGAACGGCGCCAAGGTCGCACTGGCCACGAACCAGACCGAGTCCGGACAGGGAATCGCCAACGGCTTCAAGTCCGCGATCGAAGGAACCAACTTCGAGATCGCGGCGGAGGAGGCGCTGACCGACCCCAAGACGGCGGCTTCGACTCTCAAGGCCAGCGGCGCCGAGGTTTTGGTGGTCGCCGGTGTCACTACCGACTGCCTCGCGATCACTCAGGCGATCGGACGTGTCGGATGGAAGCCCGACACCGTGATTCAGCCGTCGAACTGCGTCGACGGCGCGACCCTGTATGCACCCGCCGGTGATGCTGCCGACGGGCAGCAGGTGATGGTGTGGCTCAAGGATCCCAACAACGCTCTCTACAAGGACGACGCGGCGGTGCGCGACTATCTCGCCGGTGCAGCGGCTCACGGTGCAGATTCCCCGACCAACAGCTACACCGTGAACGGCTGGGCCATCGGTGACCTGTTGGTGGACAACTTCACTCGGGCCTCTCAGTCATCCGACGGACTCTCACGTGCCACCATCATGAGTGCCGCGCGAACGCAGGACTACCACCCGCCGATGTTCATCGACGGAATCAAGTTCACGATGACCGCGGACCATGCGTTGGGAATCCTGGCCTTTCAGCCGTTCGAGTGGAATGACGCTACTCAGGCGTTCGAGAAGCAGGGCGACGTGATCGACATTTCCGGCCGTTACGAGAACTGAATCGAGTGCGCGAATGAACAAGACACACAGGGGATTGCATCCTCGCGTCAAGGTGGACGAATACACCTCGAAAGGGTGGTGGTCCGACGAGACGATCGATCACGTGTTCCGGGTGCAGGTGCGGACCCGAGGGGACGAGCTTGCCGTAGTTGATCCGGCGAACCGCAGCGAGTTGTCCGGCGGAGATCCACGACGCCTCAGTTGGAACGAACTGGAGAGCGAAGTCATCTCGCTCGCTGCGCGCTTCACCGAGGCAGGCTTGGGCCGGGGAGACGTTCTGGGCGTTCAGATGCCTAACACCGTCGAACTGGTCGAGGTCTACCTTGCAGCGTGGTCGCTGGGGATCGTGGTCTCACCCTTGCCCATGCAGTACCGCGAACGTGAAGTGGAAGGAATGGCCAACCAGGCGGCGTTTGCAGCATTTGTCACCGTGCCCAGCTTCGGCGACAGATTCCCGGCTACGGAGATCGCTGCAATCAGATCCCGGATTGCCTCTCTGAGATCGGTATTCGTCTACGCTCCCGAATCAGAGCTTCCGGCTGAGCTTCCCACCGGCGTCGTGGGGCTGAGTCCTCGCGCAGCCACCGAATCGCAGCGAAGTGCTCTGGACAGACGAAACACCGAAGATCCGAACGACCCCAACGACGCGATGACGATCTGTTGGACCTCCGGAACCGAAAGCGAGCCGAAGGGGGTCCCACGTTCGCACTACGAGTGGCTGGCCATCTGCTGGGCCACGATCGATGCTCCCGACATCGTCGTCGACGACGTCCTGCTTAACCCGTTCCCGATGGTCAACATGGCCGGAATCAACGGAATGTTCCTGCCCTGGCTCCGCACGGGATGTGTACTGGTACAGCACCACCCGTTCGACCTTCGAGTGTTCCTCGGACAGATCGAGGCCGAGCGGGTGACATACACGGTAGCGCCGCCTGCTCTGTTGTGGATGCTGCTTGCCGACGAGTCGATGCTCGCGGCGGTCGATCTGTCGAGCTTGACGCGGATCGGTTCGGGTTCTGTGCCACTGCAACCTCCGATGGTGCGGGGATGGCAGGAGCGATATGGAATCGGAGTCATCAACTTCTTCGGATCCAACGAAGGCATCAGTCTGCTCTCCTCGCCTGCGGACATGCCGGATCCGGACGACCGCGCACGGTACTTCCCTCGTTTCGGTGTCGAGAACTTTCGCTGGAGCACCAGGATCTCGGACTGGATGGACGTTCGCTTGGTCGACGTGGTCACTGGCGAGGACATCACGGAAGTCGGGCACCCGGGTGAGTTGCGAATCAGCGGACCGACGGTCTTTGCCGGCTATCTCGGCGATCGGCCGTCACCGTTCGACGAACGCGGATTCCTGTGCACCGGAGATATCTTCGAGATTGCCGGTGATCACGGACAATTCCTCCGCTACCTGGATCGAGGCAAGGACCTGGTGATCCGCGGTGGAATGAACATCGCTCCAGCCGAATTGGAGGGGTTGATCGCCGAGCATCCGGCCGTCGCGGACGTGGCCGTCATCGGCGACCCCGACGAAGTGCTCGGTGAGCGCGTCGCAGCAGTGGTGACACTTCGACCCGAGACGGAACTCGAACTCGATGCTCTGGTTGCGTTCCTGAAGGACAAGCGCATCGCGTCGTACAAACTTCCCGAGCGGCTGGAGATTCGGAAAGAACTGCCGCGCAATTCGACCGGAAAGATCCTCAAGCGTGAGCTTCGACAGAAGAGTGTGGCATGAGTGTGATGAACGACAGTGACAAGCTTGCGTTGGCGCGTGAGATGTTCCAGGCGTGGGACGTCATGGACTGGGCACGCGTCGTCGACCTGTTCGCCGAAGACGGTGTGCTCCACAGCGTGATGCAGGAACCGCTTGTCGGCAAGGAGGCTGTAGCGGGCCGAATTGCATTGCTGGCAAGCAAGTGTGAACGGATCACCCTGAAGATCGAGTCGCTCGGCGTGATCGACGGCAGGGTTTTTGTACAGCGAGTGGACGATTTCCACTTCGACGGAACCCACGGCGTCGTTCCTGTTGTCGGAATCCTCAGCATGGCAGACGGGCTGGTCACAGAGTGGCTCGAATACTACGACCGTCCGACACTCTTGAAGGGAATGGGTCTTGTCTCCGATTTCGAATAGCCGACTGCCTACGATCGATATCTCCCTGGGCTTGTGGCAGGACCGTCCGCCGCGGGAGGTGACCACTACTGCACGCCTCGCCGACAAACTGGGGTTCGGCCGAGTGTGGGTGGGGGAGATGGCGACGTACGACGCCTTTGCTCTGGCGACGTCAGTCGGCGCCGGCTTCGAGCACTCCGAGTTGGTGGTCGGCCCGCTCGCGGTGACGGTTCGTGATCCGGCGATGATCGCGATCGGGGCGGCGTCGGTAGCCGACCTGACCGGGCGTCACGTGTCGATAGCGTTGGGCACGTCCAGCACTGTCGTGGTCGAAAAATGGCATGGGCGAAGCAGATCCGGGGCCGCACGTGCACTCGCGGAGTCAGCCTGCGCTGTGCGAGCGCTGATGAACGGCGAGCGGGGCGAAGTCGCCGGAACGGTGATGCGGACCAGTGGATACCGACTGCGACTTCAGCCGCCGGGTGGGCGGCTGATCGTTGCAGCTTTCGGAGACAAGGCCCTTCGCGCCGCGGTGGAGTTGGGCGACGAACTGGTGCTCAATCTGGTCAGCCCGGAGCAAGCGGGGCGCCTGATCGCACGGTGCAAGGAAATCGCGGCTGAAATGGAAACGCCAATGCCCCAGGTGTCGGTTTGGGCGCCGGCGGCCGTGGCAACCGAAGGCCCAACTCAGATGTCGATCGATCAGCTCAGACGTGGGCTTGTGCCGTATCTCGCTGCCCCCGGGTACTCGGACATGTTCGTACGAGCAGGGTTTGCATCCGTGATCGAGGCAGCCAGGGCCGGGACCGCGCCTCGAGAGATCTTGAGTCAGGTCTCGGACGCGATGGTCGCGACAGTGGGAATCGTGGGAACCGCGGCCGATGCGCGCGAGCAACTCGAGGCGTATCGAGCGGTCGGTGTGGACACCGTCGTGGCCGTGCCTTCATCCACTGATTCGGATCCGGCCGGGCAAGTGACGATGGAACTTCTTGCCGAGATGGTATGACGAATCCCCGACGAACTTACTCTCAGGTAAGTTCGTCGGGGATATGTCGAATCGGAGGAGTTGCCGTGAGTGATCGTGTTCGTGTCGAGGTAGTGCAGTCGGTGGCGTACGTGACGATGAACCGGCCGGAGAAACTCAACGGTCTCGATCTGGACATGCTCGACGCGCTGGTGGACGCGGCCCGAACGATCAGAACTGATCGTTCGATCCGGGGCGTGGTTCTGCAAGGCGCGGGCGACGCATTCTCGGCCGGATTGGACTTCGCTTCTGCCGGCAAGCAGCCGAGCCGGATGGCCAAGGCCTTTGCGAAATTTCCCGGTCAGAAGACCAACCTCTTTCAACGTGCGTGCTGGGTGTGGCGCGAATTGCCCGTGCCGGTCATCGCGGTCGTTCACGGCCACTGCTTCGGCGGGGGACTGCAATTGGCGCTCGCCGCAGACTTTCGATTCACCACCCCTGATTGCACGTTCTCGGTGATGGAGGCGAAGTGGGGATTGATCCCCGACATGACCGGAACGGTTACGATGCGCGAACTCGCGGCGATGGACGTCGTGAAACGCCTCGCCATGACTGCTGAACTGTTCGATGGAAATCAGGCTCTCGAGTGGGGGTTCGTGAGCGGAGTAAGTGACAATCCGATCAAACCGGCACAGGAACTGTTGTCGCAGATCATGACTCGCTCGCCGGACGCCGTCGCAGCGACGAAGACGTTGCTGCACAAGACCTGGAACCGATCGCCACGCGGTGCGTTCTGGATCGAATCGCGGATCCAACTGGCGCTGATGAGAGGCAAGAACCACAAGATCGTACGCTCCGCGAATACTGCGAAGACGTTGCCGGAGTTCGCCATTCGAAAGTTCGGCTGACAAACTCCGGCATCGCGTCGCCGTGGGGCGTTCTCATTCAGGCCGATTACACCATCAGATCTCGTCCAGATCGGTCCTTGATGAGCATCGTGGCGACGAACGACACTGCGGCCAACAGGGCGAGATAGATCGAGATGGCAAGAGTGCCACCGGTCTTGCCGAGGAGCCATTGGGCGACGGTGGGAGCAAAGGCGCCGCCGAAAATGGTGCCGACGGCGTAGGAGATCGACGCGCCGCTGTAGCGGATCGAAGCTGGGAACAGTTCGGCGAACAATGCCGGTTGAGGTCCGTACGACAGTCCGAGTCCGACCGAGAACAGGATCATTGCCACGTAGATCCAGCCGAGATTGCCGGTGTCGATGAGGAGGAAGAACGGCACCGCGAAGAGGATCATTGCGAGGTTGCCGACGTTCATCACCGTGGTGCGGCCGCGCCGATCCGACCAGTAAGCGCCGATCATGGTGAAAACGCCCCACGTGACTGCACTTGCGAGCGTGGCAATCAGTAGTTCGGTCTTACCCAGGCCGTAGGTCTTGGTTGCGTACGCGACGATGAATCCGCCGATCACCATGTAGCCGTTGCCGTTTGTGCCGATGAAGGAGAGGGCCGCGAGTACGACCTGCTTCGGGTGTTTCTTGAACAGAGTTCGGATAGGCGTGTTGCTCTCGGTGCGGCGTTCCTTGAGTTCGGCGAACACGGGTGACTCGCTGACCTTGCTTCGAATGTAGAAGCCGACGCCGATCAGCACGACGCTGAGCAGGAACGGCACTCGCCATCCCCAGGTGGTGAACTGTTCGTCCGTGAGGGTGAACGTGCACAGTGCCAAAACGCCGGTGGCGAGCAACATTCCGAGCGGTACGCCCATCTGGACGAACGCTCCGAAGAATCCTCGACGCTTGGTGGGTGCGTGTTCGACGGCAAGAAGAGCAGCCCCACCCCATTCGCCGCCCGTCGAGAATCCCTGCACGATTCTGAGAAGGATCAACAGGATCGGCGCCCAGATCCCGATCGAGGCATACGTCGGCAGCGCGCCGATGAGAACCGTCGCGGCCCCCATCATCGCCAACGTCGCGACCAGGACACGTTTACGGCCGAGTCTGTCGCCGAGATATCCGGCCACGATGGCGCCGAGAGGACGGAAGACAAAGCTGATGCCGACCGTGACGTAGGAGACGATCTGGCCTGCCGAGCCCATCGGCTTGAAGAACAGGTCGGCAAAGATCAGGGCTGCGGCTTGGGCGTAGATGAAGAAGTCGTACCACTCGACGGTGGTGCCGACCATCGACGCCATCGCGGCGCGGTCGTACTCCTTCGCGGCGGGCTTGGTGCCAGTTCTGGTTGTGGTCATCGAGCTACTTTCTGCCAGTCACGTGGTTCACCGGCGCGGTGAACTGCGAAGTCGGAACAGGGGAGAAACGCTGTTCGATCTGCGACGTTGCCGGTGTGCTCGGTGCATGCTTTTGGCTGACTCGGAGCGTTCCTGCGCGATCTCATTGTCGATATTGGCAACCGAATGATCGGTAGGTAATGAATTATGCAGAAGTGTGAGCGTCAACACAAGGGGTGCTGGAAAGGTCTGATTATCTGGTTCAGAGCATGCGAGAAATCAGTTGCTCAGGTGTGGAGCGACGCGGCGATCCGCAGATCGATTTCCCTGGCGCTGAGCAGATGGTCGAGGACGAGAACCGCACAACCGAGGATCCCGGATTGTGCGCCGTGGCTGACCGAAGCGATCTGAAGCTTTCGGGTGGCAAGCGCCGTTGCGTTGCCGTAGACGGACTCCCGAAGTCCGGCGAGGAAGAGCTCGTCTGCCTCGGCCATGTCGCCGCCGATGATCAGGACCTCGGGATTGAGGAGGTTTACCGCGCCGGAAATGACGTCGCCGATAAGTCGGCCGCTGCTTCTGATGAGCCGGC
Organism: Rhodococcus sp. APC 3903; assembly: GCF_030407755.1. NCBI lineage: Bacteria > Bacillati > Actinomycetota > Actinomycetes > Mycobacteriales > Nocardiaceae > Rhodococcus > Rhodococcus sp. APC 3903. Next base: position 406,229 of record NZ_JASDCV010000001.1, read on the forward strand.
GGGCTTCACTGTCGCCGTCCAGGGCGAGGCGGACAACGTCACGCACGTGCCCGACGCTTCGGCCCTGATCTCGGAGGGCGTGCACGAGAGCCCAACCGCTGGCGACGGTTTCGACGCAGCCGACATCGCCGCAGCGACACTTCATGCCCCGCGCTGCAGCGGTTTTGGTATGCCCGATCTCGCCGGACGCTCCGAGTGAACCGCGTTGGAGGATTCCGCCCATGACGATTCCTGCGCCGAGGCCGGTTGACGCCTTGATCATCAGGAGGTTGGGCGCACTCTCGCGTCGTTCGCTCAATTCGGCCAGGGCCATCACGTTGGCATCGTTGTCGGCGAACAGTGGCGCCGTGGTCACCGATGCCAGATAGGGGGCAAGAGCGACGCCGTCCCATCCCGCCATCATCGGAGAGTCGAGGCTCGCTCCCGCGGCGACGTCGACCGTTCCGGGAATGCTCAGTCCGATTCCGATGACCTCGGTAGGTGCGCGGTGGACCTGGGCCAGTAGTGACGAAAGATGCTCGGCAATTTCGGGCATCAGTTCGTCGGGGCCGACCCCGACCGACTTGTCGATGTCTTCTGCCGCGAGGATCGTGCCCGCCAGGTCGGTGACGGCAAGTTGTGCCCGCGATCGACCGATTGCCACGACGAGAACCACGCCGGACGAGTTCGCGAAGGTGAGAGTGGACGGCGGCCGGCCGCCCGTCGACGGGCCCTCGTCGTCATCGGCGATCAAACCAAGCGATTGAAGTGCTGCAACCCTGGCCGATACCGCCGTCCTGGACAGGCCGGTGAGCTTCCCGATCTCGCTGCGCGTGGTCGCGGAACCGCTGCGTATCAGCGTGAATACCTCTCCCGCGGTAGCCGGAGTCGTGGACGGTCGGGTCATTGTCCTATTCAAGCATTCCTCGTCGGTAACTTCAGCGTGCGAAAGTTGGCATACTTTGTCCACAAAAAGACGTAAGTAGGTCTTGTGAAAAAGCAGAAGTAGGCATAGTCTGTGTCTTGACTCACTGCCACGGGCGTCCGAGGAGACGAGTCGCAGTTTCTGTGAAGCAGGGCGCACAAACAGGGGAGAACCTGATGAGCCGCACCGATACACAAGAGATCGTCGAGTTCGCACGTAAGTGGCAGCAGTTCGACGGTGGACCTGACGAAGAGATCTTTGTAACCTTCGGCCTCGCCCCGGACGAGTATTTCCGCAGGCTGCAGGCAATTCTCGACGACGGCGTCGTAGCGCTGACTCCGCCGGTCACCGGCGAACTCGCAACGGTCTGTGCACATCGACTCGGCCAATCGGCCAGGCGTCGATAAGTCCGACCCGGCGTCAGCCCCGAGTCACCCGAATCCGTTTCACCCGAGTAAGGAATTGAGGTCGCCATCATGCACAAGCACCTTCCGATGCCGTACCCGACCGCCGAAGTGTGGGACTGGCAGCTGCAGGGAGCGTGCCGTGGGCACGATTCCGCGGTCTACTTCCACCCGGACGGCGAGCGTGGACACGCTCGCGAGAACCGTGAACGCAACGCCAAGAAGGTCTGCGCGACGTGCCCTGTACTCCAGCAGTGCCGCGAACACGCACTCTCCGTCCACGAGCCTTACGGCATCTGGGGTGGAATGACGGAGACCGAGCGCGCAGAATATGTGCGATCGCTGCGTAAGCGCAGCAACCGGATGCCCGCGGTCGCCAACGCGAGCTGACGGTCCTTCGGAAAGGACGCCAGTGTGACCCTCGTAGCCGGTATCGATTCGTCTACCCAGTCGTGCAAAGTCATTGTCCGTGATGCCGATTCGGGAGAACTGGTACGAGAAGGGCGGGCGGCCCATCCCGTCGGTACCGAGATAGATCCGACATGCTGGCTCGAGGCGATGGACAATGCAATCGCCGCGGCGGGCGGGCTCGGCGACGTCGCAGCGGTATCCGTCGGAGCTCAACAGCACGGCATGGTGTGTCTGGACAGCGGCGGCGAGGTCGTCAGGCCGGCGCTGCTGTGGAACGACACTCGTTCGGCGAAGGCTGCGACGGATCTGGTCGAAGAACTCGGCGGATCGAAGGCGTGGGCCGACGCGGTTGGCGTAGTTCCGGTCGCCGCGGTCACGGCAAGCAAGCTTCGATGGCTCGCAGATCACGAGCCAGGCAACGCCGATCGCACTGCCGCGGTGTGTCTTCCGCATGACTGGCTGTCCTGGAAATTGGGCGGGTCCGGTTCAATCGAGGAGCTCGCCACAGACGCGGGCGACGCAAGTGGAACCGGCTATTACGCTGCCTCGACGCGCGAATACCGTACCGACTTGCTGGCGTTGGCATTTCGCGATCGCACCCCCCATGTTCCCCGAGTTGCATCGCCGAACGAAAAGATCGGAAACACTGGCTCCGGGGGAATCATCGGACCGGGTACGGGTGACAATGCCGCAGCCGCACTGGGTTTGGGAGCAGTCCCCGGTGACGTGATCATCTCGATCGGAACATCCGGCGTCGTGTCGGCTGTATCGGCCACCCCCACGCACGATCCCAGTGGAAACGTGGCAGGATTCGCGGACGCAACCGGTCTGCACCTGCCGCTCGTGTGCACTCTCAACGGCGCGCGCATTCTTGATGCGACGGCGTCCATTCTCGGTGTCGATCACGCCGAACTGTCCCGGTTGGCGTTGACCGCGCCCCTCGGAAACGACGGACTGGTCATGATTCCGTACTTCGAGGGCGAGCGGACGCCCAACCGCCCCGACGCCACGGGAGCAATGCACGGCTTCCGGCTGCAGAACTCGACGCCGGCGCATTTCGCGCGCGCCGCAGTCGAAGGGCTCCTGTGCGGCTTGGCCGACGGCGTCGACGATCTGGTTCGTCAGGGCGTCGAGGTGAAGCGAGTTCTCCTCGTCGGAGGCGGAGCGAAGTCTCGCGCTCTCTGTGAGATTGCGCCGGCAATTCTCGGAGTTCCGGTCGTAATCCCTGCTCCGGGTGAGTACGTCGCCGAAGGGGCATGCAGGCAAGCAGCATGGGCACTGTCCGGGGACACGCAGCCGCCGGTGTGGCCGAAACCGGAAGAGCGACGATTCGACGCCGAACCAGCTCCCCACGTGCGCGAGCGCTACGCGTCGTTGCGCGAACTCACCGAAGGTGTGTAACCACAGAGCCTGACACCGCTCGCTCGGTTAGGGTGACTCCGTGGACTTGTTGGTAGGTATAGACATGGGGACGGGTAGCAGCAAAGGGGTTCTGGTGACCCCTGACGGTGTGGTCCTGGCGACCGAGCAGATCGATCACCAGATCTCGATGCCCCGCCCTGGGTGGGCCGAGGTGGACGCCGAGAAGATGTGGTGGTCCGAGGTCTGTGAGATATCGAAACGTCTTGTGGCGCAGGTTCCCACGATTGCCAAGGTGGCCGGCGTATGTGTCAGTGGCGTCGGTCCGGCACTGGTGTTGTGCGACAGTGAACTTCGTCCTGTTCGTCCGGCTATCCTCTACGGAATCGACAGTCGAGCCTCGGCAGAAGTGGCCTCGCTGACCGAATTGTTCAGCGAGGAGGCAATACTCGATTGTGGTGGCAAACTCCTGTCGAGTCAGGCCGTCGGACCGAAGATCGAGTGGGTACGCATCCATGAACCGGAAACTTTTGCCGCGGCGACGCGGTGGTACGGCTCGAATTCGTACATCGCCGCAAAGCTGACCGGTGAGTACGTTCAGGATCATCACACGGCCAGTCAGTGTGATCCGCTTTATTCGGTCCGAGACTTCAGCTGGAAATCCGATTGGCTGGATCGCATTCTGGGGCATCTGGAATCGCCTCGTTTGGTATGGCCGAGTGATGTTGTCGGACTGGTACATGCTGATGCGGCCGAGCAGACCGGACTACCTGCCGGGACGCCCGTTGTCGCGGGTACTGTCGACGCCTTTTCCGAGGGGTTCAGTGTGGGGGCCCGCCATCCCGGGGATCTCATGCTCATGTACGGGTCGACGATGTTCCTGGTACAGGTGCTCGACAAGTTTCACAGCAATCCGGCACTGTGGACAACCGCAGGGGTTCAGGAGAATACTCTGGCACTCGCGGCCGGCACTTCCACTGCCGGAAGCCTGACCGGATGGCTTCAAAAGCTCACCGGTGATGCACCATTCGAACAGTTGCTCGCCGAGGCCGAGGCCGTGCCGGCCGGCGCCGAAGGGCTGCTGATCCTGCCGTACTTCGCCGGCGAACGTACCCCCGTGTTCGACCCCAAAGCCAGAGGCGTCGTCGCAGGACTGTCGTTGCGCCACGGCCGGGGGCATCTGTTTCGGGCCGCCTATGAAGGTATCGCCTTCGGAATCCGTCAGATACTCGAAATGTTCGGTGACACAGATGAACCTGTTCGCCGCACGATCGCTGTGGGAGGCGGGGTCAAGAGTCGGGTCTGGACACAGGCGATCAGCGACATCACCGGACACACGCAGTTGGTTCCGGCTCAGACCATCGGCGCCAGCTACGGCGATGCGCTGTTGGCTGCGATCGGGACCGGACTTGTTGCGCCGGATACCGATTGGACGACTCTGTCGCACGAAGTAGTGCCGAACGCAGCCAACAAGGCGATGTACGAGGATTTGTATCAAACGTGGTTGACGCTGTACCCGTCGACGAAAGAACAGATCCACGCCCTCGCCGAGTTCGGCTGAACGGTCCGATGGCTTCGGCCGCTCAGCTTACGAGGTAGCCGCCATCGATGGGAAGGTCGGTTCCGTTCACCATGGCGGCGGCATCCGACGCCAGCCAGACGACGGCTTCGGATACCTCGTCCGGCATGGCAAAGCGCCCAGTCGGGATACGGTTCAACATTGGTGCAGCCTTGTCGTGTTCACCCCATACCGTCTGGCCCATCTCGGTGAGTACAACCGTCGGGCAGACCGAGTTGGCCCGGACGCCGCGGCTACCTAATTCCAAGGCAAGCACTTTGGTGGCCATCACCAACCCGGCCTTTGCGATGCAGTACGAATAGTGCTCGGGCAACGCGCGCAAGGCTGCTGCCGAAGCAACCGTCACGATGGCTCCGCCGCCCGCGTCGGCCATGGCTGAGCCGATCTTCGCGGCTAGCAAGGCCGGCGCACGGAGGTTGACGTTCAGAACCGCGTCGAAGTTGGGTTCGGTGATGTCGGTGACAAATTCGGGATACGAGATTCCAGCGTTGTTGACCAGCACATCCAGGCCACCGAATACCGCGAGAGACTCCTGTGCGACCTGTGTCGGTGCGTCGGGTAATGCGAGATCTGCAACGAGAATCTCGGCGCGGACGGCAAAACTGTCGCGGAGTCGGTCGGCCAGCGTTGTCAGTTCGCAGCGGCTACGACCGGAGACGATTACGTCCGCGCCGGCCTGGGCAAAGGCGTGTGCGATTTGCGCGCCGATGCCTTTCGACGCTCCGGTGACAAGAGCGCGTTTTCCGGCGAGCGGGCGAGCTGACGCAGTAGGCATGGCAAAGCCTTTCGAAGTTACTCGACCGCAAGTATCTGTTGTGCGGTGGTTGGGTCGGTGACAAGTTGATTGAAGTACCGGCTGCGCGCACCGGCAATGATAGGAGCGACTTTCTCGGCGCCGACGGCCACGGCGATGCCCACCGGGATATCTTGCAGTGCAGACAGTTCGAGCGCAATAAGGCGTTCGCTACCGGGGAAGTCGACGGTGTTGCCGTCGCGATCGTAGAATCGAGAGCAGATGTCGCCCACGGCTTCTCGAAGCGATGACGACGTTATCGGGACGAACTGCGGAATGTCGGCGCGCAGTAGAGGTGGAGCGCCGATGCCCATGAGGATAGCCCGAGCCTGTGGCCACAGGCCGAGAACTCGCTGTATGGCCGGATCCTTGGTGAGGGTCGGATACAGATCGGGTCCTGGAAGCGCCGGCGCAAAAAGATAATTCGGACGTCCGCCGATCTTGTTCGAGATCAAGCGGGTGATCTCGTTGGTCTGGTACCACTCTTCCGGTTGGTCGTTGCCACCAACAGTGGGAGCGACGAGGACCCCTGGGATGGGTGTCAGATCATATTGTGCGACTTCGTATACCGTGCGCCCGGAGGACACGAGCAGTACGTCACCTGGCATGAGGCCGGCCCCGGCGAGGGCCTCGGCTGTCGCCGGGGCAAGTACCGAGCCCATGACGTCGACCGTGCCCTTCTGCTGCGCCGGAGTGGGCAGAGGTCCAGACAGGTACACGCGGTGCAGTCCGAGTTTGACGCGCAACCGCTCGGCCAGGCTTCCGTGTGCTTCTTCTTGCGGCGGTACGACCTGGATGCGGACTATGCCCTGCCGTCGCGCCTCGGAAAGCATGCGACTGACAGTGGCACGGCTGGTGCCGAGGGCTTTTGCGACTTCGGCCTGAGTAGCTTCTTCGTCGTAGTAGAGCTTGGCCGCGGTGTAGAGCAACGCGCGCGTGAATGTGCTGTTTGTGCTGGTCGATGTCGAGCCGGCAGGCGTGGATGCGGGTAGTGGCATCGCGTCTGAGCTGCTGATCGGCATGACAGAAAGGTACCGCATGAACAGATGCTCACGCACCTAGTTCAAATGAACAATTGTGCTGGACATATGTAAAAGGATCCGATACTGTGACCGCCGACACATGAAATTGTGTTCATGTGCAGCTACTGGACCAGCGCATTGCGCCCCATCCAGACCTGATCCCAAGAGGAGACAAAGATGTCCGAGACGATGAAGGCGGTCATCTGCCACGGTCCGCGCGACTATCGACTCGAAGAAGTGCCGAAGCCTGTACCGGGCCCCGGTGAAGCGCTGGTTCGGGTCGAAGCAGTCGGAATCTGTGCGAGCGACTTGAAGTGCTACCACGGTGCCGCAAAATTCTGGGGCGACGAAAACCGTCCGGCTTGGGCCGAGACCGAGGTCATTCCGGGGCACGAATTTGTCGGTGAGGTTGTCTCGATCGATGCGGCAGGGTCGAAGCGCTGGGGGATCCAGGTGGGCGACCGTGTGGTCTCCGAACAGATCGTCCCGTGTTGGGAGTGCCGCTACTGCAAGCGCGGGCAGTATCACATGTGCCAGCCGCACAACCTGTACGGATTCAAGCGTGTCACCCCCGGCGCGATGGCCGAATTCATGGTCTACCCAGTGGAAGCTCTGGTGCACAAGGTATCCAAGGATCTGCCGGCAGCGCATGCCGCCTTTGCCGAGCCGCTGTCGTGCTCACTACATGCAGTCGAACGAGCAGGCATTACCTTCGACGACGTTGTTGTGGTTGCGGGCTGCGGGCCGATCGGGCTGGGAATGGTCGCCGGGGCGCGAGCAAAAAGCCCCGCGCACGTGATCGCTCTCGACATGGCACCGGAAAAGCTCGAGCTCGCCAAACTGTGCGGAGCCGACATCGTCATCAACATCGCCGACGAGGACGCCGTGCAGATCGTCAAGGATCTCACCGACGGGTACGGGGCCGATGTCTATCTCGAAGGGACAGGCCATCCGTCCGCAGTTCCCCAGGGCCTCAACATCTTGCGTAAGCTTGGCACCTACGTCGAATACGGGGTGTTCAAAGACGACGTCAGCGTCGACTGGAGCATCATCAGCGACGACAAGGAACTTGATGTCCTCGGGGCGCACCTGGGGCCCGACTGCTGGCCTGCCGCAATCCGGATGATCGAGTCCGGCCTGCTCCCGATGGACAAGATCTGCACGCATCAGCTTCCGCTGGAAGATTTCCAGAAGGGGCTCGATCTGGTCGCCAGTGGCGCCGAGTCCGTGAAGGTCTCACTCATTCCCTGACAGTTCGCACAACCGACCTGTGCCGCAGGTCGTTCGAGATCCCACTCATCCATTCAGCGGAGAATCCACATGAGTCGTTTCACACCCCGCGTCCCTTACAGCGGTGGCCCGCAGCTCTCTCGTCGAGAGATGCTGCGGGCGTTCGGTATCGCGGGAATGGCTGCTGCAAGTGTGCCCATACTTTCCGCCTGTGGTGTCGGCGGTGGTGAGAAGCCGACTAACGGCGCGTCCGAGGTGACCGGCGGATTCAATTGGCGGGCGCTGGAAGGCGCGAGCATCAACATCCTGCAGACTCCGCACCCGTATCAGCAGGCGTTGCAGCCACTCCTTGCTGATTTCACCGAGCTGACCGGAATCACGGTCAAGGCGGATCTGGTGCCGGAGGCGGACTACTTCACCAAACTCAACACCGAACTCGCAGGCGGAACCGGTAAGCACGACGTGTTCATGCTCGGTGCGTACTTCATCTGGCAGTACGGTCCACCGGCTTGGCTGGAGGACCTGAAACCGTGGCTCGAGAACACGTCCGCCACGAGCGACGAATACGACTTCGAAGATATCTACGAGGGGCTGCGAACTTCTACCCGTTGGGATTTCGAACTGGGATCCCCTCTCGGAACAGGGGGACAGTGGGCGTTACCGTTGGGCTTCGAGAACAATGTCGTCACTTACAACAAGAGGGTTTTCGACGACAAGGGAATTACACTCCCTGACACATTCGACGGATTGATCGAACTTGCAACGGATCTCACGGATCGAAGTGAGAACGTCTACGGAATCGCCACGCGAGGGTCGAAGTCCTGGGCGACGATTCACCCCGGATTCATGACGCAGTTCAGCCGCGAGGGTGCCAAGGACTACGAACTCCGCGATGGCGAACTGGTCGCCACCATGGATTCGGACAAGGCGGTGGCCTTCACGCAGAAGTGGATCGACATGATGCACGCTGCCGGACCGACTTCGTGGACAACGTACGACTATCCGCAGGCAACAGGCGATCTCGGTGACGGCAAGGCAATGATGGTGTACGACGCAGACAGTGCGACGTACCCGAAGAACAAGCCCGGAGCGAGTCGGGAAGCCGGGAACCTCGCTTGGTACCCGGGGCCGGCCGGGCCGGACGGCAGCTATGCGACCAACTTGTGGACGTGGTCGCTGGCGATGAATGCGCGTTCCGAGAAAAAGCATGCGGCCTGGCTTTTCCTGCAGTGGGCCACCAGCAAGGGAACACTCAACGACGCCGTCAAATCGGGTATCTTCGCGAACCCTGTACGCAAGTCCGTGTTCGACGAGACTTTCAAACAGGAAGTCGGCGATGGTATGCCGGGCTACCTCGAAACATTCGAGACGGTGATCGGCAGTTCCAAAATCCAGTTCACGCCTCAGAAGAAGTTCTTCGACACCACGGAGGACTGGGCCGTGGCGCTGCAGGACATCTACGGCGGCAAGGATGCGCAGTCGACGCTCTCCTCGCTCGCCAAGACCAACACATCCAAGGTAAACCTCTGATCCGCGGCGGATCACCGGAGCAAGGGAGTAAGGAATAGTGACTACCCAATCCACCCGTCCGCCGTCGGAGGCACCCTCCGCGAAACCGGCAGACGCATCGCCCCGCAACGTCGAACCTCCCGAAGTGCCGATGTGGCGACGCAAGTTGCGACCCTACATCCTCTCGATTCCGGCTGTGGTGATCGTTGTCGGAATTCTCTACCCGTTCGTGATCGGCGCGTACTACTCGTTCCTGAATTACGCAGCGGTGAATCCTGATCCACAGTTCGTGTGGTTCAAGAACTTCGCGAGTGTCCTGGGCGACTCGAGCTTCTGGACCAGCGTGCGCGTGACCGGAGTCTTCGCGATTGTTGCCACAGCGGTCGAAACCGTGATCGGCGTCGGCATCGCGTTGCTGCTCAACCGTTCGAGCTTGATCGGGAAGATCTTCGAGAAGGTGCTGATCCTTCCATTGATGATTGCACCTGTCATCGCCGGTGTGATCTGGAAACTGATGTTCAATCCGCAGTTCGGAATTTTGAATCACGTTCTTGGACTGGGTAACACATTCGACTGGTTGAGCAGTCAGAATGCACTGTGGTCGGTCATTCTGGTGGACCTGTGGATCTTCACTCCCTTCGTGGCGATTCTTGTTCTCGCCGGAATGCGTTCGCTGCCGAAGGAGCCGTTCGAAGCATCCGAGGTGGACGGTGCCAGTTGGTTCTACATGTTCCGCAGGCTCATGCTGCCTATGTTGTGGCCCTACATTCTGGTCGCCGTGATCTTCCGATTCATGGACAACCTCAAAGTGTTCGACGCGGTGTACGTCCTGACTGCGGGTGGACCAGGACTGTCCACCCGAACGCTCCAGATCGGTGCATTCGAGGATTCGATCATCAATCTCGACTATTCCCGCGGCAGCACCTACATGTTCTTGCTGTGGATCATCGTGTTCGTCACCGCGCGCTATCTGGTGAGCGTGTTGGGCAAGGCGCAGCGTCGTGCTGCCGGAGCGGAGTCGTAAAGTCATGGCCAGTGAATTGATGCCAGGCCAGAAGAGATTCACCGTCGGTGCCGTAGCCGCGGACATCGTGTTGGTCGTGTGGTTCGTCTTCTCGCTCTTTCCCATCCTGTGGATGTTTCTGCTGGCGCTGAAGACTCCGGCCGAGCAGACCACCACATACTTCAAGTTCAGTCCCACGTTCGAGAACTTCGGAACCGTGCTGAGTCAGAAGGGCACGGATCTGACGAGTGTCGACTTCAAGTCGGCCCTGCTGACCAGCTTGATCAATTGTGGTGGCGCTGTTCTTGTTTCGTTGGCTGTCGGAATTCCGGCGGCGTATGCTGCCGGGCGTTGGAAGTACAAGGGATCCAACGATTTGATGTTCAACATGCTTTCCTTCCGCTTTGCGCCGGAGCTGATGGTGATCGTCCCGCTGTTCGTCATCTACAACCAGATCGGGTTGTTCGACACCAAACTCGGGATGGTGTGGGTTCTTCAACTGGTGACGATGCCTCTGGTGGTCTGGATCCTGCGCTCGTACTTCGAAGACCTTCCCGAAGACCTCGAGCAAGCAGCATTGTTGGACGGATACACCCGTAAGCGCGCGTTCGTGATGGTGGCACTGCCACTTGTTCGTCCCGGAATCGCTGCGGCAGCTTTGCTTTCGTTCATCTTCGCGTGGAACAACTACGTATTCCCTCTCATCCTGGCCGACAGTAACGCAGGAACCGTCACCGTCGCGGTGACCAAGTTCCTCGGTGGCGGCGGACAGGCCTACTACAACCTGACAGCTGCGGCGGCGGTGATCGCTGCTCTACCACCGCTGATTCTGGCGTTGACGATTCAGCGATACCTTGTCCGCGGACTGTCGTTTGGGGCGGTGAAATCCTGATGGTCGCACTTACTGTCAAAGCATTGACGAAGCACTACGGAAAGACCGTGGGCATCGACGGTATCGACCTCGACGTGGCAGACGGTGAATTCCTGGTCATTCTGGGACCTTCCGGCGCAGGCAAGACCACGACGCTCAAGTCGATAGCCGGACTCGTCGAAGTCGACGACGGTACCGTCGACATCGGTGGAGTGGACATGACTCTCGTCGAGCCATACCACCGTAACGTCGCCATGGCCTTCGAGAGTTACGCCCTCTACCCGCAGAAGACGGTGTCGGAGAATCTGGCGTCACCACTCAAATCCGGTCGAACCGGAAAATACTCGGAGGACGAGCAGAAGCGCCGTATCGACGCGGTCACGAAAACGCTGGGAATCAACCACTTGCTCGAGCGGTTCCCGCGAGAGTTGTCCAATGGACAACGGCAGCGTGTCGCACTCGGTCGTGTGCTGGTGCGGCCGGCTGACGTGTACCTCCTCGACGAGCCGCTCTCACACCTCGACGCCAAACTACGTGCTGCGATGCGTGCAGAATTGCGTCAGCTCGGCCAGATGTCCAATACCACAACGGTGTACGTGACGCACGACTATCAGGAAGCGCTCGCGCTGGGTGATCGAATCGCAATCCTGAGGGAAGGGCGGCTGGTCCAGATCGACACCCCGGCCAACATCTGGCATGCGCCCGCTGACACGTTCGTGGCACGCTCGCTCGGTCAACCCGAGATCAACGTGTTCGACGCAGCGGTCGACGGCGCGGTGCTCCGGGTTCTGGGCACCGAGCTGGAGGTCGCGATTCCGGCCGACATTTCGATTTCGTCGTCGGTCGGCGCTCGAATCGGTATCCGACCGTGTGACATCGAGATTCGCGCAGATTACTCGGGAAACTCCGCCGCGGTGGCCGTACGCGGCCGGATTCAACTGGTAGAGCGGCTTGGCCGCAATGTCGAACTCTCGATAGATCTCGGCGGCGGGGTCACGATGATCGGTCTGTCGTCGGGTGGTTCGCTCGCGGTCGAAGGTGCCGAGATCGTTGTGGAAGTGGCTCGCCAGAACATTCACCTGTTCGAGGGCGCACCAGAAGGAACAGACAGTCGACGACTCGGCAGCGCGATCGTCGGCGCCGGTAGGACCGGCGAAAGTGTAACGACCTACGCAGCACAGGAGGATGGGCGATGACCACTACCGCCGATAGTCGTAGCGGCGCGAAGGTCGCGCAATCACTGACCTTGGACAACCTGGAGAAGACCTACTCTTCGCGTGGGCGGGCAACATTCCACGCGGTCAAAGGAATCGACCTGCACATCGAACCCGGTGAATTGGTTGCGCTACTGGGTCCTTCGGGATGCGGCAAGACGACAACCCTTCGGATGATCGCCGGACTGGAGACCGTCTCGAGCGGGGAGATCTTGATCGGTGACCGGAAGATCAGTCAGCTGGCACCCGGGAAACGAGGCGTCGGGGTTGGATTCGAGAGCTACGCTTTGTATCCGCCGCTCTCGGTGCGCGACAACCTCTCGTACGGATTGAAAGCCCGAAAAGTAGCGGGCGCAGACGAACTGGTGTCCACCATTGCCCGTCGTCTGGAGATGGAGGACCTACTCGACTTGCGTCCGGCAGGATTGTCGAGCGGACAGAAGCAGCGGGTTGCACTCGCTCGGGCGCTTGTGCGCAACCCGCCGGTGCTGCTCCTCGACGAACCGCTCTCGCACCTCGACGCGTCGGCACGGCAACGGGTTCGGCGTGAACTGAAGATGCTGCAACGCGAATTCGGCTACACCACAATCGTGGTCACTCACGACCAGGTCGAAGCGCTGAGCTTGGCCGACCGGCTTGCGGTGATGGACGGTGGCATCATCCAGCAGTACGGCACTCCTGACGAGGTGTTCGACGATCCAGCTAACATCTTCGTGGCGGAGTTCGTGGGCGAACCGCAGATCAACATGTTCGACGGAATTGTGCGCCTCGAGAACGGATCTGCGGTTGTTGCCATAGGCTCGGCTGGTACCTTACCGGTCTCGACACGCAATGTCGTTGAGGGGCAGTCGGTTCGGGTCGGAGTTCGCCCCCAAGACATGACTATGGTGTCGGGGCCTGCCGGGCATCGGCAGATCACGGTGCACGTGAAGCATTTCGAGCACCTGATGGAGTTCGGTTTGGTGCAGGTGAATGCAGCGGGAACCGAGTCGACGGGCTCGGGATCAACGCTGATGGTTCAGACACCGGCCCACGAGAGGTTTGCGGCAGGCGACGAGTGCGCGGCGACTGCTCTTCCTGAACGTGTCTATCTATTCGACCCCGAAACCGGAAATCGACTGCGTTAGAGGTATTTTGTCATGACTCGGCTATTCAACGACCCCGCGACATTTACGGAAGACATGCTCGAGGGTTTCCTCGACGCCAACTCCGACTATGTTGTCGGTGTGCCAGGCGGTGTTGTACGTGCCCAGGAGACTCGACCGGGCAAGGTTGCGGTCGTCGTAGGTGGCGGTTCCGGCCACTATCCCGCGTTCTGTGGTGTTGTCGGGCCGGGGTTCGCCGACGGCGCAGTAGTGGGAAATATCTTCACGTCTCCCTCCGCAGCGGAGGCGACCTCCGTCGCTCGCGCTGTAGACAGCGGTGCCGGCGTGCTTCTGACGACCGGAAATTACGCGGGTGACGTGATGAACTTCTCGCTCGCAGTGCAAGCTTTGGCGCACGAGGGAATCGACGCTCGGTACCTACCGGTCACCGACGATATTGCCAGTGCATCCGCGGAGGACATCACGAAGCGGCGCGGAATCGCCGGTGATTTCACGGTGTTCAAGATCGCATCGGCGGCTGCGGAAGCAGGATACGACCTCGACGAGGTACAGCGAGTAGGACGCGCGGCAAACGACAACACGCGAACACTCGGTGTTGCTTTCGACGGATGTACCATGCCGGGCGCAGATCACCCACTGTTCGCCGTGGAAACCGGAATGATGGATCTGGGGCTGGGCATTCACGGAGAACCGGGTGTGTCCACGCACGAGATGCCAAGTGCCGCAGAACTGGCGAAGCTATTGGTCGACGGTGTGCTTGCCGAACGGCCGGACGGCTCCGGGACCCGCGTCGCAGTGATCCTCAACGGACTCGGGCGTACCAAGTACGAGGAATTGTTCGTGGTCTGGGCTACCGCGGCGAAGCTGTTGCGGGAGGCCGGATACACGGTTGTCTCGCCGGAGGTCGGAGAGTTGGTGACCAGCCTCGACATGGCCGGTTGTTCACTGACGCTCATGTGGCTGGACGAGGAACTCGAATCGTTCTGGACCGCAGCCGCGGACACTCCGGCATTTCGGCGCGGAACATTCGGTGTGGCAACACGATCGGGGGAGCGTCGTACTACCACTTCCGTGCAAGAGACGTCCGGTGTGAGCGCTGCGGGCGACGACCGGGGACGGCTGTGCGGAGAAACTGTGGCTACGGTGATCGATGCTCTCGCTCGGGTGATGGCGGTCAACGAAGAAGAACTGGGTCGCATCGATGCGGTGGCAGGTGATGGAGACCACGGGCGCGGGATGGTTCGCGGAACCGAATACGCGACGCTGGCAGCGCAGGCCGCAGCCGCGCAGGGTGCCGGTCCACAAGGAGTTTTGACTGCAGCGGGTGAAGCCTGGGCAGCAAAGGCGGGCGGGACGTCCGGCGTGCTGTGGGGTGCCGCGCTTACGGCGATGGGGACCAGGTTGGGTGACAAGGGACAGCCAGGCGCCCATGACCTGGCTGACGGTGTACGGGCGGGCTATGACGCGATAGTGGCGCTCGGTGGAGCAAAACTAGGCGACAAAACGATGCTCGATGCTCTGTGGCCGTTCGTGGAAACCTTGAGTGCCGCAGTCGGAAACGGGGTCCTCACGGCGCAAGCGTGGGACGAAGCCGCCGACGTTGCCCAGACCGCAGCCGACGCCACGGCGCAATTGCGCCCGCTGGTGGGTCGGGCACGACCGCTGGCAGAACGGAGCGTCGGGACCCCGGACGCCGGCGCGATATCCATGGCGATGTGTGTCCGTACCGTCGCTGATTTCTTGAACACGAACTCTGAACGCAAGGAGCACGATCATGGCTGAGCGACTTCGTATCGTCGTCGGTTGCGACGATGCCGGCTTGGAGTACAAGCAGGCACTCAAGACCGACCTCGAAGCCGACGACCGCGTGGAGGTCGTGACCGATGTCGGCGTCGGGAACGACGAGCACACTGCGTATCCGCACGTTGCTGTTACTGCCGCGAGGTTGGTGGCCGACGGCAAAGCCGACCGGGCGCTCCTCGTGTGTGGAACAGGATTGGGCGTCGCTATCAGCGCCAACAAGGTCCCGGGGATCCGGGCGGTGACTGCCCACGACAGTTTCTCGGTGGAGAGATCAGTGCTCAGCAACGACGCACAGGTCTTGTGTTTCGGGCAGCGAGTGGTCGGCCTCGAACTCGCCAGACGGCTGGCGAAGGAGTGGTTGGGCTACCACTTCGACGCTCAGAGCGCCTCTGCCGAGAAGGTTGCTGCCATCGGCGAATACGAGACAGTCGGTAAGTCGGGCGACTGCTGAGCGCTCCCTACAGAAGCCCGAACTTCCGCACTGCGTCGAGTAGCGCGTGCGGACGTTCGGTCGTCGGCAGGGGATCGACGAGTGCGAACTGGCAACCGACGTCTCGGGCCGCGCCGTCGGCGACGTCGCTGTCACCGATCATCAGGGTCTGCGCCGCATCCACATCCAGCTGTGCCAGGGCGTATTCGAAGATCGCGGGTTCCGGTTTGACTGCACCCACCTCGAACGACAGGACGAACTCGTCGACCCAGACGTCCCAGCCGCGGTCGACGAACGCCGGACGGATGTCGAAGGCGATGTTGCTCAAGACGGCAGTGCGTACGCCCTTCTCCGACAATGACTTCAGGACCTCACCGGTATCCGGGTACGGCGACCACTGGTCCGGATCGACCAGCAGCGCGTAGAAAGCTTCGGCTCGAACGGGATCGGGCACCCCGGACTTACTCAACACGTCGAGGTAAGCCTGGCGATGCAACTTCGGATCCCGGTCGCGGTTCTCCCACGCGTAGATCCCGGCTTCGTCCATCTCGACGGTTCTGCCCACCGGCGCGGTCATCCGACGCATCAACTCGGCTTGAGCGTGCACGTCGAGCGGATCGCCTTGGTGATCGACGAGGTGCTCGGTCCAATCGTCGCTCTCCTCCAAACGGAAGAGGGTTCCGGAGAAATCGAACAGCGTCGCGGCGATATGTCCGTCTTGATGGGCCGTGCTGTCAGTGTTCACCTCGACAGGTTATCGGCGTCCGCTTTCCGATGCTTGATGTGAGCCAGTGCACGCGTACTTTGAGAGAGCACATTTTCCGAGGTTCCCCCGACGGGCACGATTTCGATGCCCCGGATGAACCGTATGACGAGGGGGATCCTCCGTGTCCGACCACGCGAATACACCAGACCTGACGAAGCCGTCCGGCGAAGACCCCCACCTTTCACGTCAGCTGTCCAACCGGCATATCCAGCTGATCGCGATTGGTGGTGCCATCGGCACCGGACTGTTCATGGGATCGGGCAAGACGATCTCGCTTGCCGGGCCCTCCGTGATCTTCGTGTACATGATCATCGGCTTCATGCTCTTCTTCGTCATGCGGGCGATGGGGGAGTTGCTGCTCTCGAACATGGCGTACAAGTCGTTCTCCGACTTCGCCGCGGATCTGCTGGGCCCCTGGGCGGGGTTCTTCACCGGATGGACCTACTGGTTCTGCTGGATCGTCACCGGCATCGCGGACGTCATCGCGATTTCCGGATACTTCAAATACTGGTGGCCAGGTCTCGCGGCATGGATACCTGCTTTGCTGACGATCGCGGCGCTGCTGCTCCTCAATCTCCCGACCGTTCGCGCCTTCGGTGAAACAGAGTTCTGGTTCGCACTGATCAAGATCGTCGCCATCGTCAGCCTGATCATCGTCGGCCTCGTCATGGTCGTCTCCGGGTTCACGGCGCCGAACGGTGCCACCTCGGGTATCGACAACCTCTGGAACGACGGCGGCATGTTCCCGACCGGATTCATGGGCTTCGTGGCCGGCTTCCAGATCGCCGTGTTCGCCTTCGTGGGCATCGAACTGGTCGGCACCACCGCCGCCGAGGCGAAGGACCCGGAGAAGAACCTGCCGAAGGCCATCAACTCCATCCCCATTCGTGTCCTGCTGTTCTACGTCGTTGCACTGACCGTGATCATCGCGGTGACTCCGTGGCGCGAAATCAGCGCTGACAAGAGTCCGTTCGTCGCCATGTTCACACTCGCCGGCCTCGGCATCGCTGCATCTGTCATCAACTTCGTCGTGCTGACCTCCGCTGCGTCTTCGGCCAACTCGGGTATCTACTCCACCTCGCGCATGGTGTTCGGCCTTGCACAGGAGGGCGACGCACCGCGGGCACTCGGCAAGCTGAACTCGCGCAAGGTCCCCGCGAACGCCCTGATGTTCTCCTGCATCTTCTTGCTGGCGTCGTTGATCCTGCTGTTCTCGGGCGATTCCGTGATCGAGGCCTTCACCGTCGTCACGACCATCTCGGCGCTGCTGTTCATGTTCGTGTGGACGATCATCCTGGCGAGTTACATGGTGTACCGGAAGCGTCGTCCGCACCTGCACGAGGCGTCGAAGTTCAAGATGCCCGGCGGCATCGTGATGTGCTGGGTCGTGCTCGCGTTCTTCGTCTTCATCCTCTGGGCGTTGACAACCAAGGACGACACCCTGCAGGCACTTGTCGTCACACCGATCTGGTTCGTGGTTCTGGGTATCGCGTGGGCGATCATTCGTCGCCGACCCGCTCACCGGGCACGATACGACGCGTTCAAGTCAGAACTGGACGCCAGCCGACAGAACGGCGAGAAATAGTTTTGGTCAAGATCGGGTAACGGTGGCGGCCGCCTTGATCAAACTGTTACATTCTTCGGCAGACAGAGGAGCGGGCTTCATCAGAAGGACGCTGCACGCCGACGACTGACGGAGTACACACTGTGGGAAACCACCACCGCACGGGCAATGACGATGTTGTCTTCGAGATCGATCCCGAGGCAGCAAGCGGCCGCCACCGCACCCCGTCGGCTGGCCCTGGTGCCGGTGTCAAGGCGGGTGTCGTAGCTGCGGCTACCGGTGCACTCCTCGTCGGTGCAGGCCAGATGGGTGCAGGAACCGCTGCTGCGGCGCCGGCAACACAGACCATCGCCGGCATCGAAATCCCGCAGGGTCTGCTCCCCGAGGGCGTTGTCGTTCCGGCTGAATTGGCGGCACTTCCCGCTCTCGACATTCCCGAGCTTCCCGATTTTGCTGCCGATCTCAACACGCAGGCACAGCAGTTCCTCGCGGGGATCAACCCCGGCACCTCTGCTCGCACCGTGCAGCCGGTGTCCGGAACGCTGACCTCCACCTTCGGTTCGCGCTGGGGAGCACACCACGGCGGTCTCGACATCGCGGCTCCGATCGGTACGCCGATTCTGGCTGCAGCAGACGGCCAGGTCATCGACGCCGGCCCGGCGTCAGGTTTCGGCCTCTGGGTTCGCGTCCAGCACGACGACGGCACGGTCACCACGTACGGCCACGTCAACGACTACCAGGTCAACGTCGGCCAGCGCGTCAATGCTGGCCAGCAGATCGCCACAGTGGGTAACCGTGGCCAGTCCACCGGCCCGCACCTGCACTTCGAAGTTGCCGAGAACGGCGCAAAGGTCGATCCCGCAGCGTGGCTGCAGGCTCGCGGCGTGGCTGTCACCTGGGTAGACAACTCGTAAGAGAAACTTTCGGAGAACTGCGGTGGCGTCGGGAAATTCTTCCTGGTGCCACCGCAGTTCTCGTTTGTCGGTGACACCGGCCGGATAGCCTTCAGTGACGTTGATCGTCGAAGGGGGAATGCGCGATGGGTGCAGAAGTCACGGCGCGAGAATTCACGCGGGCGGACCGTAGGCTCTTTCGCAAGAAAGTGCGGTCATGCGTCGACGCCATGAAGCAGATGCTCGACGGTGGTGACTTCCGAGACGCCGTCGACAAGCCGGCGCCGCTGCTGGGCATGGAGATCGAATTCAACCTGGTGAACGGGGACATGGCTCCTGCGATGTCCAACCGTGAAGTGCTCGAATCCATCGACGACGCTGCGGTTTTCCAAACCGAGCTCGGACAGTTCAACGTCGAGATGAACGTCGAACCCGGCCCACTCACCGGTGATGCAACTTTCGAATTGGAAAAGAAACTGCGCGCCTCCCTCGACGTCGCAGACGCGCGAATCCATGCGCACGACGCCGAGATGGTGATGATCGGGATGCTGCCGACCCTGCAACTCGAGCATCTCGATCGAGAGTGGATCACCGCGAACCCGCGCTACGAATTGCTCAACGAGCAAATTTTCACCGCTCGAGGCGAGGACATCGAACTCGACGTCGAAGGTGTCGCGCTACCTGGCAGCGACGTGGAAATTCTTCGGGCCGATACCAATTCGGTAGTCCCGGAGGCGGCATGTACGTCCATGCAGTTGCATCTCCGCGTTGCGCCGGAAGAGTTTGCCGCGCATTGGAATGCCGCGCAGTGTCTGGCCGGCGTACAGGTGGCGTTGGCGGCCAATTCTCCTTTCCTGGCAGGCAAGGCACTCTGGCACGAATCGCGCATCCCGATCTTCGAGCAGGCCACGGACACAAGAACTTTCGAGCTGAAGAACCAAGGTGTGCGGCCGCGGGTGTGGTTCGGTGAGCGGTGGATTCACTCAGTGCTCGACTTGTTCGAAGAGAACTCGCGGTACTTCCCGGCCCTGCTGCCTGACGTGTCGGACATCGATCCACTGGAAGTGCTCGCGGCGGGCGGAGTTCCGGAGTTGAGCGAGCTTCAGATGCACAACGGTACGGTCTATCGCTGGAATCGTCCGGTGTACGACTGCTCGGATGGCAAGCCGCACTTGCGTATCGAGAATCGAGTGCTGCCGGCCGGACCGACTGTCGTCGACATCATGGCCAATGCGGCCTTCTATTACGGCACAGTTCGGGCGCTGGTGAACGCGGAGCGGCCACTGTGGTCGCAGATGTCGTTCCATGCGGCAGAAGAGAACCTGCACATCGGCGCCAAGTACGGACTCGACGCAACTTTGTACTGGCCGGAGATCGGTTGGGTCGGTGCCGACGAGTTGGTCCTGCGAAGGCTGCTGCCATTGGCGGACGAGGGTTTGGCGGATTTCGGATTGTCCGCCGCGGCCCGCGATCGGTATCTCGGCGTCATCGAGGGGCGGTGCCTGAATCGGCAAACCGGTGCCGCCTGGCAACGAGAGCACGTGGCGCGCGCGGAGGCCTCGGGCGCGGACCGCTCGACTGCGCTCACCGGAATGCTCCGCGGTTACGTCGAGAACATGCGGGCGGGAGATCCCGTTCACACCTGGTCCTGATTGCTCTGCTAATTCTCCTATCCGTCAACAGTTTCGGGGACCTAAGTCCCCGAAATGAAGAGGGGGCGACCCCAAAAAAGCCGGACAAGTGGGATGGTTAGAGTGAAAGTGGCTCGGTTACTTCTTCAGGAAGGTGGGCACATGAGTTCACGCGAACATAACAGTGTTGTTGTCGGAGTCGAGGGTTCGGACACTGCGTCCACTGCGCTCCGCGAGGCCGCGAAAATCGCCGCCCAGCGCGAATTGCGACTCGACATCATCCACGCTCTCGACTTCGCGCCTTACGGTTTCGGCGGACCGTACGTCGACGCGGGTGGGGTGTACGAATGGGTCGAAGAGGCGGGAAAAGCGATCTTGGCAGAGGCGGAACAATTCGCCCATGAGATCGATCCGAAACTCGAAGTTCACACCGAAATCGCCATCGGCAGCGCAACTCAGTGGTTGATCGAGAGTTCGGCGCAGGCCAGGCGGGTCGTTGTCGGAGCGTCGGCTTCAGGCAAGGCGGCGACGGCAGTTCTCGGCAATACAGCGGTCGGTGTTGCCAGTCACGGCAAGTGCCCGGTCATCGTCGTGCGGGACCGCGACGGCGCAGTGCCTTCGGAGGGACCCGTCGTGGTCGGCGTCGACGGCAGTGCGCTCAGCGCACAAGCAGTGGGCGCGGCATTCGAGGAAGCAGCGTTCCGCGGCGCCGAGTTGGTGGCGCTGCACGTGTGGAGTGACCTCGGCAGCGCGGCATTCGAAGACCCGAGGGCAGCTGCGCTTGCCCCGCAGTCTCTCGAAGAGGAAGAGCACGCAGTACTCAGCGAGAGCTTGGCCGGTTGGTCCGAGCAGTACCCGGACGTGAAGGTCCGGCGCGAGGTATACCTCGACAACCCACGAGGACGGCTGCTGGACTGGTCGGCAAAAGCGCAGCTTGTTGTAGTCGGCAGCCGTGGCCGTGGTGGATTCCGTGGCATGCTCCTCGGCTCGACCAGCAATACTCTGATCGCTTCGGCCAAGTGCCCCGTCATGGTGGTTCGCCCCGAAGAATCCTGACCTCTCCAGGTTCTCCCGCTACCCCGTTCGTTTCGGTCATCGAATACGAACGGGGTAGTCACATGAATGCGGACTCATGTTCCGTAGTGTTCGATGTGAGTTAAGTGTTCGATGGGAGTACCAAGGCTGTGTGCGCGTCGCACACAGCGGCAATCGTCTGGATTGGGGTTACAACGTGCGTATCGGTATGGGTTTGAACTACAGCGGCGGGTTCGCCGAAACCGTCGAAGAGGTCGGTGACCTGGAGAAGGCGGGCCTGGACATCGCCTTCGTTCCGGAAGCGTATTCCTTCGACGCGGTCAGCCAGCTCGGTTACCTGGCGGCCAAGACGTCCACCATCGAACTCGCTTCGGGGATCTTCCAGATCTACACCCGTACGCCCTCGTTGACCGCCATGACGGCAGCGGGCCTGGACTTCGTCTCCAACGGTCGCTTCGTTATGGGCCTGGGTGCTTCCGGACCGCAGGTGATCGAGGGATTCCACGGCGTCAAGTACGACGCTCCGTTGGGACGCACGCGTGAGGTCGTCGAGATCTGCCGTCAGGTGTGGCGCCGCGAGAAGGTCGAATACCAGGGCAAGTACTACCAGGTTCCGCTCCCTGCCGAGAAGGGCACCGGACTGGGCAAGCCGCTCAAGCTGATCAATCATCCTGTGCGTGAGCGCATCCCGATCCTGATCGCTTCGCTCGGACCCAAGAACGTCGAACTGACGGCTGAGATCGCCGAAGGCTGGGAACCCATCTTCTTCCATCCGGAAAAGGCAGCAAGCGTATGGGGCGAGCCGATTGCGAAGGGCAAGGCCAAGCGCGATCCGAGCCTCGGCGAGCTTCAGGTGTACGCGTCGCCGGCCCTGGCCATCGGTGACGACGTCGACCACATGCTCGACTGGGTACGCCCGAGCCTTGCGCTCTACATCGGCGGTATGGGCGCCAAGGGCAAGAACTTCTACAACGACCTCGCGGTGCGATACGGCTACGAAGAGGCCGCCGAGAAGATTCAGGATCTCTACCTCGCGGGCAAGAAGGACGAGGCCGCAGCAGCGGTCCCGGACGAGCTGGTTCGCGCCGTGTCGTTGATCGGTCCCGAGAGCTACGTCAAGGAACGCGTCGCAGCCTTCGCCGAAGCCGGCGTCACGACGCTCAACGTCACGCCGTTGGCGGCCGATCGCAACGGCCGAGTCCAGCTGATCGAGAAGTTCCGCAAGATTTGTGACTGACCCTGCCGTGCGCCTTTATTAACCGCCGGCGGTTAATAAAGGCGCACAGCAGAGCGGGTGATTCGGGATCTCTTGCGCACGAAACCCGATTTTCGGCGCTTTCATATGGGACTTTTTTCACTTCTGACCGGTCGGGTTCTTCGCCTAACGTGGATCGAGTAGCCAGGGTTTGCGTGCGAATCCGGCACCGGTGGCCTCGTTGACGCCCGAAAGGGATGTTGGCGGGGCCGTTGCCGCAGTCCACCCGAACTCGGAATGTCCGATTCGGGACTCGCGTCGGCTGATGAATCCTTTTTGCCGTCATTGGGCAATAGTGTGAGGGCGAAGAGATTCTCTGGTCGATCGTGGAGGGACGAACATGAGTGCAACCAAACCCGTAGTCGTAGCAGTGGACGGCTCGGAATCGGCGTCGTCGGCTGTCGTCTGGGCCGCTCGAACGGCGGTGGCGCTCGGTCGTCCGCTGCACATCGCGACGGTGGTGCACATCCCCGCTTTCTACTACTCCGAGCCGTACCTCGCCGAGAGCTTCAAGGACGAACTTCGCCGCACTGCCACCGCTCGTCTGGACAGCGCGCAGATCCTCGCGCGGCAAAGCATCGACGACGACCTCCAGATCGTCACCGAACTACTCGACGGCAGCGTCTCCGATCGCCTGATCGAATTGTCCAAGGGCGCGTACATCATTGCGCTCGGGCCCCGCGGGCATGGTGAATTCACCGGATTGGTCGTCGGTTCCGCGACGGTGTCGGTCGTCTCGCACGGCGAATCTCCGGTGGCGGTAGTCCGGGGCCGGACGCTTGATGGTCGACCGCCGACCGAAGGTCCTGTCGTCGTCGGCGTCGATGGATCCGAAAGCAGCATCGAGGCAGTCGAGCATGCTTTCGAACAGGCATCCGCTCGGGGTGCAACATTGATCGCCGTCAACGTGTGGAGCGATGTGAGCGTGCAGCCCTCCCTCGGCGCCACCCCCGACGATCCACTGTGGAGCAGCATCCAGACAGGTGAGGAAGTTGTTCTTGCCGAGCAATTGGCTGGTTTCACCGAGCGTTACCCAGACGTCGTCGTCGAGAGAGTCGTCGCGCGTGACCGTCCGGTCCGAGTGCTGAGCGAATACGCGGAGACGGCGCAATTGATCGTCGTCGGCAGCCGTGGGCGCGGCGGATTCGCGGGAATGCTCCTCGGATCGACCAGTCGGGCACTGCTCCATACTGCGGATTGCCCGGTTCTCATCGTCCGGCACGTCAACAAGTGAAGAGAATGCATTCAATGACTTTTGAGTCCACCATCTCCGGTACCGTTCGACGTGAGATGTCTTTTGGAGGGGTTCGATGACAACGCGGATATTCCTGGTCGACGATCACGAGATCGTCAGACGCGGATTGTTCGACCTACTCGGCGGGGTCGAAGACTTCGTGGTGGTGGGTGAGGCCGCATCCGTGGGAGAAGCATTGGCTGCGGTACCGCAGAGCAATGCCGACGTCGCGGTTCTGGACGTACGGCTGCCGGACGGCAACGGCGTCGAACTGTGCCGCGAACTGCGCTCGATGCTGCCCAACCTGCGCTGCCTGATGCTCACGTCGTACGCGGACGACGAGGCACTACTCGACGCGATCATGGCGGGCGCTTCGGGATTTGTCCTCAAACAGATTCTCGGAACCGATCTGGTCGCTGCGGTCCGCACAGTCGGGCGCGGCGGTTCACTGCTCGACAGTCGGGCGACGGAGGCGCTGATGCAGCGGATCCGTAGCGACCGCACCGCTGATCCGTTGGCCGAACTTTCCGATCAGGAGCGAGCAGTCTTCGACCTCATCGGAGAGGGACTCACCAACCGGGAGATCGGCGCGCGATTGTTCCTCGCGGAGAAGACAGTCAAGAACTACGTGACGCGTCTGCTCTCGAAGCTGGGCATGCAGCGTCGTACTCAGGCTGCGGTGCTGGCCACCGAAATCCGCAGCGGCAGTCGGTAGGTCTACCGACCGGACTTCGGTCGATTCGAGTTGGTGCGCCCGAGCGGTACTCGCCAGAGCAGGCGTGCACCGCTCGGATCGTGGTTGACGATCGTGCACGTACCGCCGCAATGTTCGGCACGGCGCTCGAGATTGTGAAGTCCACTCTTGTGGAAGTCGGAGGGGAGTCCGACGCCGTCGTCTTCGATCGTGATCGCAAATTCGACGTCCGCGGTGACTGCGATGGTGATGTGGTGTGCGTGTGCATGCCGAAGGACGTTGCTCAGCCCCTCACGCAGCACAGCTTCGGCGTGCTGGTGGATCCCGGGATTCACCAGAGTGTCGATGGCGCCGGAGAATTGGACGCTGGGGGTCACGGCGGACTGTGCGGTGGCGTCGCCGATGACATCGAGGAGGCGTCGGCGCAGGCTCGACGAATCGGTGGCTGTGGGAGTCTGCAGATCGAAGATGGTTGTCCGAATCTCGCGGACTGTCTTGTCGAGCTGTTCGAGGGATCGTTTGACAATCGCGCGCGCCGACTCCGGGAGGGTCTCGTCCGGAAGCGTGCTCTGCAGGCTCATTCCGCTCGCGAACAGTCGCTGGATGACGTTGTCGTGCAGGTCTCGTGCGATGCGGTCGCGGTCCGCGAGAACCGATAACAGGCGTTGCGCCTTTTGTTTCTCGTCGAACTCGATTGCAACGGAGCCGAGTTCGGCCATCGACTCGATCCGGGTCAGTTCGTCGTGATCCCAGTGCGTGTTGGTCGAGTTCGACGCCACGATGACCGCGCCGACTACACCCGAGGCGACGCACATCGGTGCCACGACCGCACTTCCGGCCGACGGCACCAGTTCGGTGAGTGCACCTAAAGTGGTGAGTACCTGTAGCTTTCGAGTGCTCCGCACCACGTCGAACGGATAGGTCGTCGCTGGAATTCTGACTCCACGTGACGTGGTTCTGGCGCTGGCTGCAGCGTGAACCTGTGCGTATCCGTTCTCGCAGATCACCACGATCACGTCGTCGACGCCGGTCAGGTCCCGAACGCGACTGGCAAGAAGTTGCAGGCCGTCCTCGAGCGAGTCACCGGCCAGCAATCGCGAGCGAATGGCAGATGTTGCGGTGAGCCATCTTTCACGAGTTCGTGACTGCTCGAACAGTCGAGCATTTTCCACAGCGATGCCGGCTGCGATGGCGAGGGCCTCGAGAATGACCTCGTCTTCTTGGGTGAACTCGGCTTTTCCGCGCTTCTCAGTCAGGTAGATGCTTCCGAACACCTTTCCTCGCATCATGATCGGCGCCCCGAGGAAACTCTCCATCGGCGGATGATTTGCGGGGAATCCCACCGATTCGGGATGGTCGCCGAGATGCGCCACACGCAAAGTCTGCGGGTGATTCATCAGAACACCCAGAACGCCATGACCTTCGGGGAAATGTCCCATGGTCGCGCGTTGGGACCCGGAGATTCCCTCGTACACGAATTCCGAGAGTCCGCCCCCCCGGCGCCGCAACCCCCAGGGCGCCGTAGCGGCAATCCAGAACCGTTGTCGCAGAGGTGATGATCCGTTGGAGAGTCAGGTCGAGATCCAGACCTGAACCGACCACCAGGACCGCCTCGAGCAGACGGTGGAGTGTCGGTATGTCTGCATTGGAATCGCCCAGGCGGTCGAGCAACTCGCCGAACGTGCGTGCCGGACTGTGACCCGATGCTTCGACCATGGTCGAAGCATATCGCCTCGCGGAACGTCAGCCCTCCTGACGGCGACCTTCCCACCACGACGACCAGTGATGCTTGATTTCGTCGAACTCGTCATCGCTCAGGTCGTAGGTGGTCAGCAGGATGGACATGCCTCCGTCTGGCCGCTGCGGAGTCACCGACTGGGTCGCGACAGAGAGTAGACCAGGGCCGAGATCTTCGACTGTCAACCCGAATTGGTGATCGGTGACGTAGTCGACGACGCCTTCGAAATAGTCGCCGGGAGCGATTGTCGCCGCGTACCGACTTCCCGCTTCCAAACCGATTTCGGTGAGCCCGAGGACGGTTGCCGCATTCTCGCCAGGGAGCAGCAGGCCGTCGAGATAGATGGTTCTTCGCTCAGCGAGTCCGTGGCGCTCCACTGCGAATCTGAGCAACTGGAGGAACGTCGTCCATCCCTCGGTGATGTCGTCGTACCAGTCGTCGTCGGCAGATTTGGCCGGCCGATCGATGCGGACGACCGTCTTGCCGTCTTGTTCGAGAAGTGAGAAGCGGTCACCGTTTCCGAGTTTCAGCGCCAGTGCTTCGGGATCGGCCTCAGCGGTGGAGTAGATCTGGGTGATTTCGTCGTCGAGACCGTCGTACTCCCAGCCGAACCAACGACGAATCAGCGACGGGTCGCGCAGGGCGGGCCACAAAACGGACGGGGCTGCGACGATGGACACTTCGATCACGGTTTCGCTCACCCGGAAGACGGTACCGACTTCAACCCTTCATAGCGACGGTGAGCAGAAATGCAACGTCTTCGAGCGCTTCGACGCTGTGGCGGTCGGCCGGCACGGTGAGGAAATCACCGGTGGATCCTTTCCACTGGTCGCTCCCACACACAAGATTCAGCTTCCCGCTCAGGACCAACAGTGTGGCTTCGCCCGGACTGTCGTGTTCGGCGAGGCTCTTGCCGGCGCTCAGGGCGATCACCGTCTGTCGCAGGCTGCGCTGGTGGCCGCCGTAGACGGTTTGTGAACTGCGACCGCTGGTCGCCGAGCCCGCCAGTTTCAACTGTTGGCGAGCGAGAGCGGTCAGTGACTTCTTGTCCATCGAAGACCTCTCGGAAGCGGTGAATGTCGTTCTTGGAGTATGACCGACTCACTCGCGAGGTGCCTCGTTATCGGCGGAAGTCGGTCAGCGCGTGTATTCCAGCCAGCGGAAGCGCAGCCCGCTCTTCTCCGAGGTCTGCCAGGGCTCGTCGGACTTCAGGTTCCATTCGGGGCCGATCTCGGGAGCAAAGGCATCACCGGCGATGTCGAGGTCGACCTCGGTCACCAGGAGATGCGTCGCGAATGGCAGTGCAGCCGAATAAATTTGCCCGCCTCCGACGACGAATACGGCACCGTCCGGCAGCGCCAGGGCGTCGTCCAGCTTGTGGACTACCTCGGCGCCTTCGGCTTGCCATTGCGGATCGCGCGTGACGACGATGTTCCGACGCCCGCTGAACGGCCGGAACTTCAGTGGAATGGAGTCCCAGGTGCGCCGTCCCATGATCACCGGATGTCCCATGGTGACGCGTTTGAAGTAAGCCATGTCCTCGGACACGCGCCACGGGATCGTGTTGTCGACGCCGATGACGCCGTCGTGGGCCTGCGCCCAGATGAGGGTGACTGTGCGATCGGTCATCGTCAGACCGCTACCGGCGCTTTGATCGCGGGGTGGTGCTGATAATCGACGATCTCGACGTCCTCGAAGGTGTAGTCGAAAATGGAGTCGCGTTTGTTCAGCTTCAGGGTCGGCAACGGAAGGGGCTCGCGACCGAGCTGCTCGGTGACCTGGTCGACGTGGTTGTCGTAGATGTGGCAGTCACCGCCGGTCCAGACGAACTCGCCGACGTCGAGTCCGGCCTGCTGGGCCATCATGTGGGTGAGCAGCGCGTAGCTGGCGATGTTGAACGGAACGCCGAGGAACATGTCGGCGCTGCGCTGGTACAGCTGGCAGGAGAGCTTGCCGTCGGCGACGTAGAACTGGAAGAACGCGTGGCATGGAGCCAGCGCCATCTGCGGAATGTCGGCGACGTTCCACGCCGAGACGATGATTCGCCGCGAATCGGGGTTGGAGCGCAGGGTCTCGACGGTCTGCGTGATCTGGTCGATGTGCTCGCCCGAAGGGGTGGGCCAGCTACGCCACTGGACGCCGTAGACGGGGCCGAGTTCGCCGTTCTCGTCGGCCCACTCGTCCCAGATGGAGACGCCGTGCTCGTGCAGCCACGCCACATTGGAGTCGCCGCGCAGGAACCACAGGAGCTCGTTGACGATCGACTTGAGGTGGACCTTCTTGGTGGTGACGAGCGGAAAGCCGTCGGCAAGATCGAAACGCATCTGGTGACCGAAGATGCTGCGGGTGCCGGTTCCGGTTCGATCGGATTTGGCGGTACCCGTCTCCATGACGAGCCGGAGGAGGTCTTCGTACGCAGTGGAGACAGTCACGGGAATCAGTCTAGGGCCTGCCTTGCCGTGCGCCTTTATTAACCTCCCGCGGTTAATAAAGGCGCACGGCAATATAGCCTCGGCACATGCGCGAACTCTTGGTGATCGGTATCGGTGCGGGTGATCCCGACCAGGTGACGGTTCAGGCGATCAAGGCTATGAACAGGGCCGATACGTTCTTCATCATCGGAAAGGGTGACGAGAAGCAGGCTCTGGTCGACTTGCGAACCGGCATCCTCGACGAGCACGTTCACCTCGACTACAAGGTGGTCGAGATCACGGACCCGCCGCGGGACCGAACCCCGACCGATTACGAGGGGGTTGTCGAGGACTGGCACGAGCGTCGGGCCGCGAAATTCGAAGCGGAATTCGCGGCCGAACCTGGCGTCGGAGCGATTCTCGTCTGGGGTGATCCCTCCCTCTACGACAGCACTCTGCGGATCGTCGAGCGCGTGCTCGCTCGCGGGAAAGTGACGTTCGACTACTCCGTCATCCCGGGAATCACCAGCGTGCAGTCGTTGGCTGCACAGCACCGAATCGTCCTCAACCGAATCGGCGAACCCATCCACATCACGACCGGCCGCAAACTGGCCGAGGGATTGCCCGACGGCGTGGACAACGCCGTCGTCATGCTCGACGCGCATTGCACCTTCACTCAGGTGGCCGAAGCCCATGCCGAAATCTGGTGGGGGGCATACCTCGGAACCGCGGACGAGGAGTTGATTTCCGGCAACCTGCGCGACGTCGAAGATCGGATCGTCGCGCGCCGGGCGGAGCTGCGCGAGAAGCACGGTTGGATCATGGACACGTACCTCGTTCGGCGCTGACACCGACCGCGGATTCGCGGCCTCGATCCTGCGCTCTTGATCCCGAACGACGGTCTGCGCACCTATGATCTGCGCATGACATCGTTCGGGCAGGACCGACTGCAGTCGATTCTGCCCGCTCCGCGTGGCCGTGAAAAATCAGCTGTGAAGTCGGCTTTCGACCTTCTCGTTCAGTGGTATCGGCGTCCTGATCAATTCGACAGTTTCAATCGATACCTCGCCACGAAGGGCCTGGAGCTAGCCGTCCGATTGCTGGTCATCGGTTCCCTGACGACGGTCATCGTTGCGATGACTCTGCTGCGCTTCAGCGACGCGGGCGTGCACAACCACGTCACCAGCGTCGTCAACGCCGTCATCATCGGAGTCACGGTCGCGGTGATCGTGCTCTTCTGCCTTCTGCCCGAAATCACGCGTCGGTGGTCGTACTTTTTTGTCGCCTACTGCGAGGTCGGCGTATTTGTCGGTGTGTTCTTGAACAGCGACCCCTTCATCGGGTTGATCCAGTGCGTGCTCTTGATACTGATCGGTGGTTACATCGCGTATTTTCACAACGCGAGACTCCAGGCGATTCACATCGCCCTGTCCATCGTGGTTCTGGCAGTGGTCGGCCGAAAGGTCGCGGTCTACGCGGATCCTGCGTTGGCCACCGCACTGTGTCTGATCATCGCCACCGGGATCGTGGTCATCCCGTTCGCCTGCCAGTTCGTCCTCTCACTTCTCGGCTCCGACGCGGACAGTTCGGATGTGGATCCGTTGACCGGCCTTCTGAATCGGCGCGGGCTGCAGCGAGCTGTTGTCGAAATGGGGGCAACGGGGCATGCGTCGAGCAAGTCGTCGTATGTCGTCGCGATCGTCGATGTCGATTCGTTCAAGAGCGTCAACGACTCGCGGGGGCACGAAGAAGGCGATCTCGTACTTCGTCAGATTGCTGATCGACTGCGGTGGTGCGGCGGTGAGAAGGCGCTCTTCGCCAGATTCGGTGGGGACGAGTTCGTCTTGGTGGACACGATCGACGTCGGTGCAGCGCCCGCATTCGAGGACAATCTGCGAAGGCACCTGCGAATCGACGATCGTGATCCGGCGGTGACGACCAGCGTCGGAGTCGCGATCACCTCTGCCGAATGGTCTTCGATCATTTCCGACGAGGAGTTGACGGAACTGTTTCGAGTAGCAGACGCCTCGATGTACCGCGCGAAGGCCGCCGGCGGCGATCGGGTTGTGATGTGGGATGGCAAAGAGTGAGAATTGTCTGATTGCGGGGAGTTGACTGGATTACCCTGACCTTATGGAATCTACCGAGAGTGTGGAGCGTTCGGACGCCGTCGCGTCTCAACGGCCGCTCTCGGGTCCCGCTTTCCGGCTGATCTCTTCTCAACTTGTCGATTGGTATCGGCGTCCGGACCAATTCGACACCTTCAATCGCTATCTCGCGGACAAAGGGTTGACCGTCGCCTCGCGGTTTCTTGTCGTCTGCTCGTTGGTGCTGGTCACCGTGATCATGTTCTTGACTCGCTTCAGTCCACAGGGACCGACCACTCCGCACGCGCGCACCGCGAACGCAGTCATCATCGTCATAACCGTGATGATGGCTGTCGCCCTCTCGACGAGGCGCAACCTCTCCCGTTCCTGGTCATACGCCTTTGTGCTCTATTCGGAAGTGGGAATAGCGGCCGCAATGCTGTTGTATTCCAATCCACTTGCGGCACTGGCACATGCCGTGATGTTCTCGGTGATCGGCGGATACATCGCGTTCTTCCACAATGCTCGAATACAGAGCCTGCACATGTTGTGGGTATTCGTCGTAGTCATCGGCATTGTGACGCGCATTTCCGTTGTCGAGAACTATTCGGATGTTCCGGTTCTGGTCGCTTTGACAGTTCTCGTCGGCGCGGCGATCTACGTGATCCCCTTTGCCTGTCAGTTCATCTTCTCCATTCTCGGCACCGATGCGTTGAATTCGCAGTTGGACCCACTGACCGGACTTCTCAACCGGAGGGGACTGGCCGACGAGGTGCGACTGTTACTGGAGCGGTCGTACGCGAATTCGGCGCTTGTCGTTGTCGCCGCTGTCGACATCGATCGATTCAAGACCATCAACGACGAGTACGGGCACACAGTCGGGGACGCTGTGATCGAGAAGGTCGGATCGAGACTGGTCGAATGCGCCGGCCCGGCGGCCTTGATCGCACGGATCGGCGGTGACGAGTTCATCATCGTCGATTCGGGCGATCAACGCTCGGTCGATCGACTCGAACAAGAACTTCAGCGATCAACGGTCACTGCTCCCGGCCATTCCGAGGTGGCCCTGAGCGTCGGAATCGCGAAGGTCGCAGGTCCTTTCGAATCGCCGGACGATGCACTCATCGCCTATCCCACTTTGCTGCGACGTGCAGATCGCGCGATGTACGCAGCGAAGGCGCGCGGTGGACACTCGGTGGTTCTGCTGACCGAAACGGACTGAGCACACGGTGAGTGTCCGTGGTCGGCGTTAGTCTGATGCCATGCCTGAACTACCCGAGGTGGAAGCGCTGGCAGGGTTCCTTCGTCAGCACGCGGTCGGCGCAGTAGTGGGACGCGTCGATATCGCTGCATTGAGTGTGCTCAAGACCTTCGATCCGCCGATCACGGCTTTGCAAGGGCGTGACGTCACGGGCGCCGCCCGCTTCGGGAAACATCTGGCTCTGGATTGCGACGGGTTGTGGTTGGTCACGCATCTCTCCCGCGCCGGTTGGATGCGGTGGCTCGATAATCCGTCGCCAACGCCGCCGAAGCCGGGGAAGGGGCCGTTGGCGCTGCGCGTTCATTTCTTCACACCTGAAGGGTTGACGCCAGCATTCGATCTCACCGAAGCCGGCACCAAGAAACGTCTCGCCGTGTGGGTGGTGAACGATCCGCAGGAGGTTCCGGGCATCGCCCGGTTGGGGCCGGACGCGATGGCTGTGACAGAAGCTGAGTTCGCAGAGATTCTGGGCGGGACGTCGGCGCGGATCAAGAACTCGATAGTCGATCAGTCGCTGATCGCCGGCATCGGGAACGCCTACTCGGACGAGATCCTCCATACCGCGAAACTATCGCCCTTCGCGACCTCGTCGAGGCTGACGCCGGAGCAGATTTCGACGCTGTATGCCGTGATGCGGTCCACGCTGGCCGACGCGATCGAGCGTTCGGAAGGTCAAGACGCGGCGCGGCTCAAAGGTGAGAAACGCTCGGGGATGCGAGTACATGCTCGCACCGGACTTCCCTGTCCGGTGTGCGGTGACGTCGTACGCGAGGTGTCGTTCGCGGAGCGTTCTTTTCAATACTGTGCGACGTGCCAGACAGGCGGTAAGCCGTTGGCGGACAGGCGAATGTCGAAACTGCTCAAGTAGCGAACTGCGCCGCGAGTAGTTCGACGAATTCGCGGGCCAGCGCCGACGAATGGGTGGGTTCGGTAATTGCGTGGACGATCCGATGCGGGGCATCGGTGATCGGAATACAGACCAGTTCGGGATGTAGGGCGCTCATGGACTGGGGGAGCAAACCGACACCCAGGCCGTTGGCGGTCAGTGAACAGATCAGGTCCACCGAGTTGGCTTCGAGCGTTTTTCCGCGTGGGACCTGTGATTCGGCGAAGGCTTGGTCGGTTTGGACACGGGCCTCGCTGCCGGAGGCGAAGTCCACGAGAGTGTGATCCCGTAGGTCTTCGAGTCTGATCGACGAGGCCTGGGCAAAGGGATGGTCGGGAGCAACAAACGCTGCGGTGGGTTCACTCCACAACGGTGCGGCGGCAAAGCTCTTGGGTAAGCGGCCTGCGGCCAATCCGACGATGCCGACGTCGATTGCGCCGGACCGGACTCCTTCGATAACTACTTCACTGCCGTACGGTCGCGCGGTGATGTTGATTGCAGGGTGGCGGTGTGTGAGATCTGCCAGCGCACGGCCGACGTCGACGCGCCCCGCCGAGGTGATGGTGCCGACCGTCAGCCGCACTTGCTCGTTGCTCCGTGCCGAGACATCACTGACCAGTCTCGACACGGCGCCGAGCACCTCACGGGAGCGGGCGACGAAAACCTCCCCGGCAGCAGTCAGGCCGACGTTTCGACTGTTGCGGTTGAACAATTCGACTCCCAGTTCCTTTTCGAGGTCTCTGATCTGGGCACTCAACGCGGACTGTGAAACGTGCAACCGCGCGGCAGCACGGCTGAAGTGTCTGTCTTCCGCGACTGCCAGGGCGTAGCGGATGTGACGTAGTTCCATTGCACCAATCTATCGCTTCTGGAGATAGATCATGCATATCTATCTATTGGACGCGCGTCGGTGTGGGCGGTCATGCTTGACGACATGATTTCAAGCGACGCGCGTCCGAGGCTCGGACTACCGATAGTGCTGCTGATGGCTGCAGCGACGGGTCTGTGCGCGGGCGGTAACTACTTCAATCAGCCACTTCTCGATTCCATCTCGGATCACTTGAACGTCTCGGCCTCCGCAGCGGCCGCGACGGTGACCATTGCACAGGTCGCGTATGCACTCGGATTGATACTTCTGGTTCCGGTAGGCGACATGGTCGACCGACGCAAGCTGACGGTAGGGCTCATGCTGCTGGCGGCTACCGGTCAAGCGGTCAGCGGATTTGCGCCCAACTTTGCCACGCTTGCCGTGGGAATCGCAGTGGCAGGGGTCTTTTCGGTTGCTGCACAGGTGCTGATTCCGTTTGCCGCCTCACTGGCCGAACCTGAGCGGTCCGGCCGGGTGGTCGGAACGATCATGAGTGGACTGCTGATCGGAATCCTGTTGGCGCGCAGTGTTGCCGGCGTGCTCTCCGGACTGGGAGGTTGGTCGACGGTCTACAAGGTTGCGGCGGTTCTGATGGTGGTGATGGCCGTGGCATTGTGGCGATCTCTGCCTTCCGATTCCGCCGATCGACCGAAGGCAAGCTACGGCGCAACGCTCGTGTCGGTAGGGAAGTTGGCTGCGACCTTGCCGCGCCTGAGAACTCGATCGGCCATGGGCGGGCTGGCTTTTGCTGCCGTCAGCACAGTCTTCACGACAATGGCCTTTCTTCTCTCCGGCGAATTCGGCTACAGCGATACTCAAATCGGCCTGGTCGGACTACTCGGCGTGGCGGGAGCGTTGATGGCGACCGTGGCGGGCAGGCTGGCCGATCGGGGACTGGGTCAGGTGGCGACGGGCGGAGCTATCGCGATTCTGTTGGTCTCGTGGCTTCCGTTTGCCTCCGGTGCCACGCATATAGTGTGGTTTCTTGTTGCCATCGTTCTTGCCGACCTCGCGCTGCAGGGAGTGCACGTCAGCAACCAGAACGTGATCTACGCCCTTGTCCCCGAAGCGCGTTCGCGTGTGAACTCGGTGTACATGACCACCTACTTCGTGGGTGCCGCCGTGGGCTCGGCTGTGGGGTCGATGGTGTGGAAGTCGTACGGCTGGAACGGAGTATGCATCGCCGGGTTGGTCTTCTCGGTTGCAACGGCGTTGGTGTGGATGCACGATCGCCGGCTGGAAAAGACTGAACTGCGAATCCCGGAATCCCTTGTCTCGGTGGGATAGGCACCCGCACCTTCTCGGATCCCCGCACCTGTCAGATTTCGGCGCCTGTCAGATTTCGGTACCGTCCACCAGGATCTTGCCGACGCGTTCGGGATAGAACGACACGTGGTTGTCGATCCCGGACGCTTCGGCGGTGGTGAACGGATAGAACCACGCCAGATCCTCGATCGGTGCGAGTTCGGTTGTGCCGGTGAAGGACAGATACGACGCAGTGCCCTTGTACGGGCAGGCCGTGGTGGTCGGGGACGGCACAAAGTACTCGCTGCGAACGTCGATTCTCGGAATGTAGTACCGCGTGGGCAGTCCGGTTTCGAACAGCAGTCTGGGTCGCGTCGTCTCGGCGACCAGTACGTCGCCGACAAAAACTTGGACGTGTCGGGACGAGGGGAGTGCGTCGATACGTACGTATGGATCGCGGGCGTGGACAAAGACCTGTTGATCCTCCTCGTACCAGGCGTCCATGCGATCCCAATAGAACGCGGCGTACTCACTCAGGTCCAGGGAACCGTCGAACTGTTCAGGGTAGGACCAGACGGCGTCCTCGGCCCGGCGATCCCCGATCTCGATCGTCCAATAGGTGGCGTCGCCTTTCCAGGGGCAATGGGTGGTCGTCGACGTCGGGACGAGGAATTCGGTGCGAACGTCCGCGCGAGGGATGTAGTACATCGGCAGGCGGCCGCGTTCGAAAAGGTACACCGAACGAGTGGTGTCCGCGACGGCGTGACCAGCGAAGAATGCTCGAATGCGGCGGGGGTTCGGCTCCAGTGCGATCCGCCCGTTGGAAGCTGTGATCTGTGTGTCTTCTGCGTGAGTCAGTGCTGTGGACATTCGCGAATGCTCCTGAGATCGGCAGGGTGGTCCTTCCCATCCTGCGCTCGCCAGCAGCTATTTGACAGGTTGGAGTCGAAATACGCGGATCTGGCGCCCGAATGCTCGATCGGCGTAGGTTTCGTACGGTGGCCACGTGGTGGTCGCGAGCTTCCACAACTTCTTACGCGTGGCGCCCTCCGCCAGACTCGCACCGACCGGTATTTCGACGCCCTTCACTGTCACGATTGCGGTGGGATTTGCCATCAAATTGAGTGTCCACGCTGGATGCGTATCCTGCCCCCAGTTGGATCCGACGACGACAAACGCATCGCCGTCGGGTGCGTACAGGAGTGGTGTGGTGCGAGAACGGCCGGTCTTGCGGCCAGTGGTGGTGAGCAGTAGCTGGGTCACCGTGTTCTCGCCGACGAGTGAGAGCTTGCCGCCCGACACTCTCTGCACTGCTCGATCGAGCGGAACCAGATCCTTGCCGAGATCCGAGAACCATTGTGTATGGCCGACATTGCGCATCAATGACCGGTAGATATTGCGCATAGGACCCCTCGGTTTCTCGGCACTGTTTCGAGGCTGGTGCACCTCGACTCGAAAGAGTCTGCCACGTCAGGTCACAGATACCTGCGTCCCAAGGTCCCGAAAGGAATGAAGCGGTCAGCCGAATTCGGTTATGGTGGAGTGGAATTGGGGCATACCTCCGAAACCGTTCGTGTGCGCGCGTTGGATGGCCATTGGAAGGTCAAGCCTCCGAGGTCAAGCCTCCGTGGTCAAGCCCCCGAGGTCAAGCCTCCGAGGTCAAGTCTCTGTGGTCAAGACATCGGGCTCTAGCCATTCGACGCCGAGCAGTTCGGACAGCGACCGCAGACCGGATCGATCACCGCCTTTCAGACCTGTGACCGAATTGAGATTGCGCAACATGACCGTGGCGACGTCCTCTTCCTTGGTGCCCACGCCGAAGGGTATGACCCATGGACACGTCTGGTAGTCGCGGTGTGACCGACCGAATGTCTGTTCTGCCGCGATCCCTGAGTATCGCGGTTGATGAAAGATTCCCGTCCGTGGCAACGAGGACGCGTGAGTGCCGTCGGGGAGTGCTTCGTTGGCGTGGAGCGAGATCGAGGTCGTGACATTGAAGACGATGACCGGTGCATCCCCGCGTTGAAACCGCAGACGTTGACCCTCCTTGTCCGGCACCGCGCCGAACAGTTTTGCCACCGAGATCCCGGCGTCTTCGATCATCTCGACCAGTGGATCGCCTGCCGTGGAGACGAATTCGACGGCCACCAACACCTGTTTGCCTGCCTTGACCTGCGCCTGCGCCCACTGGGCCGTCGATTCGGCGCGGATCATGCCCGCCTTCTGTCGATAGCGCAGAACAAGCGCACGGCCCCGCGCGATGTTGCGGCTCTTGCGGGCCAATCCCATTTCGTAGGCGTACTCGGCCCACTCGGTCTCGTACTCGGCACGCTGGGCATGCGTGAGGTCGATCGGCATACCGTCGAGCGGAACGGGTCCCCACGGAGTCGGTCGATGAATCATCAAGGGCGGTTTGCTGTTCGACATCCATCCACGCACGGTCTCGAGCGCCTGGGATTGCAGGGTCGCTGATTCCTTCGCCTCTGCGCTCCACGTCCACTTCCCGTAGGACTTGTCCAGCGGAATGCCGGACTCGACAAGCCTGGCACCCAGGTCGGACCAGTACTCCGAAGGTTCTGAATGCAGCTGCGCAAAAAGCGGCGCCAGGTAACGCTGATCTGCCGGCGTATGTCCCGGTGTTGCTGTCACGGACAGGACGAACGGCGCTTGCTCGTGTGAATTGGAAAAGCGCGCAACCTTCTCGAAGGCAGCTGTGCGCTGTGTGTCGTTGCTGTACAGCTGGGCCTCGTCCGCGATCACCACACCGAAGGTGTACTTGGGACGGCCGTTCCGCGCGATCAGCTTCTTCAATTGGTCAGGCGACATGATCAGCCAGCGGAATCCGCCGTCGCCCACCGAGGCGATGGAATAGCGCCAATGCGGAATGGTGATCTGGGCGGGTCGATCGACGAGGACGAGGATGTTGGTTTCGCCGCGTTCCTCGGCAATCGTCTTGGCCGACATCACTGCGATCAGCGTCTTACCCAGGCCGGCATTGTCTGCCAACAGAAATCCGCGTTTGCCGGCCCGAGCAGCGTCGACGACGGCCGCAGCCCCCGAAACCTGCTCGGGCCGAGGAATTTTGGGTGCAGCAACCGGGCGTTCGCCGGTGCTGTCATTGATGTCGTCCTCGACCCACTGCTGATATGAGAAGGGGAGTGCCTTGAACGGAGCGAGTTCTACAGGCAACTCCGTGCCGACCCACGCGTAGCTCTTCCATTTCTTGACGAACTGCGCACCAGGCGCCGGCGTCCGAAAGGGTACGTCGAGAAGCCAGACTCGTTCGCCCGGAGCAGCTGTCGGAACGTCGGGCATCACAGCGCGTGATCGTTTCTTTGCGACAGTCTTCTTTGCGGCGGTCTTTTTGGTTGCACTCTTATTGGGAGCAGCCTTCTTCGGTGCAGCCTTCTTTGCGGCAGCCTTGCGTGCCGTGGTTGCTTTGCGTGGTGGCATCAGGCGGTTTCTGCTGTGAGGAATTCACGCAGCGTGAGCGCAGGCCGGCCGACAAGGTCCTCCACGGTGCTCGTGATCATCGCCAATTCACCCTGCGCGATTGCGGTGTACGTCGACACCCAAGCATCGAGCTCCCAATCGGG
Organism: Rhodococcus sp. APC 3903; assembly: GCF_030407755.1. Classification (NCBI taxonomy): domain Bacteria; kingdom Bacillati; phylum Actinomycetota; class Actinomycetes; order Mycobacteriales; family Nocardiaceae; genus Rhodococcus; species Rhodococcus sp. APC 3903. The sequence continues at coordinate 445,031 of NZ_JASDCV010000001.1, forward strand.
TGCGTTGTACGACGCCCGCGACTCGTAGGCTTCCTCGAGCGTTTCCTCGACGTACGTGGTCCGCTTGCCGGTGACCTCGGTGATGATGCTCGCGGCCTCGGAGAGCGTCAGTGCCTCGCGTCCGGTCAGGTTGTACGTCTGTCCGACATGAGAATCCAGATCCTGCAGAACCGACACGGCGACGGCAGCAATGTCGGACCGCGCTACCGCGCCGACAAGACCGTCACCTGCGGGTCCGCGGATCACACCGTCTTCACCGGCGAGAGCGGGTAGGAAATCGAGGTAGAAGCTGTCGCGCAGGAAGGTGAATGCGAGTCCGGAAGCGCGGATATGTTCTTCGGTGATCCAGTGATCGCGAGCGAGCGTGAACGTCGCGTCCGGAGCGGCACCGAGGAAAGACGTGTAGACGATGTGCCTGACCCCGGCCTCCGCTGCGGCGTCGATGAAGGTGCGGTGCTGATCCAGGCGATCTGCGCTTTCGGCCGCCGAGACCATGAAGAGGGTGTCGATTCCGGCCAGAGCCGCGAGAGCGCTCCCCTGATCCCCGTACGTGGTCTGGGCCGAATCGGCACCGGGGAGCTGCGGTAATCGGTTGACCGAACGCGCGATCAGTCGCTGCGGGACACCGGCGTCGGCCAACGACCGGGCCACCAGTCCGCCGATATGACCGGTAGCGCCGGTGACGGCGATCCTTGCAGACCGTGAATCTACGGACATGGTGCCCCTCCTTCGGTCGGTGTGCATCCCATCTTGCCGGAACCCGCTCCCACGTCAGGTCACGACGCGACGATTACACCGCGAGCCACCGACAGAGCGTCGGACAAAGCTGTCCTGGTGTTGTCGTCTAGGGGCAGCAGGGGCCGGCGGGGAAGGCCGGCGTCGACGCCGAGAAATTCCAACCCGGCTTTGACCGTCGACGGCAGTCCGCGACTGACGAGGACCTTCAGTAGTGGCTCGATCTGTTCGAACACAGCGGCGGCACCCGACCGATCACCGGATTCGAGTAGACGCCAGAAGTGCACCACCTGTTCGGGGGCCAGACACGGTGCTGCCGTGCACCATCCGCTTGCACCGGCAGAGAAAGATTGCAGTGCAAGAGGATTGCTGCCGTTGAAGAAGGGGATCGTGCCACCGCTCAGTTCGTTGATGCGGTTCATCCGGGTGATGTCGCCGGTGGATTCCTTGATCATCGTGATGCCGTCGACGGTGGAGACGAGGTCGACGAGAAACTCCGGCGACATGTCGATCCCTGTGGTCGCGGGATTGTTGTAGATCATCGTGGGAATGTCGACGGAATCGGCGACCGCACTGACGTGTTCACGAATCTCCTGCTCACCCAGATGCCAGTACGACGTGGGGAGGATCATCATCGCGTCGGCACCGGCGTCTGCTGCGATCGATGCTCGGCGGAGTGCTCCCGCCGTCGTCAGATCCGACACTCCGACGACGGTGGGGACTCGTCGGTCGACGTAGTCGACAGTTTCCCGGGCGACCGACTCCCATTCGGCGTCGTCGAGATAGGCGCTCTCGCCGGTGCTGCCGAGTGGGGCTATCGCGTCGACACCACTGCTGATCATGCTGTCGAGGAGCGTGTGTAGCGGCTTGGGATCGAATGCTCCGGTGTCCCGGTCGAACGGGGTGATGGGGTAGGCGACGATTCCCTTGATTGTGCTGCTCATGGGGTTCTCTGTTCTGTTGGTGGGAAACGAAATTCAGTTGGTCAGTGCGTCGGGATGATTGCGGAGAGCCCGACGGGCGTAGTACGCGAAGTTCGCCTCGCTGCGCCGAGGGGTCAGTGTCCAATCGTGAGCCTCCTTCGCCAGGCGAGGCGGTAGCGGCTTGATGTCGCCGGCAGCCATTGCCAGCAACTGCAGCCGCGCGGCCCGCTCGATCAGATGCCCGAGGGAGCATGCTTCTTCGACCGTGTTGCCGACGACGAGTTGGCCGTGGTGGGCGAGCAGAATTGCCCGCTTGTCGCCGAGCGCAGCCGAAATGATCTCGCCCTCTTCGTTTCCCACGGGAACTCCGGGCCAGTCGGCGAGAAATGCGCAGTCGTCGTAGAGGGGCGCGATGTCCATTTGGGAGACGACGAGGGGAATCTCGAGCATCGACAACGCCGTCGCGTGCAGTGGGTGTGTGTGGACGATGCAGTTGACGTCGGGTCGGGCGCGGTAGATCCAACTGTGGAACCTGTTGGCGGGGTTCGGCATGCCCTCCCCGTCGAGGACTTCGAGGTCCTCGTTGACGAGCAGGAGGTTGTCCTCGGTGATCTCGTCGAACCCGAGGCCGAGTCGCTGGGTGACAAACGTGCCAGGCTGCTCACCGCGGGCGGAGATCTGGCCGGCGAGACCGGAATCGTGGCCGGCGTCCGACAGTGCGCGGCAGGTCAGTGCGATCTTCTGTCGAAGTGTCCAACTGCCTGTGGTTACTTCGGTGAGCATTTTCGTCTCGGCGGTGGCCATGAGTTCTTGCTTGCTCGCATGCATCGTGTCGGTCATGGGGTGTGCCTTTCTCGGGGCCCGGAATCAATGACATTCAGTCACCTATAGGACACAAAGTGTCATATAGGACGGAAATGTGCAACCCTTAGGACGAGCGTCGCTGATCGTCGCAGGTCAATGTGTTGGTAGGGTGATGACACAAAGTCTCGTGAGGGGAATCGAATGGTAGCGTTTTTGCGAACACATCGGCGTCGCGCCGGTCTGACGCTCGAGGGCCTGGCCGAGCAGACCGGTCTGACGAAGAGCTATCTCTCGAAGGTCGAGCGGGGTATCAGTACCCCGTCGATCGCGGTGGCGCTCAAAATTGCACGGGTGCTCGATGCCGATGTGGGACAACTGTTCTCGGACAGTATGGAGGGCAATGCCATGACGATCGTGCGCGCCAAGGACCGCGTGATCGACCCGGCTTCCTCCGTGCAGTCTTCCGTCTACGATCCGATCGCGCCCTCCATGGTCGGAAAGGCCATGCAGCCGTTCGTGGTTCATCCGGCGTCGGTGATGGGTCCCAAGTTCATGGACCACACGGGAGAGGAGTTCGTGTTCGTGCACTCCGGATCCGTAGAATTCGAAATCCCCGGACAGACGATGCACCTCGACGCCGGCGACAGCCTGTATTTCGACGCGAATACGCCACACCGGATGCGATCGGTGTCGGCAGATCGTGCGGTGGTGCTGGTTGTCGTCTACGACAAGCCTTCGACTGGATCACCCAGCGGTGACTCACTGGAAGCGCACTGCGGGGTGAGCAGATGACCCTGGGGATCGACACGACACTGACGCTGCTCGCGGCCGGTCTGATCTTCCTTCTCTCCCTGTGCCTGGGAATCTGGAAGTACCGACAGATGGCCACCTCGGATAATCACCTCGCCCATCCGTATGTCGACATCGCCCACCGCGCAGCCCTGATGTACTCGTTTGCGACGCTGCTGATCGCGGTGTTCGTCGAACTCAGTGCGTGGCCGACGTGGATCAACCTGACCAGTGCCGCAGTGGTCGTGTTCTTCTTTCTCGCAGCGATTTTCAGCTACATCGCTCACGGTGCGATGAAGGACACCGACAATCAGTTCGAGTCCGCCGGTCCGCCCCTGCACCTCGGAATGTTCCTGCTGATTCTCGGTGAGGTGGGCGGATTCGCGGTCCTGCTCGCAGGTTTCGTGAAAGGCCAGTTCTTCTGACCGGGCTTCAGCGTCGGTGCTCGTAGCCGATCCAGGCGCGTCGACGCTCACCCATCGGGTCGTTCTCCACTCTGGACGTCTCGTCGAAGATCATCGTTTGCCGCTCCGGGACGGAGTAGGCGGGCCAATCCTGGTCCGGCACTCCGTGTCGGGCGAAATGGATCCAGTGGCGCTGCACGGTGGAGGTCACCGCGGCCAGTCCGCGACGTCCACCGACCGCGGTCAAGGCCGCGGTGAGTGCATCCGAACGGCCGAAGACCGCAAGCAATTCGTTGGCATGGGTAGCGCCCATGCCGATGAGTCTGAGCAGGCGAGGCGCAAAATCGTAGCGGTAACTGTAGGTAGGAGCTACCTGGCAATGGCCCTGTGCGCACAGTATTGCCGGTTCCCAGAAGGTGATGTCGCCGCCGAGATCGGCGGCAGCGAAACGATGCGGATACGTGGGATACGCCGCGAGCGCACGTGCTTTCACTTCAGGGGTGGTGTGGGAGAACATCTTCTCGATCCGAACCGGGTTGGTAGGCAAGATGTCGAGAACGCGCGGAAAGATCCGCCCCTCATGGAGATTCGAACCGACGAGCAGCGGAACGGGGTGGGCCCGTCCGGCGGCGAACACGTCGAGCGGGTGTTCGGGAAGAATGTCGTCACCCACTACAGGGGCGAATGCCCGTGTTCCGGGTTCTTCGTCCGCGCCGCGTCGCGCAAGTTCTTCGCCGGCGTCGACCAGTTCCTTCACCGAAGCGGAGCGCAGCCACGAGGCAGGATCGGTTTCCGGTGCGTCTGCGATCTCGAGGAACTCGCGCGCCCATCGCTGCGCTCGATCCTTTCCGTATGCCGAAGCAGCCGGCGGACTTTGAGCAATGGCCCGAGCGAACAACCCTCGGGCCGCGGGCGTTGCCATCAGAGTGGTGACAGCGTTGGCGCCGGACGATTCACCGAAGACGGTGACGGCGTTCGGGTCGCCACCGAAGGAGGCGATGTTGCGCTGGACCCACGTCAGCGCGGCGATCTGATCGCGCAATCCGAGGTTCGTGTCGAATGATTGTTCAGCAGTGGAATACTCACTGAAATCGAGGTAGCCCAACGCGCCGAGACGATATTGGATCGAGACGTAGACGATGTCGCCACGTTCGACCAGGCTCGTTCCGCGGTACATGGGCGTCGACGGATTCCCGCCGTTGTACGCGCCGCCGTGAATGAAGACCATGACCGGTCGCAACGAATCCGACGGTACCTGCGGGGCCACGACATTGACGAAGAGTGAGTTCTCGTCGAAGTTGCTCTTGCGCTGCGGAGACGGAGAGCCGAATGCTTCCGCCGGGCGGACACCATTCCAAGCCTCGACCGGCTGTGGTGCGCGAAATCTCGAGCGGCCGGTCGGGGCCGCTGCGTAGGGGATTGCTCGCCAGGTGCGCAGTCCTCGATCGAGGCGCCCGCGTACGACCCCGGAATCGAGAGTGATCTCGAGGGGGCTCGTCACGGTAGGGAGATGTCGGTGCCGTGGCTACGGTAACCGCTGTATCCCGACCAGGCCAAGCGTTGTTCACGTCTGGGATCGTTCTCGACGCGGACGATCTCGTCGAAGATCATGGTCCTACGCTCCTGCGCGTCGTAACGCGGCCACGACCCACGCGGCGAGCCGTGCTTGGCGAAGTGAAGCCAGTGTCCCTGAACAGATTCGGTGACTGCGCGCAGTCCGCGCCGACCGCCGGGAAGGGTGAGGCCGCGCCCGACAAGGGTGTCGCCGATACCGAAGACCGCGAACATCTCGAAACCGTGAGTGGCGTCGAGGCCGAGCCAACGCATCATCGTCGGCGCAAAGTCGAATCGGTAGGCGTACGTCGGCGCCGATTGTGCGTGAGCCTGCATCAACTCCACTGAAGGGTGCCAGAACGTGACGTCTCCACCGACGTCGATCGCGGACTGCTCGTCGGGATAGCCGGGATAGGTTGCGAGGATGCGCTTTCCGGCCTCGGGATCGGTGAGAGCGAACATGGTGTCGATGCGCGACGGGTTGGTCGGGAGTGCGTCGAGCACCTTCGGGAACAGCGTTCCCTCCCGTCTGTTGGTGCCGATGATCATCGGAACCTGGTGTGCCGATCCTTCATTGAATGCGTCCAAGGGGGAGCGCGGCAGGAAGTCGCCGTCGACGACCGGACCGAAGGGATGTAGTCCAGGCGTGTTCGCCAGTACCTCGGCACCGAGTCTGCTGCCTGCTCGGCCCAATTCGACGGCAGTCGCCGAGGTCAAAGCCTTCGCGGGCGGTAGACCGGAATTGAGGATCTCGACGAAACGCGCGCCCCAGGCGTGCGATCGCTGCGTGCTCGAGACCAGATCAGGAGCCGAACTCTCGGCGATCGCACCAGCGAACAGTCCCTTGGCAGCCGGAGTAGCCATCAAGGTGGTGACGGCAGTGGCTCCGGCGGATTCACCGAAGATCGTGACTTTTTCAGGATCCCCACCGAAGGCAGCGATATTGCGCTGCACCCATTGCAGGGCCGCGACCTGATCGCGCAGTCCGAGGTTGGAATCGAATGCCCGCTCGGCCGTGGAGAAGGGTGTGAAATCGAGGTACCCCAGAGCACCGAGGCGGTAGTTGATCGAGACGTAGACGATGTCGCCGCGTTCGACGAGGGACACACCGGAGTACAAGCCGGTAGCCGAGGTCCCGATGGTGTTTGCCCCACCGTGGATGAAGACCATGACCGGAAGCGGGGTGTTACCGGCGTTCGCTGGAGCGAGCACGTTGAGTGTCAGACAGTCCTCGCTGCTCGGCTGGTACTTCCCGGGCGAAAGCAGCAGCCCCTTCTTGTGCTGGACCGAGGCGTCGCCGAACCTGGTCGCGTCTCGTTCTCCGGTCCATGGTGTGACCGGCTGTGGCCGCGTCAGACGCAGTGTTCCGACCGGCGGCCGGGCGTAGGGAATTCCGCGCCAGGCACGAAGTTTTCCCACCCGGCGGCCGCGTAGGGTGCCGTCGGCCGTGGTCACAAGTATGTCGGACGCCATGTCGCGACTATACGTACTTCGGGATCGCGTCAGCGGCGAGCCTCCAGCAATCGAAGCCAGACCTCACTGACCGTCGGATACGAGGGCACCGCATGCCAGAGAGTTTCGAGTGGGACGGCGCCGACGACCGCGATTGTCGCCGCGTGCACCAGTTCGGATACTTCGGGCCCGGCAAAAGTAGCGCCGAGGATCACCTCGGTGGCCTTGTCGATGACTAACTTCGCGCGCCCGGAGTAGTCGTCGCGCAACAGCGAGGATCCTGCGACGGCCAATTCGATCTCCACGACTTCGACGTCGTAGCCGTCGTCGCGAGCTTTCTTCTCGGTGCGTCCCACCCAGGCGATCTCGGGTGAGGTGAACACCACCTGGGGGACCTGTCCGTTGTCCGCCGACGCCGTGTACCGAGGTCCCCTGAGTCCGCGGCTCTCGGCCCGCGCGGCGATGACGTCTCCGCAGACTCTCGCCTGATACTTGCCCATGTGGGTGAGGGGAGAGCGACCGTTGATGTCGCCGACGGCGTAAAGCCACTCACCTTGGGCACAGAGGTGATCGTCAGTGGTGACGTACTTGCCGTCCTCGAGGCCGATGACGGACAAGCCGAGATCGGCAGATGTCGGCCCGCGGCCCGCCGCGACGATGACCTCGTCGACCTCGATCACACCGGAAGAGGTCTCGATGCTGACGGGTCCACCGTGGATGTGGCCCTCACCGGTGTCCTTGGCGTCGGGTCGCGACACCGAGTTGACGGCGGTGCTCAGTCGAACGTCGACGCCGCGGGCGCCGAGTGCTTCGGCAACCATCGTCCCGGCAAACGGTTCTGCCGATTTCAACAGAGCATCGCCTCTCACGAGCAGTGTCACGTGAGCGCCGAACGACGACAACCACGTTGCGCACTCCGTTGCGACGACTCCGCCGCCGATGACCGCCACCCGCGACGGAACCTCGTGGAGATTGGTCGCATCGCGCGACGTCCACGGGAGTGCTTCACGCAACCCCGGCGTCTTCGGGACAGTGGCAGTTGTGCCCGTGGCGAGTACAACGGCTTGGCGGGCGCGGAGCTTACGGGTCCCGTCGACGGTCACAGCGCGCTCGCCGTCGATCACCCCGTGGCCTTTGATCACGGTGATTCCCACGGAGGTGGCCCAGTCGACCTGGGACGAATCGTCGTGGTTGTGGGTGAACGAGTCGCGCCGTTTCAGAACGGCGTCGACGTCCAGCGGTCCGGCCGGGATCCCGGGCAAGGCGTCGGCCGCCTCGAGGACCTGCCCCGGGCGCAGTAGCGCCTTGCTGGGCATACAGGCCCAATACGAGCATTCACCGCCGACCAGTTCGTGTTCCACGATTGCGGCGGTGCGATTACTTCCGGCGATGGCGTACGCGGCGGCGTTCTCGCCGGCGGGCCCACCGCCGATCACGATGACATCGAATTCGTCGGTCATGGCTCCACGGTATGTCGGATCGGTCCGAGTTCGCTCGGTTACCGCCGGGTACGAGAACTCGAAGATGGTTACAGTTGCACCCATGACGCGGCAGAAGATTTTGATCACCGGTGCCAGTTCTGGTCTTGGTGAGGAGATGGCCAGGAGATTCGCCGCGGCCGGTCGCGACCTCGCGTTGTGTGCCCGGCGGACGGATCGTCTCGACACGCTGCGTGGGGAGCTGGTGGCGCAGTACCCGTCGATCAGCGTCGCAGTGCGCGAACTCGATGTGACCGAACACGATTCCGTCGTCCGGGTTTTCGGTGAGCTGCGCGACGAGTTGGGTGGCCTGGACCGGGTGATCGTGAACGCCGGGCTCGGCAAGGGCGCCAAGATCGGAACCGGAAAAGCGCACGCGAATCTTGCAACAGCGCGGACGAATTTTGTCGGCGCGCTGTCGCAGTGTGAAGCTGCGCTCGAGATCTTCCGCGCGCAGGACTCCGGACACCTCGTTCTCGTGTCCTCGATCAGCGCGGATCGGGGGCTACCAGGGCCAAAAGCGGCCTATTCGGCAAGCAAGGCCGGGGTAGCGGCTCTGGGTGAGGCGCTCAGTATCGAGTTGGCGCGCACACCTATTCGCGTCACCACCCTGCTGCCGGGCTTCATCAAGACCGACATGTCCGCCGGCGCCGGCGACGACGCAGCGCTCATGGCCAGTTTGGACGAAGGCGTCAGTGCCATGGTCGACGCCATCGAGAAGGAAACCACCCGAGCGGCGCTACCCGGCCTCAAGTGGCAAGGGATAGATGCGGCCCTACGATTCCTGCCCAACTCCGTGACAGCGAGGTTTGTCTGATGAGCATCCACATCTCGAACGGTAAGCCCCGCGTAGTGATCGTCGGTGGCGGCTTCGGTGGACTGTACGCAGCGAGACGACTCAAGAAGGCCGACGTCGAGGTGGTTCTTATCGACCGAGGGACCAGCCACGTCTTCCAGCCCCTGCTCTACCAGTGCGCCACGGGTCTGCTCTCCGAAGGGCAGATCGCAAGTCCGCTGCGACATCTGCTCGAGGACAACAAGAACACGAACGTCGTTCTGGGCGAGGCCAAGTCGGTGGACGCCGACGCCGGGATACTGACTGCCAGTCGCTTCGACGGGTCGACCTTCGAATTGCCGTACGACTACCTGATCGTGGCGGCTGGAATGCGCCAGTCGTACCACGGCCAGGACGAGTTCATCAAATGGGCGCCCGGCATGAAAACCCTCGACGACGCTTTGGCGATCAGACGCAGTCTCATTGCTGCGTTCGAGATGGCCGAATCGCTCCCGACAGCGGAAGAACGTCGACCGTGGCTGACATTCGCCGTGGCGGGCGGCGGACCCACCGGCGTCGAATTGGCCGGACAGATCCGCGAATTGGCGATGCACGCGCTCACAAACGAGTTCCGGTCCATCGACCCGGACGAGGCAAGGGTACTGCTCTTCCACGGAGACGATCGGGTGCTCCCTTCGTTCAGTCGCAAGCTCTCGGCCGCCGCCAAACGTACTCTCGACGGGATCGGCGTCGAGACTCACCTCGGCGTGCACGTCACCGACGTGTGCGAGACCAGCATCGAGACGACGGACAAGAAGACAAAAGAGAAGCGGCAGTACGAGACCCGCACGATTCTGTGGACCGCGGGCGTCGAAGCAGTGCCGTTCGCCGAGGCACTGGCCACGGCGCTGGGTGTGAAGCAGGTCGGCGGTGGCCGCATCGAGGTGGAAGCCGATCTGACCGTTCCCGGCCACCCGAACGTCTACGTGGTGGGCGACCTCATGTCGCGGGACAAACTTGCCGGGGTGGCCGAGGTCGCGATGCAGGGTGGTCGGCACGCCGGTGCCAGGATCGCTGCAACCGTGGAAAACGGCGTGCCCAGCCGAAAACCGTTCAAGTACCGCGATCTTGGAACCGCGGCCTACATTTCGCGACGCCACGCGTTGCTTCAGGCAGGGCCGGTCCAGCTGTCCGGGTTCATCGGATGGGTGTCATGGGGAATCATCCACATCGCGTTCCTCGCGGGTTTCCGCAATCGCGCCAGCACGGTGCTGAACTGGGGCGCAACCCTCGCGTCGAAAACGCGTCGGGAACGGGCAATCACGTACGGCGACCCCGAAACCGCGCGGCAGCCGTACAACTGAGGGTTACTCAGTCTTGAACACGGGGTTTCCGGCGGCGTCGATCATCCACCACAGGCTGCCGACGCTCTGTCCGAGCATGTCTCCGGGAACCTTGTCGTCGAGGTACCGATAGACGGGCTTGCCGTTGACGGTGATCTGGAAAGATCCTTCAGGCCCGTCGACAGTGTCGATGACGGCGTTGATTCCTTCGACGATCGGCGAATCCGTGACCGAGGTGACCGCCGGCCAGTAACGCAGGCACGCTTCGTCGCACGACCCGGCTTGTGAGTTCTCCTCGTCCGGGTTGTAGACGTAGACGGTCATGCCCTCGCCGTCGACGGCGATCGTCCCGAGTGGGGAGTCGGCGGTCTTCAGCAGGGGTGCATCAGCGGCGGCGGGTGGCGACAGCGACGTCGCAATGGCAGTGACGTTGTCTGCGCTGTCCCCGGAATCGAGGGCGTCGGGCGAGCAACCGGTGAGGATCAGGGCGCTACTCGCAACCGTCGCGAACAACCACTGTCTGCGCATGACGTCTCCGTTCTGGGCGGGAGTGCTCGGGACAAGCAATCGGGGATACCCGTTGCGGACGAGCTGAAAACGCCGGGCGTCCTGACTCCTCGACAATAGCTCTGTTACAGAGCTATTGTGAGGTGTGGATGAAATCGGAGCAGATCACAGGCTTTCGGATGATGTCCTGGAGACGCTCGGGCAATTGCGCCGGGGCACGAGGAAGGCATCGGGGCGACCATTTGCAGAACGACCGCTCGGCGGCGCCCAAATCGAACTCGTCAGGCTGCTACGGCGCAACCCGGGTCTGTCGGTGGCTGAGGCTGCCGGGCGATTGGGTGTCGCGGCAAACACGGTGTCCACCCTGGTTCGGCAGCTCGTCGACGATGGAGTGATCGAACGGGTTGCCGACGAGGCTGATCGACGCGTCGCGCGATTGGTCCTCTCGGACGAGGCGCGCGCCCGCGTCGAAGTGTGGCGTGATCGCCGGAGTGTGATTGTCGGTCAGGCATTGTCGAGTCTGACCGGAGAAGACAGGGCGAGGATCGAGGCTGCGCTACCAGCCCTGTCGCGATTGGCGAGCGCTCTGGCAGCAGCCGGATCAGAAGGTGAGGGGCAGTGAGATGCTGACACAGTGGTGGAAGAGCCGAGCGGCAGGTTCACCCGACCCCGGCGCACACGCGGTCGAGATCGACTCGGTTACATACAAGTTCGGCGACCACCGCGCGGTGGACAACCTGAGTCTGGTCATCAACGCGGGGGAGTGCTTCGGCCTGCTCGGTCCCAACGGTGCAGGAAAGACTACGACGATCAGATTGCTCAACACGTTACTTCCTCTGCAAGACGGTGATATTCGGATTCTCGGTCGCTCAGTTCGTATCGAGGCGATGACCATTCGGCGCTACCTCGGATACGTGCCACAACAGCTCTCGATCGAAAGCGCATTGACCGCGCGCGAGAACGTGACCTGGTTCGCGCGACTGTACGACGTTCCGCGGTCCGAACGACGCGAGCGCGTCGACCAGGCGCTCGAGATGGTGGACCTGCTCGATTCAGGCGATCGCCTGGCGTCGAGTTTCTCCGGCGGTATGGTGCGACGGCTCGAACTTGCACAGGCGCTGGTGAACCGACCGTCGCTGCTGGTACTCGACGAACCGACGGTGGGGCTGGATCCCATTGCCCGCGAATCCGTCTGGCAGCGAGTGGCGGAGATGCAGAAGCAGTACGGCATGACTGTGCTGCTGACGACGCACTACATGGAAGAAGCCGAGGAGCTGTGTGATCGTGTTGCGTTGATGCATCACGGTGAACTTCGGGCGGTGGGCGAGCCGAGCGCGTTGGCCGCCGAACTGGGGCCGGAGGCCACTCTCGAAGACGTGTTCCGTCACTACACCGGCGACGACCTCACCGGCGACAAGTCAGGAGGTCTCCGCGATGTCCGCAGTGCCCGTCGCACAGCGCGCCGCTTGGGCTGATCCCACTACCAACGGTTTCGCTCGATTGCTCTCGAGAATTTACACATTCTGCCTCGTGGAAGTTCAGAAGTTGCGGCACGACCGATCTGAATTGGTCACGCGCGCAATCCAGCCGATCCTCTGGTTGGTGATCTTCGGCCAGACGTTCAGTCATATCCGAGCGATCCCGACTGGTGACGTACCGTATCTCGACTTTCTCGCGCCGGGCATCATTGCGCAGTCCGCTCTTTTTGTTGCGATCTTCTACGGAATCCAGATCATCTGGGAGCGTGACGCGGGAGTCCTCACCAAATTGATGGTCACGCCGACGCCGCGCGCTGCATTGGTGACAGGCAAGGCATTCGCCGCCGGGATCCGCGCAGTCACCCAGGCAATGGTGGTCGTCATCGTGGCGGCGCTGTTGGGGGTGAGTATGACGTGGAACCCGCTCAAACTGCTCGGGGTCGTATTGGTCGTTGTCCTGGGTTCCGCGTTCTTTGCCTGCTTGTCGGTCGCGATCGCGGGAATCGTGCTCAAACGAGATCGATTGATGGGCATCGGGCAGGCAATCACCATGCCATTGTTCTTTGCGTCCAACGCGCTGTACCCGGTCGAACTCATGCCGACGTGGGTTCAGTGGCTCAGCCGCATCAACCCGCTGAGCTACGAGGTGTCAGCACTACGCGGTCTACTCATCGGAATGCCGACCAACTATGTCGTCGACTTCGGCGTGCTGATCGGGGCAGCGCTGCTCGGAATCGTCACAGCCTCGGCACTATTGGGCCGCTTGACTCGCTGATCTTCGCACTGGATCAGTCACGAGTGAACGGTGGGGCGTACGTGCTGCAATCCGGAGGTACGGCCGGGAGTCCTTCGGACGAGCGAAGTTTCTCCGCAATCGACGAGAGTAAGTCCTGCGATTCAGGGGAGAGATCGACCGCTTTCATAGCCAGAGAACGCAATTCGCTGTCGTGGAACTCTTCGACAACCGAACGGTCTTCTTCGGGAATCAGTTCGGGATCTTGGCGAGGCGTCGGGCCGAAGAAGTACTCTGCTGCTACGCCGAAGTAATCGGCCAATGCCAAAACGACTTGCTCTGACGGATTTGTGCGCACACCGCTCCGGAGCTGAGAGAGGTACGGTGTCGAAATCTTGCATCCGCGTTGTGAAAGGGCTTCCACAACTTGTGCGTTGGTGAGTCTCGGGGCTGTGGCCGGGTACAAGGCGTTCAAGCGGTCCTTGAATGAATCGGTCACAATTCCTCCCTCGAGCGTGACCCAGCGTCACAGCTACTTCGCAGTTTTCACATAGTAGACGACACGGTTATTCTGGACTCCGGTCGAAAGTCCTTTCACCTGCGGATATTTGGCGCGGAGAGATTCCAAAGACTTTGTAAAGTATGTGATTTACGCCGCGTACTGACCGTTCGTTTTGCCAACGGGCGTGCGGGTGGCGTATAAGCAAAATGTCGGTGGTTACGCCGTTGCGCTGCAGGTTCTTTCGGCCGGTCCTATGTAGCTGCGTCGATGCATCGTGGCCCTGTCTGTAACGTGCGAGCACTGCCGCCGGGCGCCGGGCGTCACTCTCTCCGGCGGTTGGCGCGCCGCGTGTTCGGAACTCCTTCTCGGTGCTCTGCTCGACGCTCGCGCGTAGTGATGGGCGCGTATTTTTCTCGGCACTCGAGAGTGAGCGGGCAGGTGTGTCGACCTGTCGAAAGTCACGCGCGTCGAAAGCGGCCGATTGGTATGTCATCGACGTTGGAACACAGTGCTTCTCGTCAGTCGCCGCTATCTCCTGCGGTGATACCAGCGTCGCCCGGACGTGTTTTGCGGCAGACCGAGCTCGAGGCGCAGCGTCTCGGCACGACATGTCGAGCGTCGCCTCTGCGTCTTTCGGATCGGAATAGCCCGCTGCGCCGGTAGTAGTCGACGTCCGTCGACATCGGGTGCGTGTCAGGACCCTTCGAAGGACTACGCGGCTTGCACAGGGAGGGCGGCAATTCTGTCGCACAGATCTACCATCAGCCCCTGCCGTGCGCTGCTCCTCCTGCAGGATGCGTGCCTCGGCCTCGGAAGCGGCTTATGGCACGGGGCTTGCTGACCGGCGCATACTGGTTACAACGCGGTGTGTTCGAAGGGCAGGACTGACATGGTCAGTGTCGAGAAGTGGGCGATGTGGGATTCCGCCGTGGAGGTGGATGTCACCGAAGGCGCTGCGCTGCCCACTGCGCACGCGTTGATCGCAGCTGCCATCGACGAGACCGAGGCGGTGTGCGACCTTCGCCGGGGCGACGCCGAGATTCACGCCGTCAACCTCGCTCAGGGAACTCCGGTCAAAGTGACTCGGCGTATGTCTGCTCTCTTGCGGTCGGCGCTGTGGGCGGCTCGTATGACCGGCGGCGCAGTCAATCCGCTTGCCGACAACTACTCCGAGGACGAGTCCATCCCTCCGGTCCACCCGACCCCGACGTTCGAGGACGTACAGCTCGACGGCGACGTGGTGTACGCGCCCTGGGGTGCGTCGTTCGACATCACCGGAGTTGCCAAGGCAGACACCGTCGATCGCGCCGCGCAGATCGTGGCTGCCGAACTGCAATGTGGTGTTGCCGTACGGATCGGCGACGTGATCGCCACGGCCGGCCATGCACCGGCCGGTGGCTGGCAGATTCCGGTACCGGGCAGTGAGGAAGTCGAACTGATCAACGGAACCGCGATGGCGACGGCGCGGGCGGTAGAGCTGCCCTCCTGGGAGCCGAACCAGGAGCGTCCCTCCACGGAGTGGGCGCAAGTCTCGGTGATCGCGGACGACGCGGTGTGGGCGTACGCCGCGAGCGAAGCAGCGTTGATCCGGGGTATCAGCGCCATCAAATGGGTTGAACAGCAAGAGCTTCGCGCTCGGCTCGTCGACCGATCCGGACGTGTGTACGCGACGGAGAGTTGGTTCGGCCCTGCTGCCGCGTGAATCAGGCCCGTCCGCGCTCCTTGCGGTACCAGTGCACGAGTGCGTCGGTGGACGTGTCGCCGAGGTCGCCGGGTGCCTCTTCGGATGAGAGTGCAGGTCCCAGTTCCAGTGCCTGCGTCTTGCCGAGTTCGACGCCCCACTGATCGAACGGATTGACACCCCACACAGCACCTTCGACAAATACCTGGTGCTCGTAGAGTGCGATCAACTGACCGACGACCGAGGGCGTCAATTCCTTGGCCAGGATGGTGCTCGAAGGCCGGTTGCCTGGCATCACCTTGTGCGGCACCAACTCCGGGGCCGTGCCCTCTGAAGCGATTTCTTCGGCGGTCTTGCCGAACGCGAGAACCTTTGTCTGAGCGAAGAAGTTACTCATGAGCAGATCGTGCATGGATCCGGTGCCGTCCGCCGTCGGCAGATCGTCGGTGGATTCCGCGAAGCCGATGAAATCGGCGGGCACGAGCCACGTGCCCTGATGCAGGAGCTGATAGAACGCGTGTTGGCCGTTGGTCCCCGGCTCGCCCCAGAAGATCTCACCGGTGGACGTGGTGACCGGTGAGCCGTCGGCGCGAACCGACTTGCCATTGGACTCCATGGTCAGCTGCTGCAGGTACGCGGGAAAGCGCAACAGGTCGTTGGAGTAGGGCAGCACTGCGCGGGACTGAGCGCCGAAGAAGTTGGAGTACCAGAGCCCGATGAGCCCGAGGAGTACCGGCGCGTTCTGCTCGAGCGGTTGGTTTCGGAAGTGCGTGTCGATCTGGTGGAAACCGTCGAGGAATTCGGCAAAACGAACGGGTCCGACGGCGCACATGACCGACAGTCCGATCGCCGAGTCGACGGAGTAGCGCCCGCCGACCCAATCCCAGAATCCGAACATGTTCGCGGTGTCGATGCCGAACTCCGCCACGCGATCACCATGGGTGGAGACTGCGACGAAATGCTTGGCTACGGCCGAGACGTCTTCGCTGCCCAGACCGGCGAACAGCCAACGCTTTGCCGCCGTCGCGTTGGTGAGCGTCTCGAGGGTGGAAAACGTCTTGGACGCGACGATGAAGAGCGTCGTCTCCGGATCGAGGTCGTCGAGCTGCCCGACCAGGTCGACCGGGTCGATGTTGGAGACGAACCGAACGCTGATTCCGGCGTCCGCGTAGTGCCGTAGCGCGCGATAGACCATCACGGGCCCGAGGTCGGAACCGCCGATGCCGATGTTGACGATGGTGCGGATGCGCTTGCCGGTGGCGCCGGTCCACTCGCCACTGCGCACACGGTCCGCGAAAGCGCCCATCGCGTCCAGAACTTCGTGAACGTCCGCGACGACGTCCTGACCGTCGACGGTCAGAGCAGAATCCTTCGGCAGACGCAGTGCTGTGTGCAGCACGGCTCGGTCTTCCGAGCTGTTGATGTGATCGCCCGCGAACATCGCGTCGCGTCGTGCCTCGACGCCGGCCTCGCGGGCCAACTCGACGAGTAGCGCGAGAGTCTCGCGGCTGACGCGATGCTTGCTGTAGTCGATGTGAAGATCACCGGCGTCGATCGTCAGCTCTCGCCCGCGGGCTGGATCGTCCTGGAAGAGTTCTCGCAGGTGAACGCCTTCGATGTCGGCGTAATGAGCGCGCAGTTTCTGCCAGGCTGAGGTTCCGGTGATGTCAGTGCTCACGATCATCGACTTTAGTGGCACAAGCTGGAAACTTCCGCGTGAGTCTCGCTCGCGGGCAGACGGACGCGGCTTCGACGAGCATCATGGAACCCATGGACACATTCGAATTCATTCGATCAGTTCCCACCCAGTTGTTCGTCGGCGGCCGGTTCGAGCCCGCGGAGAACAACGCGACCTTCCCGGTGGCAGATCCGGCGACCGGAAAATCGTTGACCGACGTCGCCGATGCTAGCCCCGCGGATGCGATGCGCGCGCTCGACGAAGCCGTGGCCGTCTCGTCGAAGTGGGCGAGCACACCTGCGCGCGAGCGTGGTGAAATTCTGCGAGCCGTCTTCGAGAAGATCACCGAGCGCGCCGAGGACGTGGCGCTGCTGATGACCCTCGAAATGGGCAAGGCACTCGCCGAGAGCCGTGCCGAGGTCAAGTACGGCGCCGAGTTCTTTCGGTGGTTCAGCGAGGAGGCCGTTCGCATCGGCGGGCGCTACACGCCGGCGCCGGCGGGCAACGGCCGGATCCTCGTCACGAAGGCGCCGGTCGGACCGTGTCTGGCCATCACTCCCTGGAATTTTCCGTTGGCGATGGGCACCCGCAAGATCGGACCGGCGTTGGCCGCCGGCTGCACGATCATCGTCAAGCCCGCCTCGGAGACCCCGTTGACGATGCTGCTGCTCGCTCAGCTCATGGCCGAAGCAGGGCTGCCCGACGGAGTCCTCTCGGTGTTGCCGACATCGAAATCCGGGGAAGTGACCGGCCCTCTCATCGACGACCCCCGACTGCGCAAGCTCACCTTCACCGGGTCCACCGGCGTCGGCAAGATGCTGGTGGAGAAGTCCGCGAAGCGATTGCTCCGCACGTCGATGGAATTGGGTGGCAATGCGCCCTTCGTCGTGTTCGACGACGCGGACGTCGACAAGGCAGTCGAGGGTGCGGTACTGGCCAAGCTTCGCAACGGAGGCGAAGCCTGCACCGCCGCCAACCGGTTCCATGTCGCCAACGCCGTGCGTGAGGAGTTCACGACCAAGCTGACCGAGAAGATGGCGGCGTTCACGATGGGACCGGGTACCGACCCGGAGACGAAGCTCGGCCCGCTGATCAACCAGAACCAGCTCGACACGGTCGCAGAGTTGGTTGCAGATGCGGTGGATGCCGGGGCGAAGGTTCGACTGGGCGGCGAAGCGCCAGGTGGTGAGGGGTACTTCTATCCGGCCACCGTGTTGGCCGATGTTCCGGCGAGCGCGCGGATACTGAAGGAAGAGGTGTTCGGACCCGTCGCCGCAATCACCGGCTTCGACACCGAAGCCGAGGGAATCGCGGCCGCCAACGACACCGAGTTCGGATTGGCTGCGTACATCTTCACGAGGGATCTCGACCGTGCGCTTCGGGTCTCCGACGCACTGGAATCAGGAATGATCGGCGTCAACCGCGGAGTGATCTCGGACGCGGCAGCGCCGTTCGGTGGTGTGAAGGAATCCGGATTCGGCCGCGAGGGCGGGACCGAGGGGATCGAGGAATACCTGAGCACGAAGTACATCGCGCTCGAGAACTGACACACACACGAACGGCTACATCGGGACTGCCAGAGGCATCCGATGTAGCCGTTCGCAAGTGATCTGGGTGTGCGCTAGTGGCCCAGGCGTCCGCGGCCCAGGCGCAGGAGCAGCATCGCGAGGGTGTGGCCTTCCTGGCCCAACTCGTTGAACCGTTCGAGGACCTTCATCTCTCGGCTGTGCACCAGACGCGGACCACCCGATGCCATCCGGGTACGGCCGATGATCTGGGATACCTCGGAGCGGCGTTTGATGGCCGCGAGGATCTCGGCGTCGAGACGGTCGATTTCTTTCCGGAGCTCGTCGATCTCCGCCTCACTCTGGGGGATCTCGACGTCTGTCGGAGCAGTATTTACACTATTTACAGTATTTCCATTGGGGGCTGCAGCCTGGGTGCTCATTGCTATTCGTCTCCTCTTCCTACTGCGTGGATCGTGGTCTCGGCTCGGGTCGTTACCGATCCAGGCACACTGACGAAAATGCCCCGGATCCGATTCGGACCAGGGGCGGGTGAGCTGTTCAGATCACGTGCACCGAGGTCCGGGGCACGTAAAGTAACGCCACAGCGGGCCGACGGGGTCGGCCGTGTTGTCGCGAACGGAAATGCTGAACATGGCGTCCAGTTTGCCATGCTCGACACAGGTAATCCAAGTGCCTCTACCAGCAGGTGGACGCACTGACGACCGTGTCGGTGGACGCCGGTAGCGTGGACAGGCGATGAACACGTACCCAGCACTCGGTGAGCACGACGGACATTCCCAGCACGACGGGGGCGGCGCGCGGGGACATGGCGCGGGTTCGGACGCCCTCCTCGAGGGTCTCAACCCGCAACAGCGCGAGGCCGTGGTCCATGCCGGTTCGCCGTTGCTGATCGTCGCGGGCGCCGGCTCGGGCAAGACGGCAGTACTGACGCGTCGCATCGCCTATCTGCTGGCCGAACGGGGTGTCACCCCCGGTCAGATCCTGGCCATCACGTTCACCAACAAGGCTGCGGCCGAGATGCGCGAGCGTGTGGCAGCCCTTGTCGGACCGCGTGCCAACGCCATGTGGGTATCGACGTTCCACTCCAGTTGCGTGCGCATCCTGCGAGCACAGGCGGCGCTCCTGCCCGGTTTGAACTCGAATTTCTCGATCTACGATTCCGACGATTCGCGTCGACTGCTGACGATGATCTCGAAGGACCTCGAGCTCGACACCAAACGATTCTCCGCGCGGCTTCTCGCCACTCACATCTCCAACCTGAAGAACGAACTCGTCGGACCGGAAGAGGCGGTTGTCGCAGCCGATCAGGATCCAGCCGAGCTGCCGCGACTGATCGCCAAGGTCTACGGCCACTATCAACAGCGGTTGCGTGCGGCGAACGCACTCGACTTCGACGATCTCATCGGTGAGACCGTTGCGCTTCTCCAGGCGTTTCCCCAGATCGCCGAGTACTACCGCCGCCGCTTCCGTCACGTGCTCGTCGACGAGTACCAGGACACCAACCACGCGCAGTACATGCTGGTGCGTGAACTGGTCGGCGGTGCCGGAGAGTCCGACCATGCCGTTGCCCCGGCCGAATTGTGCGTCGTCGGTGACGCCGATCAGTCGATCTACGCATTCCGCGGAGCCACTATCCGCAACATCGAAGAGTTCGAACGCGACTACCCGGACGCTCGGACCATCCTTCTCGAACAGAACTACCGTTCGACGCAGAACATTCTGTCTGCGGCCAACTCCGTGATTTCCAAGAACACCGGCCGACGTGAAAAGCGTCTGTGGACTGATTCGGGTGAAGGTGAACTGATCGTCGGCTACGTTGCAGACAACGAGCACGACGAAGCATCTTTTGTCGCCTCGGAGATCGATCGGCTGGTGGACCAGGGCGAGACCAAGTTCGCCGACATCGCGGTGTTCTACCGGACCAACAACTCCTCACGCGCGCTCGAGGAGATCTTCATTCGACTCGGAGTGCCGTACAAGGTGGTCGGCGGCGTTCGCTTCTACGAGCGCAAGGAAGTTCGGGACATCGTCGCGTATCTGCGCGTCCTCGCCAACGAAGACGACACCGTGAGCCTGCGACGCATTCTCAACACGCCACGACGCGGTATCGGTGATCGAGCCGAAGCCTGCGTCGCCGTGCACTCCGAGCATCGCAACATCAGCTTCGCCGCCGCACTGCGCGACGGCGCGGAAGGCAAAGTGGCGCTGCTCAATACGCGGTCACAGAAGGCCATCGCGTCGTTCCTCGAGATGATGGACGGGCTGCGGGCCCTGCTGCCGACACCGGCCGCCGACGAGGACGAACCCTTCGAACTCGGTGACATCGGTGAGGTCGCCGAGGCGGTGCTCGAGCGCACCGGCTACCGCGCCGAGCTTGCGGCCAGCAGCGATCCACAGGACGGCGCGCGGCTCGACAACTTGAACGAACTCGTCAGCGTGGCAAGAGAATTCAGCTCCGACGCACGAAACGCGGCCGGACTGATCGATCCGGACGACGAGGAAACCGCAGCAATGCGTGAAGGCGAACCCGATCCGGGTTCGCTTGCCGCCTTCCTCGAACGGGTATCGCTTGTCGCCGACGCCGATCAACTGCCGGACTCCGACGACGGCGTCGTCACGATGATGACGCTTCACACCGCCAAGGGCCTCGAGTTCCCGGTCGTCTTCGTCACCGGTTGGGAGGACGGGCAGTTCCCGCACATGCGCGCCCTCGGTGATCCGGCAGAGCTGTCCGAAGAGCGTCGACTCGCTTACGTCGGCATCACCCGTGCCAGGCAGCGCCTGTACCTGACGCGCGCGATCATGCGTTCGGCTTGGGGACAACCGATCCAGAACCCGGCGTCGCGGTTCATCCAGGAGATCCCGGAGGACCTGATCAATTGGCGCCGTGAGGATCCGGGCACCGGTGGTGGATTCGGAAGCGGCAGGCCGGGTTACGGCAGCGGAAGCCGATACGGCAGCCAGGGCGGCCAGGGATACGGTGGCGGGCAGAACTACGGGGGAGGGTCCGGCAAGGCTGCGTCGACTCCCAGTTTCGGTGCCGCGCGTGGCCGCAACAACGTTCTGGTCCTTGCCACGGGTGACCGCGTCAGTCACGACAAGTACGGTCTGGGCACCGTGTTGGAAACCAAGGGCACCGGACCCACCGCGACGGTCACCATCGACTTCGGTAGCGCGGGCAAGGTGCGGTTGATGCTCATCGGCGGTGTGCCGATGGTCAAGCTGTAGAAGACAGACAAAAAACTTCCGGCCCGTACCTGGAAAGGTGCGGGCCGGAAATTTTTTGTCAGAAGCGTTGGGCTTGCGGTCAGTCCTGCTCGATACCGAGGCTGATGCCGCGTGATGCGAGCCAAGGGAGGGGGTCGATCTTGTTCTCGCCGGCGAGGTGAACCTCGAAGTGAAGGTGGGGGCCGGTGGAGAAGCCGCGGTTGCCGACAGTGGCGATCTGGTCGCCGGCCATGACCTGCTGACCGACGGTGACGGTGGACGTGTCGATGTGGCCGTAGACGGTGATCGTTCCGTCTGCGTGCTGTAGGCGTACCCACATGCCGAATCCGGAAGCCGGACCTGAATCGATGACCTTGCCGTCGGCGACTGCGACGATGGGCGTCCCGATCGGGGCGGCGATGTCGACGCCGGCGTGCAGGGTGCCCCAGCGGGTGCCGAAGTTGGACGTGAACGTGCCGACTGCCGGCAGGACGAACAGCGGGCGACGGGCAGCTGCTTCGCGTGCTGCGCGCTCGTCACTGAAACGCTGGCCCTTGGCAAGCAGGTTGCTGAACTGGGAGAGGTCGGTCGGTGCTGCGACGTTGAGGACCTGGGGAGCGTCGGCCTCGGTGGTGGCTGCCGTGGAGGTGGCCGGAGCGAACTGAGCGGCCTGCGGTTCTGCGGTGGTGCCGATCGCGGAGGACTCGTTGGCGAGTGCAACTTCCGAGTGGTCGGCGGCGGAAGAGGAACCGTCGTTGACAACTGCCTGGCCCGCGGCGACAACTGCGCCGGCTGCAACTGCCAGAACGGCGGCGCGGCCCTTGAGAGCAGAGGGAGGGGTGGGGAGTCGGTGAGCACCGCTGCGGCGAACCGGAGATTCGACATCGACTGTCGGTGCGGAGGAGGCGTAAGTGGGGGTGCTGATCACGTCGGACTCGACGAACTCGTGAGAGTCGGAATCTGACGACGTGGAGGATGAATTTCGAGTGAACATATCGGTAGAGATCTCAGAACTTTTGGTCTCGGTGTAACGCCTGGCCGAGTGCGTTGGATAAGTGGTCGTGACCTCGTCTGGAGCTGAGTTCGAGAACCTACTAGCGGTGAACTGGCTGCGGTGATGCATATGCCGGTTCTCTCCTCGAGTTCGTGATCAGCCCGTGACTTAGACCGACTGACGGTAACGAAATGATTGCGATGGGCGCAAGCCGTAGCGGAAACCTGTCCGATTATGTGACGTGCATCACAGCTTGACCTGGGAATATGTCGATACGGGCAAAACGGACGAATCATCTCGTTTCGTGATCACGCGTGTCACAACCGGATCACCGGTCCATTCAGGCACTACCGTCGATCGAGTGTCCACAACACCTGGAACTACGTCGCAGGCGCGTTTCGACGACCCCGGAGTGAAGTCCGGGGCGCCACTCGCGGCGGTAATCGGACTGCTCGGTGCCGTTGGAGTGGCGGCCAGTCCCGTCGTCGGAGTCGGGAGTGGCCGCGGGGTCGACACGACGGGGGCTCTTGCTTCTGCCGCTCTCTTCGCGGCCGTCTGCACGATCATCGTGCCGTTGGTTGCAGTGCTCACCTCGGGCCGCAGGCCCGCCTTGGCCGGTGGACTCCTGGCCGGTATCGGGGCGGTGTCGCTCGGAGCGGCAATTCTCGACGTCCAGTTGTTCGTCGACGCAATCGATGCAAACCGCTTGGACCTTTTCCGTCCGATTTCGGCGGGTTCGATCGATGCGGGTCCTGGCGCTTATCTCGCGCTCGCGGGACACTGCCTTCTTGTCCTGTCCGGGGTGCTCGGACTTGTCGCTGTCCATCGTGAATCGGAACGGGACGGATACGGCAGCGCTCGCGCCGCGGAATTCGACGGGCGATCGGTTGGCGGACGGATCGGCGCGTGGCCGACAGCGCTGCTGATTCTGGCCGCAGTGGTGTTCGTGCTCTCCCTGTTCGGTCCTTCCTTCAGTTCGCAGGATCCGATCTTTCTGGTCAAACCGCTCGTCGACTCGGTGTCGGCCACCGCCGTCGGTACAGGATTGGTGGGCGTCGCGGTGCTCGTTGCGGTCGCGGCGGCGTTGACGTCCATCTCGCTGCCGGTGGGCTGCGGCGCCCTGATCGGTGTCGGCCTCGGCGCACTCGCAGTCAGTGGAACCAGGGTGGTGGCTGGGTTCGCGGCCGGCGATCGGATCGGCGTCGGTTCGGGATCCGTGGTCGGGGCACTGGCCGCCGTGGTCATCGTCGTGATCGGAGTTTCAGCGCCTTACCTCGCATCCAGGCGTGAAACGGATGCGATTCCCGCTGAAAGTGTGGTCCGCGCGCCTGCGAAGACAACAAAGGGTGCGCTCAAGGCAGCGATGGTGGCTCAGTCCCGGGCGGCGCAAGCGCGGGTGAACAGACTTCACCGCGTTGCCGGTACCGCCGCAATCATCACTGCGGCTGTTGCGGGCGTCGGCTCGGCTTTGCCTGTCCTGTCGTTGCCGGATGGAATCCCGGAGCCGTCGATGCTGTCGTCTCGAGTTGTCCTGCTCGCGGCTGCCGTATTGCTCCTCGCCGCGCTGGGCCTGTTTGCCCCGGGCCGCGCCGCCGTGGTGCGTCCGGCCGTCGGAGTGCTGTGGACCACCGTCGTGATGGGCGTCGCGGCTGTCATGCAGTCGGCGGTCATCGCGACGGACGTACCAGGCGTCGGGTTGGGTGCCGGCGCCTTCGTGCTTTGTGGCGTGGCTCTCCTCGCTGCGGCGACGGGACTGCTCGTCTGGCTGGCGGGAAGCGCAGAACGTGAAGACGTCGACACGTCGGTAGACGGAGGTTCGAGAGGGCTGGTGCTTCTCGTCGGTGGGATCGGCGCAGTCGCAGTCCTGATCGGGACCGCGCTTCCCCTCTATCGGGGTGACGCCTACACAGCGGCGTCAGTTCTGGAGTGGCCGTGGGGAATTGACGTCTGGGGGCAACTGCTCGTCGGCGTCACCGTCGTGATCGCCGCTGCGATCGCAGCGTCTGCGCGGCCGGCTCGAGGCGCGGCATTGCTGATCGGATCTGCCGTGGCAGCTCTGGTGTACGTCAGTGAGTGGCCGCTCACGTCATCGCGCATATCGGACGCAACCGTGGGGGTGGGTGCGATCACAGCGGCCACGGGCATAGTGTTGCTTCTCGTTGCAGCGTTCTCGAGCGCAAGAATCAGTGAGACTGATGCTTGACAAATTCGGTGTGGCCACCTTGCTCGATCGGTGAGGCGTGCCTCATTGCGCATTTGCGCGTGACTTGGGCCACATAGCATCAGTGCGGGCGCAAACCGAACGCGGCAACTGGTTAAAGTCCAGAACAGACCCGCTCCTACCCCTCGAGCGGGTGACAACGCAGACGAGACGGTGAGCAGATGGATCTCTTCGAATACCAGGCGAAGGAACTCTTCGCCAAGCACGGAGTGCCGACTTCGGCTGGACGTGTTACAGACACAGTCGCCGGCGCACGCGAGATTGCCGAAGAAATCGGTAAGCCCGTGATGGTGAAGGCACAGGTCAAGGTAGGCGGCCGCGGCAAGGCCGGTGGCGTCAAGTACTCGCCCGACGTGGATGCCGCAGTGGCAAACGCCGAGGCAATCCTGGGCCTGGACATCAAGGGCCATGTCGTCAAGAAGCTGCTGGTCGCAGAGGCAAGTGACATTGCCGAGGAGTACTACATCTCCTTCCTGCTCGACCGCACCAACCGCACCTACCTGGCCATGTGCTCGGTAGAGGGTGGCGTCGAGATCGAGGTCACCGCCGAGGAGAACCCCGACGCTCTCGCCAAGATCCCCGTCGACGCAGTCAAGGGCGTCGACCTCGCGTTCGCGCGCAGCATCGCCGAGGCAGGAAAGCTGCCCGCAGAGGTGCTCGACGCAGCGGCCGTCACGATCCAGAAGCTGTGGGAGGTCTTCATCAACGAGGACGCACTCCTCGTCGAGGTCAACCCCCTCGTTCGCACGCCTGACGATCAGATCCTCGCCCTCGACGGCAAGGTCACCCTCGATGAGAACGCAGCGTTCCGTCAGCCCGGCCACGAGGCATTCGAGGATCGCGACGCTACCGATCCCCTCGAGCTCAAGGCCAAGGAAAACGACCTCAACTACGTCAAGCTCGACGGTGAGGTCGGAATCATCGGCAACGGCGCAGGCCTGGTCATGTCCACCCTGGACGTCGTCGCATACGCCGGCGAGAACCACGGTGGCGTCAAGCCCGCCAACTTCCTCGACATCGGCGGCGGAGCTTCCGCTGCAGTCATGGCTGCCGGCCTCGACGTCATCCTGAACGACGCACAGGTCAAGAGCGTGTTCGTCAACGTCTTCGGCGGCATCACCGCGTGTGACGCAGTTGCCAACGGCATCGTCGGCGCACTGAAGACCCTGGGCGACGAGGCCAACAAGCCGCTCGTCGTTCGCCTGGACGGAAACAACGTCGAAGAGGGTCGTCGCATCCTCGCCGAGGCCAACCACCCGCTGGTCACGGTCGTCGCAACCATGGACGAGGCCGCCGACAAGGCCGCCGAACTCGCTCACGCAGCGAAGTAAGGGACTCACAGAACAATGGCAATCTTCCTCACCAAGGATTCAAAGGTCATCGTCCAGGGCATCACCGGCGGCGAGGGCACCAAGCACACCGCTCTGATGCTCAAGGCCGGCACCCAGGTCGTCGGCGGCGTCAACGCTCGCAAGGCCGGCACCACGGTCTCGCACGTTGCTGCTGACGGTTCCCCTGTCGAGCTCCCCGTCTTCGCGACGGTCGAAGAGGCAATCAAGGAGACCGGCGCAGACGTCTCCATCGCATTCGTTCCCCCGGCCTTCTCGAAGGACGCCATCGTCGAGGCCATCGACGCGGAGATCCCGCTCCTCGTGGTCATCACCGAGGGCATCCCGGTTCAGGACTCCGCTTACGCTTGGGCGTACAACGAGTCCAAGGGCAAGAAGACGCGCATCATCGGACCGAACTGCCCCGGCATCATCACCCCGGGTGAGGCCCTCGTCGGCATCACACCCGCCAACATTGCAGGCACCGGCCCCATCGGCCTGGTCTCCAAGTCGGGCACCCTGACCTACCAGATGATGTACGAACTCCGTGACTTCGGCTTCTCCACCGCCATCGGCATCGGCGGCGACCCGGTCATCGGAACCACCCACATCGACGCCATCGAGGCGTTCGAGAAGGATCCCGAGACCAAGGTCATCGTGATGATCGGTGAAATCGGTGGCGACGCGGAAGAGCGTGCAGCCGATTACATCAAGGCCAACGTCACCAAGCCGGTCGTCGGCTACGTGGCAGGCTTCACCGCTCCCGAAGGCAAGACCATGGGCCACGCAGGCGCCATCGTCTCCGGTTCCTCGGGAACGGCTCAGGCAAAGCAGGAAGCTCTCGAGGCTGCAGGCGTGAAGGTCGGCAAGACGCCGTCCGCCACTGCTGCTCTCGCTCGCGAGATTCTTCAGTCCCTGTAAGGGGCTTCGCCCCCGTGCGTGGTTAGGGAGTCTCCGGACTCCTTAACCACGCACAGTGGTATCGACCCACATCGACCCGGCAGGTTCCAACTGCCCGGCACCGGATGTGATGGATGCGACGATCGAGTCGAGATCGTCGGCGTCACCGGCGGCGAGCGTCATCACCGCCTTCGATCCGTACGTAGTGCCGAGCACCGAGACGCCCCGCGCTCTCAGCTCCGCTTCCACCCGACCGGCCTCTGAGTGCCGGATCGCCAAAGTGCGCAGGATCCTCCTCTCCCTGGCCACAAGCTCGGCCGAATCGAGAGCAACCGAGACGGCTCCCGAATACGCGCGGACCAACCCACCGGCGCCGAGCTTGATTCCGCCGAAGTAGCGCGTGACGACAACAATCACATCGACCAGATCTCGAGACTTGAGAACCTGAAGCATCGGCACCCCAGCTGTCCCGCCTGGTTCGCCGTCGTCGTGTGCACGCTCGACGCGTGAGTTCGCTTCGTATCCGATCACGAAAGCCGAACAATGATGGCGCGCATCGGGATACAGCGACTTCTGCTCCGCGACGAACTCCGTGGCGGCCTCGGCGTCGTCGATCCGGCGAAGCGCGGCGATGAATCGTGAGTGCTTCACCTCGGTTTCGACGACATGGTCGGCGCCGGGCGCGAGGGTGAAGGGCATCTGCCCATTGTCTCCTGTCGGT
The DNA here is from genome assembly GCF_030407755.1 of Rhodococcus sp. APC 3903. Taxonomy (NCBI): domain Bacteria; kingdom Bacillati; phylum Actinomycetota; class Actinomycetes; order Mycobacteriales; family Nocardiaceae; genus Rhodococcus; species Rhodococcus sp. APC 3903. The sequence continues at coordinate 472,767 of NZ_JASDCV010000001.1, forward strand.
GTTAGCGTGCGAAGTCGAGACACATACGCTGGTAACCATCGAAGACCGTCTACGAGGAGAAGTCATGACGTTCACGCCGCAAGGGCCCAGCTTCGGGCCACCGAATCAGCCGGCAGCGGGCGGTGGAACCAAGAATCTCGGATTCATCCTGCTCATCGCCGTCGCGGCACTCGGCCTGATCAATTTCCTACTCGGTTTTGCGCCTTTCACGTCGATCAGTGGAAGCAGCAGCGGCATCGGTAGCGGTCTGGACACCAGTTCGAGCTTCTTCGAGTCGAGCATCTACGGCCTCGGATTCGTTTTCGCCGGCGGTGTGGTCGCAGGCGTATCGCTCCTCCCGAAGCAGTCGTATGCAGGCATTGCCGCAGCGCTCACCCTCACGGGTTTCTTCGCTTTGGTGTTCGCCGCGTTCTCCGTAGGTACCAGCGACTACGTCGACATCAGCCTCGGTTGGGGTCTGATCATCGTGCTGATCCTCTCGTTCGTGCAGACGGTCGTCGCAGTCGCCGCGTTGTTGTTCGAGATCGGAATCCTGAAGGCTCCCGCGCCGCGTCCGGTAGCTCAGCAGTACGGTCAGCCGCAGGGCTATGGCCAGCCCCAGGGCCAGGCGCCGGGGCAGGCGCCAGGTCAGCCACAGGGATACGGACAGGCTCAGTACGGCCAGCCGCAGCAGGCTCAGCAGCCGGGCCAGTACCAGCAGAACCCGCAGTACGGGCAGGCGCAGCAGCAGGGATACGGGGGAGCGCACGCCGCCCCCGCCGACCCGACTGCTTCGCAGCCGCCTTACGGCCAGACTGCGTCTCCCTACGGTCAGAACCCGGTGCAGAATCCCGCACAGACCGACTCGGCCGCGACGACGTCGTCTTACTATCCGCTGACCTCGCAGCCCGCGAGTCAGCCGAACCCGAGTTACTCGTCGGATCAGTTCACCGCTCCGCGCGGTTACGGCCAGCCGTACAACCAGCAGCAGACTGGCTCGACCGAGCAGCCGACGGGCTTCGAGCCGCCCACTTTCGAAGCGCCGACGCCGTCTGCTGAGCCTGACCAGGGCAGCAGCGATTCCGCGGCCGAGACCAAGGTCTTCGGGTCGCAGAACCCCGACGAGCGTCAGCAGTAGTACTACTTCGTTTCACGAACATGAATGTGGCCTCCGACCCGCTGCGGGTGGAGGCCACATTCCGTGAGCCCGACGGCGCGCCTGAGTGCGCGGCGCACTATCGAGTGAAACCCTCGAGGGGATGAGTTCTTTGATTGATGGCACCCGGTCCCGTCCCGCGTCCTCACGACCCGGACGTGGTCGTACTGGCGGCGGCCGCGTCGGCGGCGGTCGCCCGGCACCGAACCCGGACCTGGCGCGCAAGCTGCTGACGGTCGCCTTCCGGCCGTCGGGTCTGACGATGCTGCTGATCGCGGCTGTCGTTGTGGTCACCTTGGTATCGGCGAGCAGCGACCTGACCGGAACCTTCGGCGCCATTGCCACCACATGGTTGGTCATCCACCAGGTGCCGGCGACTATCAGCGGCGTCCAACTCGGTGTACTGCCATTGCTTCCGACGGCCGTCATGATGTGGGTGGTTGCACGCCGATGCGCGTCGACTGCGGTGCACACCGACTCCCGTGACGACACCCTCCGCCTGGTGGGGGCCGCGGTAGCCGGACCGTTGACTATCACGGCAATCGCTCTCGCCGTGGTCGCCGACGCCTCCGCAGCCATTCCGCTGTCTAGCCCCAACACGTTGGCCGCTTTCGGCTGGGTCGCCGGGATTCACCTGATCGCCGCGTCCGTCGGTGTTGCTGCTGCGCACTGGGATCGCGTCGTCGCCGAGATTCCGCCGTGGGCATCTGCCGCTGTTCGACCGGCAACGGCTGCGTCGGCAGCGCTGTTGGCTGCGGGCGCCGTGGCCGTCGTAATGTCGCTACTCGTGTCCTGGTCGACGGTCGGTGACCTACTCGCGCGCGGCAACGGGTTTGTCGGCGTACTGGGATTGACGGTGTTGTCGCTGCTCTACCTGCCGAACCTCGTGGTCGGCGCAGCCGCGGTGATGACGGGATCGACGGCCGATTTCGGCAATGTCTCCATCAGCGTGTTCGGCAACATCGGCGGTGACCTGCCACCCTTGCCCCTTCTCGGAGCGATTCCGGAAGGCGTCGCCGGTGGAATCTGGCCCGTGTTGTTGATCGTTCCGGCAGCGGTGGGCATGATGCTCGGCCGTGATTGCGCTCGACGCATCGCCGGGCAGGACAGTGTGCTCGCAGTGCTGACGGCAGCTGCCGGTGCCGGGGTCGTCATGGCGCTGCTCGCTCTTGCTGCCGGGGGAGACCTCGGGCAGTTCGGCACCGTCGAGGTCCTGTGGTGGGGCTTCGGTCTTCTGACTTTTGCGTGGCTGGGATTGTTCGGAACCGTCTCGGCGCTGTTCGCGATGTGGTTCTCACACCGCGGACACATGAAGGACGAGGTTGCGCCCCCGACGGCTGAACCGGCTCGAACAGTCGAGCCCGAACTTGCGATCACGGCTGCGGCCACACCGGAAGACGAGGACGACGAGAACACGGGCGAAGTGCTGGCCCAGGAATCTGCGGTCGTTGTCACCAAGGTCGTCGAAGCGGAAATCGTCGAGGAATCAGGCGAACCCGTGCAGGTAGTGACAGAGGAAACCGTCGAGATCGAAGTAGTCGACGCCGAGGTTGTCGCGGCACCCGAGGCGGACCCCACAGCCGACTCTCCAGCCGGGGCCGAGCCGGAGACCGACCTGCCCTCGAAGCCGCAGAAGTCCAGCGACTAGGCTGTCATGCGGCCGATACTCCGGCCGCATCATCTTCCAGTTCTCAGGAGTAGTGCGCTGACTGCCTCGGCCGACAATCCGCAGCCGACAATGCCCGACGGGGTCCAATTTCGCGACTCGATCGCGCGGGTAGTCGTACTCGCTTCCGGCGCGGGAACCCTGTTGACTTCGCTGATCGACGCTTCGCACGCCGAGGGATACCCGGCCGAGATCGTTGCCGTCGGTGTAGATCGTGACTGCCTCGCCGCCGAGCACGCCGCGGGCTCGAAGATCCCGTCCTTCAAGGTCTCGATCAAGACTTATGAAAATCGTGCCGCCTGGGACGAGGCGCTGACAGCAGCGGTGGCCGAGCACGAACCCGATCTCGTGGTCAGTGCAGGCTTCATGAAAATCCTCGGCCCCAGCTTTCTCGCGCGTTTCGGCGGCCGAATCATCAACACTCATCCCGCGTTGCTGCCTGCCTTTCCCGGCGCGCACGCGGTTCCCGACGCTCTGGCGTACGGCGTGAAGGTCACCGGTTCCACGGTGCATCTCGTCGACGGCGGAGTTGATACCGGGCCGATCTTGGCGCAGGAAGCTGTGCCGGTGCATGACGACGACACCGAGTCTTCGTTGCATGAACGCATCAAAATTGTGGAGCGACGGTTGTTGGCGGACGTCATCGCCGCTGTTGCTACGCGCGGAGTGGTTTCCGATGGACGAAAGGCCGTGATCCCCAGTGAGTGAACGCAAGGCTGTGCGCCGTGCACTTGTCAGCGTCTACGACAAGAGTGGTCTGATCGAGCTGGCCACGGGCCTGCACGAGGCCGGTGTCGAGTTGGTCTCGACCGGTTCGACCGCGTCGAAGATTGCCGACGCCGGAATCCCCGTGACGCCGGTCGAGGCGCTGACCGGATTCCCGGAATGCCTCGAAGGCCGTGTGAAGACGCTGCATCCGCGCGTCCACGCCGGCGTCCTCGCTGATACCCGCAAGCCGGATCACCTCGCTCAGCTCGAGGAACTCGGCATCGCGACCTTCGAATTGGTCGTCGTGAACCTGTACCCCTTCACCGAGACGGTTGCCTCGGGCGCTAGCCCGGACGAGTGCGTCGAGCAGATCGACATCGGTGGCCCGTCGATGGTGCGTGCTGCAGCCAAGAACCATCCGTCGGTTGCCGTCGTGGTCGATCCGGCTCGGTACGCCGATGTCCTGACTGCCGTTGCCGGTGGCGGATTCACCTTGCGTGAGCGCACTGTGCTTGCGGCGCAGGCGTTCCAGCACACTGCGTCGTACGACGTCGCTGTTGCAAGCTGGATGACGAGCACGATCGCAGCTGACGAGGACGGTTCGCTGTTCCCCGCCTGGGTCGGTGCTACCTGGAACCGCAGCGCTGTCCTTCGTTACGGCGAGAACCCGCACCAGGACGCCGCGCTGTACGAAAACCCGGCCGCGCCTGCAGGTTTGGCTCAGGCAGAGCAGTTGCACGGCAAGGAGATGTCGTACAACAACTACACGGACTCCGACGCAGCGTGGCGTGCAGCGTACGACTTCACTGATCCGGCCGTCGCAATCATCAAGCACGCCAACCCCTGTGGCATCGCCATCGGCACCGACATTGCCGACGCTCACCGCAAGGCGCATGCATGCGATCCGGTCAGTGCATTCGGTGGTGTCATCGCAGCCAACCGTGAGGTCACCGTCGAACTGGCAGAGCAGATCGCCGATATCTTCACCGAGGTTGTCATCGCGCCCTCGTACGAAGACGGGGCTGTCGAGGTTCTGCAGCGTAAGAAGAACATTCGTGTTCTGAAGGCTGCGGCTCCGACCGCTACTGGAATCGAACTGCGTCCGATCTCTGGCGGTACCTTGCTCCAGCAGCGCGACGTTCTGGACGCTGACGGCGACAACCCGGCCAACTGGACTCTCGCCAACGGTGAGGCTGCAGATGCCGAGACTCTCGCAGACCTCGAATTTGCTTGGCGTGCCAGCCGATCGGTGAAGTCAAACGCGATCCTGCTGGCCTCCGGCGGCGCGTCCGTCGGCGTCGGTATGGGCCAGGTCAACCGCGTCGATGCAGCGCATCTTGCTGTTCAGCGAGCCGGTGACCGCGTCGTAGGGTCGGTTGCGGCCTCGGACGCGTTCTTCCCGTTCCCCGACGGTCTGCAGGTTCTTCTCAACGCCGGCGTCAAGGCTGTTGTGCAGCCGGGTGGTTCGGTTCGCGACAACGAGGTGATTGCCGCGGCCAAGGAAGCCGGTGTCACTCTTTATCTGACCGGTGCGCGCCACTTCGCGCACTGACTTTCTGCTTCGGTAGCGGGCCTCGACTCCTCAACGGGAGTTCGGGGCCCGTTCTGCATTCAGGCCGGCCCGGTTCTTTCAGGCTGCGCTGCTGTGGGTGCCCTGGAGTTCGCGGGGTGAGCCGGTGATGACCACGCGTGAGGCTCCGCGACTGCGGATCTCGCTGATCAGTGCGCCGAGGGTGGCTTCGTGGGCAGCATCGGAGTGCGAAAGATCCAGGGTGACGGCGTATCCGGTGAGGTCACCGGGCAGATCGACATACGGCGGCGCGATGGACAGTTGGTTGACTCGAAGTTTCATCTGGTGCTCCTGCGTGTGAAAGGTAAAAGAAAAGGCACCCGAGGCGTTTGCCCTGGGTGCCCGAGAACGAATCCGGTGAAACTGGGGATCATTCTCGGGGTACACCGCGCTTGTTGCCCATGTGCTTGGCCGACATTGCGGCCGAAAAAATGTGCTTGCCTGCGGTGCAGCTGCGCCACGAAGGTACGGATGCAAAGTTCGGGTGTAGCGACATGACGTCCGTTCCTTTCTGTGTGGCGTTGCTGGTTAATGGATGACCGTACAGCACGGATCGAGGGTTCGCACCAATAAAAAGCGCCGCGAACGTAAACTCCGGGTGACTTCTGTCCCCGGGTTCGCTGGATTGAGAGAGCCTTCGTTGCAGGTCAGGCGTAGAAAGCAGAAGTCCCTCCGCGATGGTTCGCGGAGGGAACTTTCTACCCGAAAAAGAGGACGTTCGGTCTGTACGTCATTTGGAGAACGAGCGGACCCACGCTGTGAAGGGCTCCGAGAACTCTGCCGAGTACGGAAGCGGCGCGACGTAGTCGGCCCCGGTGGACTGTTCTTCGCCGATGTCCTTGAGTACGAAGTTGGCGTTGCGCATCCGCACTGAAGTCAGCGCGGTATGTGAGAGCGCGGCGTCGAGTGCCGCGACGTCGGAGGGAATTACTTGGATGTCCTTGTCCGAGCAGCTGGTGAGAACGGGCATGCCTGCCGGCAGCGCCGCTACGAGCGCAACCGGGTCCAGTGCGTCTTCCTCGGCGAGTGCCTTGGCATTGGCGTGAACGAGTCCCGCGTTCTGCAGCGGTTCGGGTAGATCATCCGGAACCGTGCCCTCGGTCCGAAGAGACTCGACGGCGTCGGCGAGCGCTACGCGCAGTTCGTCAGCCAGTTCGACCGGCAACTGTCCGGCGCCGACGACGGCGTCGAGCTGGCGGTGAATCTGCGTCGTGAGTAGATCGAGAAGCCGGACACTCAGTGGCTCGAGCAGTGCGAGGGCGCTGACTCTTGTGCCCTCTTTCGCCGTGGCAAGTGCCAGCGCGACGACGGCGCCGTCGCTGTGTCCGACGACGAACAAGCGCTCGGGATCGACGCCGGGTTGTCCGGCGAGGTAGTCAAGTCCGTCGGAGGCGGCGTCGACGAATGTGTTGAAGCCGAGATCGGCGATGTCCTCGATCTCGTAGTCGCCGAGGGCGGTTTCGCCGCTGCCGAGCTTGTCGTAACGCAGGCTTGAAATGCCTTGATTTTCAAGAAGATCCGCGATGAACCGCAGAGTTCCGATGTCGCCTTCGAGGAGTGCGCTGTCGCCGTTTCGGTCGGTGGGGCCGCTGCCGGCCAGAATCAGCGCGGCCGGCGCCGGGGAGTCGGGTGAGGCTGCCAGGCGAAGACTCCCGTACAGGGTGACGTCGCCGGATTGGAACGAGATCTCGGTGTCGGACATGACGACTTGTCTACCAGGTCCACAGGTTCAGGCGGTGCGCAGACTCCGGACACGTCGCCATCCACGCCAACTGAACCACAAGAGTGCGGCGAGCAGCGGAATGATCAGGAGCGGCAAGATCATCGCGATCAACGAGGTGAAGAAAGTCAGCACATCCTCGATGACGGAGACGACGGGATTCGCCAGTCCACCGGTAGTGGCCGTACTGACCGCGCGAGTGCCGGTCTGGGCGGCGCTGAAAGTCAGCGCCGTCGGTGCTCCGACGATGATGCCCGCCAACGCGGCCATCGCAGGGTCGAGATGGCTGAAGGCCGCCCAGGCCGCGATCACTCCGGCGATGGGTCCGGTGACGTTCCCGATCACCGAGAGTGCGTTGTCCACGAAGGGAATGAGGTCGGCACCCAGTTCGACCACCGCGGCTATTGCCAATGCCACCAGCGCGCCGGTGGATCCGACCCACCGCATCGACTCGCCGACGGTGATCCCGAACAGTTCGAAGTGGACGGCAGCGCTGAGCATCAGTAACGGCAGGAAGGTTCGCATTCCGGACGCTGCGGCGAGTCCGAGACCGAGCATGGCGGGCAACACCCAGGTATCCATGGGTGGAGTTTAGGTCTACTGTGCGCCTTTATTAACCGCCGGCGGTTAATAAAGGCGCACAGCAAAGTCTCGGAAAGGACCTTTCATGGCGACAAACCCGCAGCCGATGTTCTTCCTCAACCTGCCCGTCAAGGACCTCGGCAAGGCCACCACCTTCTACGAGGGCCTCGGATACTCCAAGAACACGCAGTTCTCCGACGAGAATGCGTCGTCGATGGTCATCAGTGACACCATCGTCGTGATGCTGTTGGCCGAGCCCTTCTTCAAGACCTTCACCACCAAGGGCATCGCCGACACCTCGACGTCGACGGAAGCGCTGCTCGGTCTCTCGGCCGAGACCCGTGAGGCCGTCGACACCCTCGTCGACAAGGCGCTCGCGACCGGCGGTTCCGAAGGTAACGCGACGCAGGATCACGGCTTCATGTACAGCCGCAGCTTCCAGGATCCCGACGGCCACATCTGGGAAATCATCTGGATGAATCCCGAGAACATCGAGGGCTGAGCGACCGAACTTCCTCGGCGAGAGGCGAAACCCCGCAAACACTCGTAGCGTGGAGTAGTGACTGTCGCAAAAACCCTCGGAGAGCTACGCGCCTCCGGACACGTACAGCGAAGTGTCAAGGAAGAACTACGAGAGAACCTTCTCGCCGCGTTGCGGGACGGCCGTGACCCCTGGCCCGGGATAGTCGGGTTCGAGGACACGGTCGCCCCGCAACTCGAGCGGGCGCTGATCGCCGGCCACGACGTGGTTCTGCTCGGCGAACGAGGTCAAGGAAAGACGAGGTTGCTTCGCACTCTCGGGCTCCTGCTCGACGAGTGGACGCCCGTCATCGAAGGCTCGGAACTGGGGGAGCACCCGTACGAGCCGATCACACCGGCTTCGATACGTCGAGCCAAGGAACTGGGTGACGACCTCTTGATCGCCTGGCGACACCGCAGCGAGCGGTACTCCGAGAAACTGGCAACGCCGGACACCTCGGTCGCCGACCTGATCGGCGATGTCGACCCGGTCAAGGTGGCCGAGGGTAGGAGCCTCGGCGATCCGGAGACCATTCACTTCGGTCTCGTGCCCCGCGCGCATCGCGGAATCGTGGCGATCAACGAGCTTCCCGACCTCGCCGAGCGCATCCAGGTCTCGTTGCTCAACGTGATGGAAGAGCGGGACATCCAGGTCCGCGGGTACACGCTTCGGCTTCCGTTGGACGTCCTTCTGGTCGCGAGCGCAAATCCTGAGGACTACACCAACCGCGGGCGCATCATCACACCGCTCAAGGACCGCTTCGGCGCCGAAATTCGCACTCACTACCCCGTCGAGTTGGCGGGTGAGATCGCGGTGATCGAGCAGGAGGCGCACCTGGCCGCGGAGGTGCCTGACTACCTTCTCGAAATTCTTGCCAGGTTCACGCGCTTGCTACGCGAATCCACCTCGGTGGATCAGCGATCGGGTGTGTCGGCACGATTTGCCGTCGCCGGCGCGGAAACCGTCAGTGCAGCGGCGGTACGACGCGCGGCGGTGCTCGGCGAGGCCGATCCTGTTGCACGGCCCGTCGATCTCGAGTCCGTGGTCGAGGTTCTTCGCGGCAAGGTCGAATTCGAATCCGGTGAAGAGGGACGGGAACTGGAGGTGCTCGAGCACCTGCTGCGTCGCGCGACCGCCGATACGGTTCGGGTACGACTCGGCGGAATCGACCTCGGGATGTTGGTTGCTGCTGTGGAGACGGGCAATACGATCGTCACCGGTGAATCTGTCACGGCCAAGGCGTTTCTCGACGAGCTTCCGGACCTCGAGGTCCTGGACGAAGTAGCCGAACGCCTCGGCGCGCAATCCGACGGCGAGCGTGCCGCCGGTGCCGAACTTGCCCTCGAAGGGCTTTACCTCGCGCGCCGGATCTCCAAAGATCAAGGCCCGGGCGGCCGCTCGGTGTATTCGTAAGGGGCAGTGATGATCCACAATCCGCGGTACGGGCCGTACGACGGTGGTCCCGATCCGCTGGCGCCTCCGGTAGATCTGCGCGAGGCCTTGGCAGCAATCGGCGACGACGTGTTGTCAGGCACGTCGCCGCGCCATGCCCTCCGGGAGCTCCTGCGCCGCGGAAACCGAGACATGCGCGGGCTCGACGACCTTGCTGCCCAGGCGAACCGGCGTCGACGTGAGTTGCTACGCCGCAACAATCTCGACGGAACGCTCGACGAGGTTCGTAAGCTTCTCGACAAGGCGGTGCTCGAAGAGCGCAAAGAACTGGCACGTGCTCTCGACGACGACGCACGATTCAACGAAATGCGAATCGAGGAGTTGCCACCGTCGACAGCTCAGGCCGTGCAAGATCTGGCCGACTACAACTGGCGCAGCGAACAGGCTCGCGCGGATTACGAGAAGATTCGTGATCTGCTCGGACGTGAGGTCCTCGATCAACGCTTCTCGGGAATGAAGCAGGCACTCGAGGGCGCTACCGACGAGGATCGTGAGCAGATTCGCCAGATGCTGGCAGATCTGAATCAACTGCTCGATGCGCACTCTCGGGGCGTCGACACTCCGGAGCAGTTTGCGGAGTTCATGGACAAGCACGGGCAGTATTTCCCGGACAACCCGCGCAACGTCGACGAACTTCTGGATTCGTTGGCGCAGCGCGCGGCGGCCGCACAACGATTGCGTAACTCGCTCTCGCAGGAGCAGCGTGACGAGTTGGATGCGTTGGCGCAGCAGGCGTTCGGCGATCCGAGCCTGATGAGTGAGCTGAGTCAACTCGACCAGTTCCTTCAGGCGGCTCGGCCGGGTGAGGACTGGGAAGGTTCGCAACAGTTCCGCGGCGACAACGGAATGGGGTTGGGTGAGGGGACCGGTGCCCTGCAGGACATCGCCGAGCTGGAATCGCTGGCAGATCAACTGTCGCAGCAGTATGCCGGCGCAGCGCTCGACGACATCGACCCCGAGCTACTTGCGCGGCAACTCGGCGACGAAGCCGCCGCTGATGCTCGCACCCTGGCCGATCTCGAAAAGGCTTTGCAGGAACAGGGTTTCTTCGATCGCGCACCAGACGGTCAATGGCGCTTGTCGCCCAAAGCCATGCGACAGCTCGGACAGACCGCTCTGCGTGACGTTGCCGGGCAACTGTCGTCGCGAACCGGTCAACGCGATACGCGTCGGGCAGGTGCGATGGGCGAACCGACCGGAGCTTCCCGCGAATGGGAGTTCGGGGACACCGAACCCTGGGACGTCACGAGAACCATCACCAACGCCGTCCTACGTGACCCGGGCCGAATGCCGGTGCGGCTGAGCGTCGTCGATGTCGAGGTGGCCGAAACCGAGCAGCGTAGTCAGGCTGCGGTGGCTCTGTTGGTGGACACGTCGTTCTCGATGGTGATGGAGGATCGCTGGGTGCCGATGAAGCGCACCGCTCTGGCACTCAATCATCTGGTGAGCACGCGGTTTCGCAGCGACGAGCTGCAGTTGATCGCCTTCGGACGCCACGCGCACGTACTGAGCCCGTCGGAGCTCGCCGGTTTGGACGGCGCGTGGGACCAGGGAACCAACCTGCACCACGCACTGTTGTTGGCGGCCAGACACCTTCGACGCCATTCCAATGCGCAGCCGGTGGTATTGATCGTCACGGACGGTGAGCCGACGGCTCATCTCGAAGCGGACGGAGAAGCCAGGTTCGACTACCCGCCGAGTGCGCGAACCCTCGGTTTGACGGTTCGAGCACTCGACGCCGTGGCCAGGCTGGGCGCCAAGGTCACGTTCTTCCGCCTCGGTGAGGATCCAGGTCTGGCCAGGGTGGTCGACCGGATGGCGCACCGGGTGGGTGGACGCGTCATCGCGCCGGACCTGGACGGCCTCGGCGCAGCCGTTGTGAGTGACTACATGCGAGGTCGCCGTTAATTCTGCCGCCGTCAGTCTTGTTCAGCGGGCTGGTGCTGGGTGATGCAGTGGATGCCGCCGCCACGTTCGAACAGCGGTCTGGCGTCGACGGTGACGACAGTGCGTCCGGGGTAAGCGGCTGACAGGATCCGGGCCGCTTCGGCGTCGGCCGGATCGTCGAAGCTGCAGGCGATCACTCCACGATTGACCACGAGGTGGTTGATGTAGCTGTAGTCGACGAATCCCTCGTCGTCGCGCAGGATTTCGGGAGCGGGTACCCGAATGACCTTCCACGGCCGGCCGCCGACGTCCGTCGAGCTTTCGAACAACTCGATGATCGTCTTGCTGACGGCGTAGTCGGGGTGCACCGGATTGCGTTGGTCATGGACGAGTACCACTCCGGGGGAAGAGATGGCAGCGACGATGTCGACGTGTCCGCGCGTTCCGTAGGTCTCCTGATCGCGAGTCAACCCGCGGGGAAGCCAGATCACGTGCTTGGCGCCGATGGTGCGGGCGAGTTCGGCCTCGATGTCGGCCTTCGTCAGGTCGGGGTTTCGTCCCGGATCGAGTTGGACGGTTTCGGTGACCAAGACGGTGCCGAGACCGTCGACCTGAATACCGCCGCCCTCGTTGACGATTGGTGAGTCGATCAACTGGGCACCGGATTGTTCGACGACAAATGCGCCGATCTTCGAGTCCTTGTCCCACTGCGCCCACTCCTGTGCGCCCCAGCCGTTGAACACCCAGTCGACTCCGCCGAGACGGCCTTCGTCGGACAGGACGAACGTCGGCCCGATGTCGCGCATCCACGCGTCGTTGAGAGGCGCCTCGACGATGTCGACCTTCTCGGACAGATACTTTCGTGCTTCTTCGACTTCGGCGGGATCGACGACGACGGTGACCGGCTCGAATTCGGCGACGGCGTGGGCGACGGCCGCCCACGTCGAGCGCGATTCGTGCTGTTCCTCGGCGGTGTCGCCGAGGGAGTATCCGGCGCTGGGGTACGCCATCCAGGTGCGTTCGTGCGGTTCACTTTCCGCGGGCATTCGCCAGGTCATCGGTTGGCTCCCACAGTGTTCACCGGTGCGGTCAGAGCCGAGTAGGTGTCGGGTCGGCGAGTGGCCAGGAACGGGAACAGTGCAAGCCAGTCTTCACGTTGCCGAAGATCGAGATCGGCGACCAGCACTGCTGATTCGTCGCGGGGAGCCTGAACGAGGATGCGTCCGTACGGATCCGAGATGAAGGAAGAACCGTAGAAGGTGATGAGACCTTCACTGCCGTGGCGATTGGGAACAACCATGAAGGTGCCGTTGGCAATACCGTTTCCGACGATCACCTGCTGCCACAGCGGTTGGGTGTCGAAGTTCGGATGATCGGGCTCGGAGCCGATCGCCGTAGGGTACACCAGAACCTGGGCGCCGGCGAGGGAGTATGCACGTGCGACCTCCGGGAACCACTCGTCCCAGCATGTCGGGAGGCCGAACTTCGCGCCGAGTGCCTCGTGGACGGGGTATGCGTCCTGCGCCGGACCGCCGCGGAAGTACGTGTCCTCGTAGTATCCGGCCGTCACCGGAATGTGGAGCTTGCGGGTTCTGGCGAGAAGCTCACCTTCGGGCGAGACGAGGATCGCGGTGTTGAATCCCAGTCCGTCCTCGGCCTCACTGCGCTCGTACAGCGATGCGTGGACGAGGACCTGGTTCGCGGCGGCGGCTTTGGCGGCGAAGGCGAGAGTGGGTCCGGTGAGCAGGTCTTCCGCTTCGCGTCCGGGATTGTCGCCGGCCGGGGTGGAGGCGGGGTAGCGGCTGAGCGTCAGCTCCGGAAGAAAGACCACGGAAGCGCCCAGCTTCGCTGCGGACGCAATGCCCTCGCTCAATTCGGTGTAGAGGTCGTCTTGGTCCTCGTGCCAGCGATGTTGCACGAGACCTACACGCAGAGGTGTGGACGTGGACGGCGTAGTCGCGGCCAGAGACTCGGGTGGGGTGAGGGCGGTGATCGTCAGCATGGGGTTTCCTCGGTGCTCGGGTATTCGACGTTCAACGTAAAACGAATGTGATTCGTTAAGTATGGTGGGTGAGCGCTGATTGATCAAGGACTTTCGAGGAATTGTTTTTTGCGGCGCCCCGAACGGTGTGGATCACTACAGGAGGACATATGCCGCGGCCATCGCAACGACTGCTCTCACCGGCGATCATCACCGAGGCAGCGATCGAGTCGGTGGACGAATCCGGCGACTTCACCATGCCGGGACTCGCCGCACGACTGAAGGTGCGACCGTCGTCGCTCTACAACCACGTTTCCGGACGGGCCGAGATCGTCGAACTGATGAGGGCTCAGCTGATGGCGGGAATCGACGTGGAGTCGGCCTCGGGATCCTGGAGCGAGACCGTCTCTGCGCTGGCAGCCGAGTACCGGCGAAGCTACGCAGCACATCCTCGCCTGATTCCGCTCTTCACCGCCCAGACGGTGCAGGCCGGTGTGGCGTTCACCCTGTACAACGCGTTGGCGCAGGCATTCGCCGATGGTGGCTTCGACCCGGCTCAAACGCTGCACGCAATCACAACCGTCGACAGTTTTGTTCTCGGTTCGGCGTTGGATCTGGCGGCGCCGGATGTCCAGTGGGCATCGGGGCCCGAGGCCAACGACGCGATGAAGGCGGCGTTGGCAACATCCGGGAAAAATCCCGAACGTGCCGACGCCGCCTTCGAATTCGGCTTGCGCGTATTGATGGCGGGCCTGATCGCTCAGGCCCCCGAACCTACTGTCTCCTAAGACACGCTGAGGTCGTTCTCGTCGCGCAGAGCCTCTGTGTCGCGGTTGAGGGTTTTGCCCTCGAAGAACTCGGGATTGCGCACTCGCATGACCATCATCAGTACCGCGCCGAGAATGAGGATTCCGAAGCCGAGGAAGAAGACCAGGCCGATTCCGCCGATGGATGCTCCGCTGGCGTTGTCCGGATTCATACTCTCCTGGACCGAAATGACGAACACCGCAAGCAGCATGAGACCACCGATGAGTGGGAACGCGAGCCGGAAGACGAAGTTTCGTACGCTCTCGAAGAGCGTCTTGCGGAAGTACCACACGCACGCGAATGCCGTGATGCCGTAGTACCAGCAGATCATGATACCGAGGGCGGCGATTGTGTCGAGCAGCGCACTTTCGGAGAGGAACGTGACGACGCTGTAGAACACTGCCGTCACCGCGCCGGCCACGACGGTGGCGTACGACGGCACCAGGAACCGAGGCGAGACCTCGGCGAGCTTCTTGGGGAAAGCTCCGTATGCGCCCATGGCGAGCATGGTTCGGGCGGCGGGCAGGAACGTGGTCTGCAGGCTCGCAACGGAAGAGACGAAGACTGCGAGGAAGAGGAGCATTCCGCCCCAGTTGCCCAGGACCGGGTCGGCCAGAGCGCCGAAGACGTTCTCGGAGTTGTCGGGATTGCCGAGGCCGAGGCCTTCCTCACCGACGCCGGCGTACATCATCGCGGCAACGGCGACCAGCAGGTAGGTCAGGAGAATGGTTGCGACACAGAGCAAACCGGCGCGGCCCGGGGTCTTCTTGGGGTTCTTCGACTCCTCGCCCAGCGTGAGACAGGTATCCCAGCCCCAGAACGCGAAGATCGATCCGGTGAGTCCGATGACAAACGCACCGATGGCGAGTCCGCTGAACGGGTTGAACCAACTCAGGTCGAAGGACAATCCGGCCGGGGCATCGCCGGCGCCAACGTGAACCAGTGCAACGACGGCGAAGACGACCAGCAGCACCATCTGGAAGCCGACGAGTGCGAACTGCACGCGCTCGCTGGTAGTGATTCCTCTACTCGCTATCCATGTGGCCAGGGCGATGAAGACGAGTGTGGTGCCGACATTGACAAATTTGTTGCCCGGCAGATCGGCGATCGACGGATTGTCGACCACTCGCGCGATGAACAGATAGAAGAAGTCGACGGCAATGGCAGCAAGGTTCGAGAGCACGATGATGGTGGCGATCACCATGCCCCAGCCGCACATCCAACCGACGTACGGCCCGAATGCCTTGGTGGACCAAGTGAATGACGCGCCGCAGTCAGGTGTGTCGGAGTTCAGCTCGCGGTACGCGTACGCGGTGAGGAACATCGGGATGAAGCCGGCGATGAAGATGGCGGGCATCTTGAGGCCGACCGCTGCGACGATCAATCCGATGCTGGCGGTCAGGGTGTAACCCGGTGCCACGGAGGAGATTCCGAGTACTGCGCCTGAGATCATGCCGATCTTGCCGGTGGCGAGGCCTTTGGAACTCAGTTCGGTGCTGGTCATGACAGTGCCTCCGGCTGGGTGAATTCGTGCTTGGGCACTACGACCATGGGAACGGGCAGCACGCGCAGCATCTTGGCGGCGGTGGAGCCCAGGAAGAGTTTTCGGGGCTGCGCGAGACGGCTGGAACCGACCATCACGAGGTCGCCGTCCTGCCAGTCCAGTTGACGCACTGCCGATTCCACTGTTGAACCGTCGGCGATGATGACCTCGATGGGGAACTCGGCGGGGAGCGCCGCTCTTGCGATGTCAAGCGTGTCCTGAGCGTGATTTCGTGCACGCTCCCTGGCGGACTCGGCGGTGTCGCGGTGATCGCGCAGGTCGTTCTGGGGGTCGAGTGCCACGAGCGAGACCAGTCGCAGCGGAACCTGCATCAGTTCACTGGTACGTACGGCGGTGTTCAAGACGACGTCGGCGCCGACGCGGGTACCGAGCGCGCAGGTGACCTCTCGTATTGCGGTAGCCGACGAGTGCCGCGTTCCGCGAGGAGCCAGTGCTACCGGGACGTGGGCGGAGTGCAGCAGTTCGGTCGAGACCGAACCTATCGCGTGACGGCCGAGCAGACCGTCGCCGGAAGCTCCCACCACGATCGCCAGCGCGCTCAGTCGGTCAACCTCGTCGAGCAGGCCCTGAGCAAACGACTCGTGGAAGCTCAGGTGTACTTCCACCTGGATGTCCTCGGGCACCGATGCTTTCGCCTCGGCGAGCCAGTCGTGTGCACGTGCGGCGAGAATGTCGTCGTAGCCGGCTTCCGAGGGAACCTTGGCCGGCAGTGTCCGATCCGGTGGGAGGACCATGCAGATGTCGAGTTGCGCGCCGAGACTGCGCGCGAGCTGGGCCCCGAGGACCAGCCCGTCTTTACCGCTGGGTGTGGCGAGGTATCCGACGATAAGGCGCATGGTGGCTCTTTTCCGGATTGGAGGAATCTGCTGTGCGCCTTTATTAACCGCGGGGGGTTAATAAAGGCGCACAGCAGGAGGGGCGGCGACTCAGTCGTGCGAACTCATGACGTGCTTGAGGCGGGTGTAGTCCTCGACTCCGTATGCCGAGAGATCTTTGCCGTAGCCGGAGTACTTGAAGCCGCCGTGCGGCATCTCGGCAACGAGTGGGATGTGGCAGTTGATCCACACCGCGCCGAAGTCGAGAGCGGCGGAGACGCGTTGCGTGACACCGTGATCCTTGGTCCAGATGCTCGAGGCCAGGCCGAACCGAACGTCGTTGGCAAGCGTGATCGCCTCCTTCTCGTCGGAGAAGCTCTGGACGGTGAGGATGGGACCGAAAGTCTCTTCCTGCACGATGTCGTCCGATTGCGCGACGCCGGTGATGACGGTCGGCTCGAAGAAGAATCCGGTTTCGCCCGAACGCTTTCCGCCGGTAACGATCTTGGCCGACGCCGGCAGGTTCGCGATCTTGTCGCTCACGGCGTTGAAGTGGTTGATGTTGTTGAGCGGGCCGTAGAAAGCATCAGGATCGGAAGGCGCGCCGGGGCGCAGCTTCTCGGCGTTCCGGACGAGGGCTTCGACGAGCTGATCGTGGATGGACTCGTGAACGATCACGCGAGTGGCCGCGGTGCAATCCTGGCCACCGTTGAAGAACGCTGCCTCTGCGATGCCGGTGGCGGTCTTCTCGATGTCGACGTCGCCGAAGACGATCGCCGGCGCTTTGCCGCCCAGTTCGAGGTGCGCGCGCTTGAGTTGCTGCGCTGCGGACACGGCGACAGCGATGCCCGCCCGCACCGAACCGGTGATCGAGACGAGACCGAGGGCCGGGTTCTCCACCAACGTCGCGCCGGTTCCGCCGTTGCCGAGCACGACGTTGAACACGCCGTCCGGCAGGATGCCCTTCGAGAGCTTCGCCAGGACCAGCGTGCTGCCTGGTGTGGTGTCGCTGGGCTTGAGGACGATCGTGTTGCCGGCTGCGAGGGCTGGCCCGATCTTCCACAGCGCCATCATGAACGGGTAGTTCCACGGAGTGACCTGACCGACGACGCCGATCGGCTCACGACGGACGTAGGAGGTGAAACCCTCCATGTACTCTCCGGCCGCCTTGCCCTCGAGAAGTCGTGCGGCTCCGGCGAAGAACCGCATCTGATCGGCTCCGACCTTGACCTCTTCGTCGGCGATCATCTGGTGGGCCTGGCCGGTGTTGGCGCTTTCGGCTGCGACGATTTCGTCGCTGTGCGCTTCGATGGCGTCGGCGAGTTTGAGGAGTGCGGCCTGCCGCACGCTTGGTGTCGTCTTACCCCAGGTCTCGAATGCGCGCTGTGCTGCTTCGACGGCGGCGTCGACGTCTTCCTTGGTGGAGACCGGCGTACGCCCGACCACACTCTCGTCCACGGGGTTGATCAGGTCGAGTGTTTCCGTCGCGGCCGAGGCGACGAATTCACCGTTGATGTAGTTCTCGAGTACGACGATCGACATCGGTACCGGTTCCTCTCGAGGTCGAACGAGTTCCGGCCGAGGTGATCAGCACGGAACTCGCACTTTGTGGGGCGTGTGTGAGCAAGTGTGCGCTGACTCACAAGTAAAGGCAGCTGCCAAAAAGGTGAAATCTTTGATCCCTGACGCGCCGAGTTGTACAGTCCTGCCCATGACGATCGCTGTGCGGTGGATGTTGGCGCAGCCGGATCTCGCGCTGGAACTCAAAGGTGGGGCGCAGGGTGTCGGTCGCGAGATCACATTTGCGCACGCCACGGAGCTGCTCGACCCGTTTCGATGGTTGACCGGCGGCGAATTCATCCTCACCACCGGCATCCGATTGCCGTCCACTCAGCAAAAGCGCGGCCGCTATCTCCGGATGCTCGATGCGGCGGGTGTGGCGGCGGTGGGATTCGGAACCGGGCTGTCGTACCCCGAGGTCCCGGCCGATCTGGTGGCCGTCGCCGACGAGATCGGACTCCCGCTGATCGAGGTGCCGCTGCCGACGCCGTTTGCTGCCGTCGTCAAGCGTGTGATGAGCCGGTTGGCAGAGCAGGAATATGAAGCTGTCCTCCGGGCGTCGCGGGCGCAACCGCGGATGACGCGTGCCGTCATTTCCGGCGGAACTGCCGCAACCGTGCGTGAACTGGCGATCGCAACCTCGGCGACGGTGCTTCTTCTCGACGTCGCCGGACGAGTTCTCGAGAGCTCACCTCAACTGCCGACGGACGACGTGATCGACGAACTGCGAGCAACTCTCGGGGGCGGCGCATCCAGCAGCGTGACGCTTGCAAGGTCTGGAGCGTCCATCGCCGTGCAACAGATCAGCGTCGGAAGGACGCCGTACGGATACCTGGCGGTGATCAGTGCTTCGGCGCTCAGCTACGTCGATCAGATACTGCTCGGTCACGCGAACTCGTTGCTGGCGTTGGACTTCGAGAAACCTGCGCGCCTGCGCGCCACTCAGGATCAGTTGAATTCGCATGCCCTCGGGTTGCTGCTCACCGAAGACCGTGACCCGGCGCCGGCGTGGCAACAGATCCGGCAGGCCGCCGACGGCGAGGGAATGATCCGAGGGTTGACAGTTCTTGCCGACACGTCCGACGTAGCGGGACGCGTCGGAGTCGAGATTGCCGAGTTCATGAACAAGGCAGGGCGGCAGTTGTTCTCGCGAATCAACGACACTCGCGTCACGGTGCTGCTGCGTGGAACCGACGACGTCGAGTTCGCCCGAGAGCTGCTCGGCGGGGTATCGAGGTCGGATCTTCGCGCGCTTCGTGTGGGCCTGAGTGCGCGGCGCGTGGTCGCAGCGCTGGCGGTCGCCGTCGAACAGTCCCAGCTGTGTGCGTCTGCGGCGGAAATCGGTGGCGAGCCTTTGGAATTCGCGGCGCTGACCGGAAGTGTGCTGCTGTCTTTCGATTCGACGCGTGAAGTGCTCAACACGCTGGCGGAAACGATGATCACACCGATCGAGGACTATGACCGTGACAACGGCACCGAACTGCTGGCGTCGTTGCGGGCATTTCTCGAGGCCAACGGGCACTGGGAAGCGGCAGCCATCACGATGGGCGTCCACCGGCACACGCTGCGAAGCCGAATGGCGAAGGTGGAGAGCTTGATCGACTGTCGACTCGAGGTAGCGAGAGTTCGTGCGGAACTGCTGCTCTCGATCATTGCCCGGCAGTCGTGACTGCCGGGCAATGATCGAGACTTGGCAAAGTGGCCGTCAGGCCTTGCTGCGGGCGATGATGTCGGCGGCGGTTCGCTGCCCCATCCGGACAGCACCGTCGACGTGCTGGTACCCCTCGGCTGCGATGTCGGAGCACGAGAAGTGGATCGGGCCGACGGGTGTGCGGGAATCCGCGCCGTATCGGTGCAGGCCACCGAGGTCGAAGCTGGCCGCGTACGCACCGCGGGTCCATTCCTCCGAGCCCCAGTCGGATTCGTAGTACACAACCGGTTCTTCGGCCTTCGGGCCCAGGTAGCGGGCAAGTGAGGCCAGAATCGTGGCCTTACGCTCCTCGACGGAAAGCTCGAACATCGCGTCGGCCTTCTCGTCGGAGACGAAAGCGACCAGGGTGCCGCGATCGTCCTCGTGGTTGGTGTTGTCGTACACCTCCTGCACTACCTCGGACGCGCCGAAGCCGGTGCCGGAGAGGCCGTCTTCGCGCCAGAAAGGCGTCTCGTACACCGCGTGCACCTTGATGACGAGGCCGAGGGACTGGTGCTGGTGCATCTGGTGCTGACGACGCGGCAGCGGGGGATCGTACGAGATCCGGGAGTAGAGGTTGGGCGGTACGGCCAGGATCACTCGGCTTGCCTCGACGCGAACATCGCCGTCCGCCAACACCGTTGCGCCGGATTCGTTCCACTTCACCGTTCGCACGGGTGCGTTGAGGAAGACGTCGTCACCGAGAGCCTCCGCCATGCGGATCGATACCTGCTGCATTCCGCCGATCACTCGCTTGTCGAGGATGAAGTCCTCGTCGACGAGGTGGGAGAAGGAGCCTGCCGAAGCGGCCATGAGTACGGCCTGCAGGGCAGAGAACGAGTGGGCGGGCTTGGTGAGCATGCCACCGGCGATGAAGAGGCCGATGTTGTCACGTGCCTCGGCGTCGTCGGACTGATTGATCAGCCACTGCTTGAAGGAGACTGTGTCGAGATCGCGGGCGAGGGGATGTGCCCACGGTTCCTCGGCGCCGATCTGTGCTGCGAGATCGTCCATCTCGTCGATGAGACGGTCCATCTCCTTCTTCGTGGTGTCGTTCGTGGGGAAGGAATCACCCGTGTACTGCGTCCGCTCACCTGCCGACGAGATGTAGACGGACTCGCCCTCGCGGTAGCGCTCGAAAGTTTTCAGACCGAGTTCGTCGAGCAAGGAGATCAGCGCGGTCTGGTCGGGGGAGACCCACTGGCCGCCGATTTCCAGAACTGCTCCGTCGATGGTGTCGGTCCACGTGCGGCCGCCGACGCGGTCGCGCGCTTCGATCACAGCGACGGTCAAACCGGCCTTGCGCAGCGCGGTTGCAGCTGCCAGGCCAGAGGGGCCGGCGCCGACGATTGCAACGTCTCTCTGGAGAGTAGGCACTTGCGAGCTCCTTCATGTTGAGCACCGCTCGAGTCGAAAGATGCCGACGAGCGAGTGAACGGGTGTCGGTTTTCAGTCTGTCCCGAGGAGACGCACACCACACCTGACGAAACGGAGTGTTCGATCGGTGATCTTGTGCCGTTTAGGCGCGGCTAGCCGTTGATGACGTGGCGATCGCCGAGCGGTCGGCTCAGCGGAACGTCCAGGCTGCCGAACACGGCAACCAAGATGCACATCTTGTCCGCGGCCTCCGGCAATGCTCCGGTTCGGAGCGTGACGATCACCGTCGTATCAGTCTCTTCGACGGTTGCGTACGCGCCGTAGCACTCCGGAGTGCCGGTCACGAAGTGGACTGCCACCGTGTGATCGTCGACCTCGGACCACGATTCGAACATGGTGGCCGTCGCACCCACGATGTCGGTGCGGCTGTCGAACTCCGTGCCCATCTCGCTGTCGTCGACCTCGTCGGGAACGGGGGTTCCGAGCGACCAGTCGGCGGGACTTGCTTCGTTGGCCGCCATCGGATTCGGCGCGGCAACCGGCCCCGTTGTCTGGGCCCCGACGGAGCATCCGGCCACAGCAAGGCAGGCCAGAACGGCGAGGGTTAGTACACGCATGAATCCACCGTAACCCTGCTCAAGCGAGTAGCGCCGTGACCAGCGCAATCGCCGGTATCGACGCCAAAGTGGTGACAAAGGCGCTGTCTCGGGCGAGGACCATTCCGCGCCGATATCGGCTTGCATAGATGAAGACGTTCTGAGCCGTCGGCAACGTCGAGACGACCACGATGGCGAACAACTGATGGCCGTCGATGCCGAGGAGGAAGTGCGCCATCAGGTAAGCCAGCACCGGTTGGACGACGATCTTGAGGGTCGACGCAAGCGCGACGTCGCGGCGCGGACTGGAGCCCTTCTCGAGCACTCGTACGCCGTACAACGAGAGCCCGAATGCCAGCAGTGCGCCGGGGACCGACGTGGCGCCGATCAATTCGAAAGGCTGCATCAAGGGTCTCGGCGGCACCCAACCGATCAACGCCACGATCAACCCCGCAGCGCCCGCGAGCACGATCGGATTCTTGAACGGAGCGGTGACAGTGTCGATCAGTGACAGTTTTTCGGCTTCGCCCCGCAATGCCGTGAGATCGAGGATCGTCAAGGCGATCGGGGAGTACACGACGATCTGGAAGAGCAGGAGCGGCGCGACGAACGTGGCATCGCCGAGCACGAACACCGCGATCGGGATACCGAGGTTGGCCGAATTCACGTACGACGCCGACAGTGCGCCGATGGTCAGCTCGGGCAGCGGCCGGTCGAGCCAGATTTTTGCGACGACGACGTACAAGGCGCCGACGGCAAAGGCGGTGGCCGACGCGACCGCGAGCGTCGGCGAGAAGATAACTGAAAGATCGGACGACGCGAGCGTGGTGAACAGCAGGGCAGGCGTCGCGACGAAGAAGACGAGCCGACCGAGAACGAACTGTCCTTGGCTACCGAGGGTGCCGAGGCGACCGAGGAGATACCCGACCGCGATGACGACAAAAATGACGGTGAAACCCGCAACAACTCCCGACACGCTGCGGGCACCTCTCGACTGGAATGAACGACTCCGGGAAATCTTAGTCCGGGCAACGAAAAGGCCGCGCAGTCGAGTGACTGCGCGGCCTCTTCGGTACTTCTACGTATGACTACCGTGCGGCGGTGAAGGGGAGCAACGCCATTTCGCGGGCGTTCTTCACTGCAACGGCGACCTGACGCTGCTGCTGCGGGGTCAGGCCCGTGACGCGACGGCTGCGGATCTTGCCGCGGTCCGAGATGAACGTGCGAAGCAAGTTGATGTCCTTGTAATCGACATGCGTGATCTTCGCTGCGAACAACGGGTTCTTCTTGGGCTTACGACCCTCTACGGGGCGTGGCTTCTTCGACGGTGAACGCTTGACTGCCATCCGACTTCCTTACCAGCTCGACTTGTGTACGCCAGGCAGTTCCCCACGGTGCGCCATTTCTCGCACGCGAATCCGGGAGAGCCCGAACTTCCGCAGGTGGCCGCGCGGACGTCCATCCGCAGCGTCTCGATTGCGCAATCGTACCGGACTGGCGTCGCGTGGTAGACGTTGCAGGGTCGCTTGGGCCTTCGCGCGCTCCTCGGGTGAGCTTTTCGGGGAGCGGATCGTCTCCTTGAGTGCCGACCTCTGCTCCGCGTATCGCTCGACGACGACCCGTCGCTGGTTGTTCTTCGCGATCTTCGACTTCTTGGCCATGCCTACTTCTCTTCTCGGAAATCGACGTGCTTGCGCAGCACCGGGTCGTACTTCTTCAGTACGAGTCGATCGGGGTCGTTGCGACGGTTCTTGCGGGTCACGTACGTGTACCCGGTGCCCGCGGTGGACTTGAGTTTCACGATCGGGCGGATCTCGTTGCGTGCCATCTGCTCAGACCTTCTCGCCGCGCGCGCGGATCCGGGCGACGACGGATTCGATGCCGTCGCGGTCGATCGTCTTGATGCCCTTGGTCGAGAGGGTGAGCGTGATGCGACGACCCTCGCTGGGCAATACGTATGTCTTGCGCTGGATGTTCGGGTTCCAGCGACGATTCGAACGCTTGTGGGAGTGCGAGACGGATTTTCCGAACCCCGGCACACGTCCGGTCACTTGGCAGTGAGCCGACATGGGTGTTCCTTTCAACTTGCAGATGACAATCATTTTCGACAATGCGGTGAGATCAATGTAGCGTTCATCCCCGGTAATGACAATCATTCCCAGAAAGGTCCGCTGTGAACACGATCCTGGACGGCAGGACTCCGCTGGTCCTGGTCGCCGGCATGAGCGAATCCACTCCACACACCGCACGAGCGTTGCTGCGAACCGGAACTGTTCTGGTTCACCACGACCTGAGCCACGTCCGTGAAGGGGTGGTCCGGCGGACGGTCACCTCGATGACCGGGGGCACCGGGTCTGCCGGGACGGTGTCCGAACGCGAGACGATCCTCGAGCTCGCGCACGGCTGCGTCTCCTGCACCCTGCGCGAAGACTTGCTGCCGCTGCTGCGTCGCCTTCACTCGCACAGTTCGGTTCAGCGGATCGTCTTGCTGCTTGACCGCCAACTCGAACCCGAAGCGCTGTGCTGGGCGATCGAGCATGTCGTCGTGACCGGCGTCGTCGGCCAATTGGACGGACCGGCGCAGCGTGACTGCCGCGTCGACGCCGTCGTGACGTGCATCGACGCCCAGACCTGGCTTGCCGACGCCACCGGCGACGAAGCTCTCGACGACGACCGCACCCTGGCTCAAGTCGTCGTCGGGCAGGTCGACTTCGCCGACGCTCTCGTAATGCGCGGGTCCGATGGACTCGACGGCTGGCAGCGGTCCCGCTTGAACGCGGTTCTCGCGCGCATTGCTCCGCGCGTACCCGTCTTCGATGAGGGAGACGACATCGAGGCACTGCTCCTCGAGGTGCCTGCGGATGCGCGACGCGGTGAGCTGGCCGACGCTCACTCACCGCTGTTGCGTCGTCAGCCGCCGCTCGACGACGACGGCGGAGTGATGCTCGTCGAGTTTACCGCTAACCGGCCGTTCCACCCCGAGCGTCTGCACGAGGCGATCGACGTCCTGCTCGAAGGTGTCGTCTATTCCCGCGGGCGCGTCTGGGTGGCGACTCAACCGGGCGAAGCGCTCTGGCTCGAATCGGCGGGCGGTGGCCTGCGAGTTGCCAGCGCGGACACCTGGCTGGCCGCGATGACGCCGCAGCAACGCGAGCGCGTTCCAGCCGAGCGCCGTGCGCTCGCGGCCCTGAAATGGGACGAGCGTTTCGGCGACCGCGATACCTCGATGGTGGTTCTGGCGTGCGGAGCCAATCCGCTCGAGATCGACCGAACGCTGCAGCACGCCCTGGTCACCGACGAGGAGTTGGCCGACGAAGCGTCGTGGACCACCTGGGAAGACCCGTTCGGAGAGTTCCACGAAGACCCGTGCGACGAATCCGAATCACCTTATGCCGAAACCGAATCAACGCGAGAGGGAAACGAATGAAGAAGCAGATGCACCCCGACTACCACCCCGTGGTGTTCCAGGACGCCAGCACCGGCAAGAGCTTCCTGACCCGGTCGACCGTGACGAGTGAGCGCACCGTCGAATGGGAAGACGGCGGCACATACCCGCTGTTGGTCGTCGACGTCACGAGCGACTCGCACCCGTTCTGGACTGGAGCACAACGAGTGATGGACACCGCCGGACGCGTCGAGAAGTTCGAGCGTCGCTACGGAAAGCGCAAGGCACTCTGATGGCCGTTCCCAAGCGGAAGATGTCGCGTTCCAACACCCGCAGTCGCCGTGCCCAGTGGAAGGCGACGGCGCCCGATCTGGTCGAGGTCACGGCCTTCGGCCAGACCCACCGGGTTCCTCGGCGACTGGTCAAAGCAGTTCGACTCGGGGTGATCGACCCGAGCCGCATCTGACCGTGCGATCCTTGGCCGGTGCTGCTGAGGATCCTCGAACTGGTGGGCATCGTGGCGTTCGCGGCCTCGGGTGCCCTGGTGGGCGTCACCAAGCGACTCGACATCTTCGGGGTGTGCTCGGTGGGTGTGTTCACCGGCATCGGCGGCGGTATCGTCCGCGACGTCCTTCTCGGCGTCCATCCGCCCAGCTCGCTGAGCAGTTGGCCGTACTTCGGAACGGCCGCCGCCACCTCACTCGCCGTGTTCTACCTACACGAGCCGCTCAATCGACTGCGTCGTGAAATCCTGGCGCTCGACGCGCTGGGGATGGGCTTGTTCGCGAGTACCGGCGCCGTCATCGCGCTGGACAACAACGCCAGTTCGCTGGCGGCGACATTGATCGGTGCGACCGCGGCGATCGGCGGCGGAGTGATCCGCGACGTCCTCGTCAACGAGGTACCGCTGCTCCTGCACAAAGACCTGTACGCGGTTCCCGCACTGCTCGGCGCTGCGTTGGTGGTCACAGTCTCGCAAGCCGGACTGTCCACCAACGCCGCGCTGGTGTGCGGCACGGCGTTCGCCGCGGTGTTCAGACTGCTTGCGTTATGGCGTCATTGGAGCCTGCCCGGGCCCAGGCGAACCCGGGACTGACCGCGACACGCCGGAGGCCGGAATCGGACCCTCTCAGCCGCATCTCAGCACTTCAGTCCAAACTGTCGGTATGCGTATTTTGGTGGTCGACGACGACCGGGCGGTTCGCGAGTCGCTTCGGCGGTCGCTCAGCTTCAACGGCTACACGGTCGAGCTCGCGGTCGACGGGCTCGACGCACTCGAGAAGATCCTCGCCAACCGGCCGGACGCCGTCGTGCTCGACGTCATGATGCCGCGACTCGACGGACTCGAAGTGTGCCGTCGTCTTCGCAGTGCCGGCGACGACCTGCCCATCCTCGTGCTCACCGCCCGCGATTCGGTCAGCGAGCGAGTCGCCGGCCTCGATGCCGGAGCGGACGACTACCTGCCCAAGCCCTTCGCTTTGGAAGAGTTGCTTGCCAGGTTGCGTGCACTACTGCGTCGCACCGCGCCCGATCTGGACGCCGATTCCGAAATGATGGCCTTCGAGGACCTCACCCTCGACCCGGTCACCCGTGAGGTCAAGCGCGGAGAGCGATCGATCAGCCTGACTCGTACCGAGTTCTCCCTCCTCGAAATGCTCATGGCCAACCCGCGTCGCGTGCTCACCCGTGGACGCATTCTCGAAGAGGTGTGGGGGTACGACTTCCCGACGTCCGGCAATGCGCTCGAGGTGTACGTCGGCTACCTGCGTCGCAAGACGGAAGCCGACGGCGAACCGAGGTTGATCCACACCGTCCGCGGAGTCGGCTACGTCCTGCGGGAGACGCCTCCGTGATCACCGCTCCGTTCGGCAAGAATGCCGAACCGAAGAAATCCTCCACCACCCAAGCGTCCGTCGAAATGCGCCCGCCGATGCCACTGACCCGTTCGGTGTCATTGCGTTGGCGTGTGACGCTCCTCGCTGCGTCGGTGGTGGCCATTGCCGTCGCAGTCATGGCGATCGCGGCGTACGCGGTGGTTTCGCGTGCGCTCTACGCGGACGTCGATCACCAGTTGCGTACCAGGGCGGCGGTGCTCATCGACAGCAATGTCGTGCGATTCGATCCTCGCTACATCTCCGGTGCGACGCTGTACACCACCGACATCAGTGTGGCCCTGATCTTCTCGGACCTGAGCACGTACCAGCCGCCCGGTTCCGACGTGCCGATCGGTGAAGCCGAAGATGCCGTAGCGCGTGGCGAATCGGATTCTTCGCTGCGAACCGTCGACGGTCAGCGAGTTCTTGCTCAACGGACGCATGACGGAAGCACTTTGGTGATCGGTCAGCGGCTCGCGCCGACCGTTGCGGTACTGGATCGGCTGGCCTGGGTTCTCTTCGTGGTCGGGGGGTGTGGCGTCATACTTGCTGCGGTGGCGGGTACTACCGTGGGCCGCACCGGTTTACGGCCCATCGCCAGGCTGACTGCCGCCACCGAACGAGTCGCCCGGACTGACGATCTGACGCAGATCCCCGTTACCGGGAGCGACGAATTAGCGCGCCTGACAGAGAGTTTCAACACGATGCTGCGGGCGCTCGCCGAGTCACGTGAGCGTCAGTCGCGCCTCGTCGCGGACGCCGGACACGAGTTGCGCACACCGTTGACTTCGTTGCGTACCAACATGGAATTGCTGATCGCGTCCAGTCGCCCCGGTGCGCCGCAGATTCCCGACGAGGACATGGCGGAACTTCGTGCCGACGTCGTCGCGCAGATCGAGGAACTGTCGACTCTGGTAGGTGACCTTGTCGATCTGGCCCGCGAAGACGCGCCCGAAACCGTGTACGAGCGCGTAGACGTCAGCGACGTCGTCGAGCGTGCGCTCGAACGAGCGCGGCGCAGGCGCAACGAAATCGAGTTCGAAGCGGTCACCACTCCGTGGTACGTCTACGGAGATCAAGCGGGCCTGTCGCGTGCGGTGCTGAACGTCCTCGACAACGCTGCGAAATGGAGTCCGAAGGGCGAACAGGTACGCGTCGAAATGCGTCCGGTCGGCCAAGGATTGTTGGAATTGACCGTAAGTGATGCGGGACCCGGCATTCCGGAGGAGGATCGGGAGTTGGTGTTCGATCGTTTCTACCGGTCGACCGCGGCACGTTCGATGCCGGGATCGGGTCTGGGACTTGCGATTGTGCGTCAGGTCGTCGTCAAGCACGGCGGCACCATCGCGATCGACGAATCCGATCGTGGGGGAGCGCTTGTTCGTATCGTGCTTCCCGGCGAACCAGGGCCGAGCGCCGAGTAGCGTGTTCTGTAGACCCGTTGGTCCCGTGCTTCGGTGACTGACGTCACGAGTTAATGCGTTCGGCCCGAGAGTCTTTCGGGCCGAGCCGACAGAACCGGATTTTCACGTCGAACTCTGGGTAAAGTGACAGGCACGTCTCAGCGCCTTCTCAGCAGCGCAAGGCAGCATTGTCGGCAGAACAGTTGTGACTGCCCGTCCGGTGGTCACCGTAGACGAAAGCGAGCCGATGACCGAGGACCGTAACGTCGGGCCGACCCGGCCCGAGCAGCCCAACAGCGAGCCCACCACCCAGGCGCAGCCGACAGCACCTCAGGCGCAGCCTCCTGTGCCGCCGCAGCAGCCTCAGGGGCAGGCGCCTCAGCAGCCGTACCAGCCGACCGAATCCTTTGCCCGACCCACCGAAGCCTTCGGGCAGGCGCCGCAGCAGCCCACGCAGGCTTTCGGCCACCCGCACGGTGCCCATGAGGCCGCGTACCAGCAGAGCGCCCCGTACGGCGCACCCAACCCTGGTGGCCCCAGCGGTCCGAACGGCCCGGGCGGCCACAACCAGATCCCCGCACCGCTGCAGGGGCCGAACTCCGGTTCGACCACCACAAAGCCGAAGTCGGGACGCATGGCGCTGGTTGCCGGCGCTCTCGCCCTGGTCCTGGTCAGTGGTGGTGTCGGTGGCGTGGTCGGTGCCGTCGTCGCGGACCGCAACGGTGGAACCGCGACGGTCACCAACTCTCTGAACGCTCCGAAGCCCACTGCGACCAACACGTCCAACGCTCCCGCCGGCTCGGTTCAGGCCGTTGCCTCGAAGGTGGTGCCGAGCGTCGTGCAGATCGAGGTCGCCACCGCGCAGGGACAGGGCGGTGAGGGTTCCGGTGTCATCCTGTCCTCCGACGGCCTGATCCTGACCAACAACCACGTTGCCGGCGCACAGGGAGCGCAACTTCGCGTCGCGTTCTCCGACGGAACCAAGGCCTCGGCCACCCTTGTCGGTGCCGATCCCGTCTCCGACATCGCCGTCATCAAGGTCGACGGCCGCAACGACCTCACCCCCATCGATCTCGGCAACTCCGGCGACGTCCAGGTCGGACAGCAGGTTGTGGCCGTCGGGTCCCCGCTCGGCCTTGCCGGCACGGTCACCGAAGGCATCATCTCCGCACTCGATCGCCCGGTGTCCACGAGCGGCGAGTCCGGCAACCAGAACACCGTCATCGACGCTCTGCAGACCGACGCAGCGATCAACCCCGGCAACTCCGGCGGCGCCCTCGTCAACATGGACGGCCAGCTGATCGGCATCAACACGGCGATCGCCTCGCTCGGAGCGTCGTCGGGTACCCAGGGCGGTTCCATCGGCCTCGGTTTCGCCATCCCGATCGATCAGGCACGCCGCGTCGCCGACGAACTGATCAAGACCGGCAAGGCGACTCAAGCCATGATCGGCGTGACCGTACCGTCGCAGGACAACGCCGACGGCGCAACCGTCATGGATGTCACTGCTGACGGGCCGGCCGCCAAGGCCGGTATCCCGAAGGGTGCAGTCATCACCAAGGTCGACGATCGTGTTGTCGCAGATGGTGATTCGCTGATCGCGGCAGTGCGTTCACATGCTCCCGGCGACAAGGTCTCGATCACGTACAGCGACGGCGGGCAGACCAAAACCGTCGACGTCACGTTGGGAACCGCGGCAGCGCAGGGCGGCCGATGATGTTCGGCGATCAGCAGACGATCGACCCGATCTTCGGCCAGATCGCAACGGCGTCGGGATCGGACACTACGGTAGGTGTCATGGAACTCGAAGCCACATCGGCCGGCCGCGCTCTGGTCGTCATCGTCGACGATCGCACAGCCCACGGCGACAACACCGACTCCATCGGTCCACTGGTTACGGAACTGCTGAACGAAGCGGGTTTTCTCGTCGATGCGACGGTCGCCGTCGCCGCCGACGAAGTGGAGATCCGCAACGCTCTCAACACCGCAGTCATCGGTGGCGTCGACCTCGTCATCTCGGTCGGCGGTACCGGGGTATCCCCGCGTGATGTGACTCCCGACGTGACCGCAGAGGTTCTCGATCGCGAGATCCCGGGAATTGCCGAAGCACTTCGCGCTTCCGGTCTGTCGGCCGGATCGCTCGAAGCAGGCTTGTCCCGCGGCCTCGTCGGGGTTTCGGGAAGCACCGTGGTCGCCAATCTGGCGTCGACCAGGCCGGCAATTCGCGACGGCATGGCAACCCTGACGGCTTTGGCGAGTCACGTCATCGCCGAGCTGTCCAGCCTCGAGGGCTGAGTCAGCTTGTCGGAGCAACCAGATACCCCGAAGAAGCCGCCAGTCGACAAGAAGCGCCTGGCGCGCATCTTCGGGGACGTCTTTCCCGAGACGACGTCGGACGAGCGGGGTCCTGAAGGGTCCTCGCGATCCTCGGACGACGACTGGCTGCGCAGTCAGCGGCCCCCGCACCACGGCGGTTGAGAAGTAAATCAGGCCCTCGGACACAATGTCCGAGGGCCTGATTTGTTCTGTGAGCGCTGCCTATTCGAGCGTCTTGGCGTGAGCTCCCGTGTCGGCGCCACCGGCATTGGCGGAGAGGATGTCGCGGATCTGGATGAGCAGATCGGTTTCGCTGGCTTCCTTGTCCTCGGGCTCGGAGACGAACTTCTTCTTCGCCGCATTCGCGGGAACGATCAGCACGAAGTAGACGACCGCCGCGATGATGATGAAGTTGATGATCGCGGTGACCACGGCGCCGAAGTTCAAGAACGTCTCAGCGGTGTCACCCGTCAGCTGAATGCCCCACCCATATTCGTTGCCGCCGCCGATCGAAGCGACGAGTGGGTTGATGATGTTGCTGGTGAATGCCGTGACGATGGCGGTGAAGGCTGCGCCGATGACCACGGCGACGGCCAGGTCGAGCACGTTTCCGCGAAGCAGGAAATCCTTGAATCCCTTGAGCATGTCGGTGTCCCCTCGAGTCTCCGATGGCAAGTGCCAGATGGTCCGTTGATACCGAACCGACTGGAAAAATCCTAGAGGAGCTTCGGACGCTTTGTGCGGTCAGCGGAATGTCACGGTGATCGCATTGGACAGGGATGCCGCGGCAACGACGTTGGCTGCCGGTGTCGGCAGAGCCAGCAGAATCACCTGTTCCTGCTGGTTACGTGTACTTTCCGACGTGGTGACCAACGCGACTACTGCTCCCGCCGCAAGAATCTGCGGGGCCTTGTCGGCAATTGATTCGTTGGGTGTGTCGGGGCGGGATGTGTCAGTGCGGGATGTGTCAGGGCCGACGGTCAGGACGTCGACGACATCCCCGCTGCGCAACATGTCCGCGACGGCTGCATCGGCCAATCGGACGGGGACGATACGGGCGTCGTCGGTTCCTACCGACAACCCGGCCAGCCGTGGGCTGAGAACGCGCACGTCGGTGACGGTTTCTCCGGAGCGAATCGGGCCGGCAACGGTTCTCCCGACTACCAGGTCGGTATCGGAGACAACTCCTTCGGGAAGCTGTTTCGAGTCGATCTCTCGGATCTCGACATCCGAATCCGCGATCACCTGTCCGGGAGTGAGATCGCGACTCGAGACAACTGCAGCGACGGTATCGGTCGCGGGATCGCCTCGGAAGAAGAGAACGACGCCGAGTGCTGCCAGGGCAACGGCTGCGATCTTGCGGACTGTCGCCGTGCGGAATCGTGCGCCGCGTGTCAGTTCGACGACGCGATCGAAGGTGCTCGGGCTGAGATCGAGCTGGGCGCGCAGTGGATCGGAGCGCCTCGGCGAGCGAGAACGTGCTGACGGCATTCATGCACGTTAGGGCCGGAAGCGGTGCTTCCGGCCCTAACGATGTGAAACTGTGGACAACCCGGAGGTTGTGGAAATCAGCTTGCGGCAGCCTTCGCGGGCGCCGGCGTGCTGGTCGACGAACTCGATGTCGAAGAGGAGTCCGACTTGGACTCGGACTTCGCAGCGGGTGCCGAATCACTCTTGGCGGGCTCGCTCGCAGTCCCGGAGCCGCCGCGGCTGTCGGTGCGGTAGAAGCCGCTGCCCTTGAACACGATGCCAACAGAGTTGAACAGCTTGCGGAGCTTGCCTGAGCAAGCTGGGCAGACCGTCAGCGAATCTTCGCTGAAGGACTGGACGATGTCGAAACGGTTGTCACATTCCGTACATGCGTATGAGTAGGTGGGCACCGGGCTTCCTCCGCACTGTGATGTTCGAGCAGCCGCGTATTTACACCGCAGCCTTTAGCACTCTACAAGTGACAGTGCCAACAGCGCTAATCAGGGATCTATTCCCGCAGATCAATCGCCCTGGAGTCGCGTGAGGCCGCCGCCCGGCGTCAATGCCCAGCCCATCGGAATGTCGTGGTCGTCGGCAGGCAAGGTCTCGACGAGTTCGGAGTCTCTGACAATTGCCACGAGCCGAGTCTGCGGTCCGACCGACCCGAGCGTCCGGTCGTAGAAGCCTGCGCCGCGGCCAAGGCGTGTTCCACGAAGATCCACCGCGAGAGCAGGGATCAGCATGCATTCCACGTCGGACAGGGTTTCCGGTGGTAGGACGGGTCCGACGGGCTCCCGAATGCCGTACTTCGCGGGGCGCAAACCGTCGGTACCGCTGTATTGAACCCAGGACAACGGTCCGGGTTCTCCGGTGATCGGAAGTAGTACACGCTGCGCGATCTCGGCAACGGCGTCGAGCAAGTCGGTGGATCCTGGTTCGGTGCGGGTGGGGACGTACGCACAGACGGTTGAGCCGTCGACAATCACTGAACGTATGTGCGTGATCAACGCCGCAGTTTCCGTATTTCGGGTGTGCTCGGAGACTGCATCACGTGCTGCGAGTGCGATTTGTCGCCATTGTGCTTTTGTCTGAGGTGTCACCCCGCAACGATATTCGTCGTGCTGACCGAGCGGTAACAAGCGGCGGCTAAGGTGTTGGCATGACAGACGTTGTCGCTAGCAGCACGAGGGCCTTCCGTACGGCCGTGGTTCCCGCAGCCGGACTTGGTACGCGTTTCCTGCCTGCCACCAAGACGGTTCCGAAAGAATTGCTGCCGGTCGTGGACACACCGGGTATCGAACTGGTGGCGGGTGAAGCTGCGGACTCGGGAGCCGAGCGGCTCGTCATCGTGACGTCCCCGGGCAAAGACGGAGTGGTTGCGCACTTCGTCGAGGATCTCGTGCTCGAAAGCAAGCTGGAAGCGAGCGGAAAACTTGCTGCCCTGGCAAAGGTGCGCAAAGCGCCGGGTTTGCTCGAAGTCGATTCCGTGATTCAGGAGCAGCCCCTCGGCCTCGGGCACGCAGTTGGTTGCGTCGAGTCGGTTCTCGACGACGACGAAGATGCCATCGCGGTCCTTCTGCCCGATGATCTCGTGCTCCCGCGTGGCGTCCTGGAGATCATGGCGCGAGTTCGGGCCAAGCGCGGCGGATCCGTTCTCTGTGCAATCGACGTTCCCAAGGACGCAGTGAGCGCTTACGGCGTCTTCGACGTCGAGATCGTTCCCGACGCGGTCAATCCCGACGTCCTCAAGGTCGTCGGCATGGTCGAGAAGCCGGCTGTGGAAGACGCGCCGTCGACCTTTGCCGCTGCGGGTCGCTATCTGCTCGATCGTGCGATCTTCGACGCACTTCGCCGCATCAAGCCGGGAGCCGGCGGTGAGTTGCAACTCACCGACGCCATCGCTCTCCTGATTTCCGAGGGTCATCCGGTTCACGTGGTCGTGCACCGCGGAACGCGTCATGACCTGGGCAACCCCGGCGGGTACCTCCGCGCTTCGGTTGACCTGGCACTCGACAGCGACGATTACGGTCCGTCCTTGCGTAAGTGGCTCGCGGATCGGCTCGACCGCTGAGCGTGTCGCCACGGTGGTTGATCGCCCGATAACGCAGTATCAATGTGCTTGTCCCTTTTCGAAGGCAAGGCATCATGAGCTGACGGATATCACCGAATTTCCAGACACAGGAGGACGCGGACCAGATGCGGTCGGTTGAGGAGCAGCAGACCAGGGTTACCGCTGCTGCAGTGGCACCCCGTCCGGTTCGGGTCGCCATCTCGGAGGCGCAGGGACTGCTGTGTGCCGAGGAAGTGGTGACCGAACGCCCATTGCCGGGATTCGATCAAGCTGCCATCGACGGTTACGCGGTTCGCAGTGTCGATGTCGCCGGCGCTGGAGCCGACCTCCGCGGCGAGGACGGCGAGCCTACGGACCTCAGCTTGCCGGTGGTCGGCGAGGTGACGGCGGGCTCACGCCAACCGATCCGGTTGCAACCGCGTCAGGCCGTTCGAGTCGACACGGGCGCGCCGCTGCCCACGCTGGCCGACGCCGTGCTCCCGCTCGAAAACACCGACGGTGGTCGCGCTCGCGTTCGGATCTTCGAGCCGGTGCGTTCGGGCGATTACGTTCGCCGTGCAGGTGACGACGTCCAGCCGGGCGACGTGGCCGTTCGGGCAGGCACCATCATCGGAGCCGCACAGGTCGGTTTGCTTGCCGCGGTCGGTCGCGACAAAGTGCTCGTCCATCCGCGTCCGCGTCTCTCCGTCATCAGCGTCGGTGGAGAACTTGTCGACGTGGATCGCACGCCGGGGCCTGGTCAGGTCTACGACGTCAATTCGTATGCCCTCGCCGCCGCAGCGCGCGATGCCGGCGCCGACGTCAACCGTGTGGGAATCGCAGGCAACGACTCGCGCCGTCTTCGCGAAGTAGTCGAAGGACAGCTGATTCGCTCGGAAATCGTTGTCATCGCCGGTGCCGTGGGCGGCGGAGCGTCCGACGAGGTTCGTGAGGCGCTTGCCGACCTGGGGACACTCGAGGTGGAGCGCGTTGCCATGCATCCGGGATCAGTGCAGGGCTTCGGCAAGCTGGGACGAGACGAGGTTCCGACCTTTCTCCTACCGTCCAACCCGGTCAGCGCACTGGTGGTATTCGAAGTCATGGTTCGCCCGCTGATCAGAATCGCGCTCGGACGCCGCCAACCGATGCGGCGAGTAGTGAAGGCGCGCACGGTGGGAACGATCACGTCGATTGCCGATCGCAAGGGTTTCCTGCGTGGTCAGCTGATGCGTGACGAAGCGACGGGGGAGTACCTGGTGCAGGCACTCGGGGGTGCGCCCGGTGCGTCCTCACATCTCCTCGCGACCTTGGCGGAAGCCAATTGCTTGGTTCTTGTCGATCGAGACGTCACCGAAGTGCACATCGGTGAAGAAGTCGACGTAGCTTTTCTCGCCCAACGTGGGTAACGCCGACCCGAGTGGGGTGTGATGTCAGTCCATCCAGGATGGCCGGAAGATCTCGGCCCACTGCGAGTGCCCGCGGGAGTGGTGACCGTCCGCCCCGTGAAGCTCCGTGACGCTGCTGTGTGGAGTCGCCTCCGCATTCGCGATCGCGAGCACCTGGAGCCGTGGGAGCCCACCGGAGAGTCGCCCTGGGATGCTCGCCACCACATCACTGTCTGGCCGTCCCTGTGCGGGAATCTTCGCTCCGAGGCGCGCAAGGGTCGGATCCTTCCCTTGGTGATCGAACTCGACGGGAAGTACTGCGGGCAGGTCACCATCGGAAATGTCGTGCGCGGCGCTCTGCGGTCCGCCTGGGTGGGCTATTGGGTCGCCTCGCACGTCACCGGTGGGGGCGTAGCCACAGCGGCCGTGGCGCTCACACTCGATCACGCATTCTCGAAGGTCGGTCTGCATCGAGTGGAGGCGACCGTTCGGCCGGAGAACGCGTCGAGTCGCGCAGTCCTACGAAATGTTGGGTTCCGGGAGGAAGGTCTTCTCAAGCGCTATCTCGATGTCGACGGCCAATGGCGTGATCATCTTCTGGTCGGAATGACCATCGAGGAAGTACCCACCACCGTCGTCGACAGATTGGTGCGGTCCGGACGCGCTTCGTGGGTGTGACCAATACGGCGCCACGAGCGTGAGAAACGCGAGCTAAACGGCAGTTACCGCTGAGTAGTCCTACTTTCGGCCGGAAAAATGTGGTTTTTGATTCAACCAGAACTTGAGACTTTTGGGACTGAACCGGAAGTTCAGTTCGGTACGCGTGTGACACATGAGTATGGTGGGGTTCGGCGCGTCGGCAACGATGCGAGGGCGTCGGCCGTTAACCTTGACTCGTCAACGGCTGGCATAGGTGCTGGTAGGTGATCGGGAGGAGGCCGCGGCATGCCTAGCTCATTCGTGTGGATCGGGCTGGTGGCCGTGTGGCTGTTCGTCCTGGTGCCGATGCTTGTCAACAAGCGCCCCAGGATCCGGCAGACGAGTGACG
Organism: Rhodococcus sp. APC 3903; assembly: GCF_030407755.1. NCBI lineage: Bacteria > Bacillati > Actinomycetota > Actinomycetes > Mycobacteriales > Nocardiaceae > Rhodococcus > Rhodococcus sp. APC 3903. The sequence continues at coordinate 509,328 of NZ_JASDCV010000001.1, forward strand.
CGGCGCTCGCGACTCGAGTACTCCACCGCGGCGACAGCAACCCTGTTCAGCGCGGGCCGGCAGCAGGACATCGAAGCGATCCGAACTGGCAACCAGAACCAGTGCGCAGCAGCTACGACGCGGAGGACCAGATGGACACTCACGCAGAAGACGACTACACCGGCGGTCGTGCACCGGTCGGAGAATTTGTTCCCGTTCGGCGCGGCCGAGGCGGATTCGACCCCGAGGCGGATGCCATCGCCCGGGAGGCGCGGTACGCATTCCGTCAGCGGACATTGCTGGGCCTGGCATTCGTCGCGATTCTCTCGGGCGCTCTCGCATTGATCATCTCGCCGATGGTGTGGTGGTTGTTTGTGCTGACCGTGTGCGGCCTCGGTGGGTACATGGCGTACCTACGTCGGCAGGTTCGGATCGAGCAGGAGATTCGCCGTCGTCGCACCGAGCGCCTCAACCGATCGCGACTCGGAGTCGAATCGCACACCGACGAAGAGCTGCGCCTGATTCCCGCGCGATTGCGCCGGCCAGGAGCGGTTGTTCTCGAGGTCGACGACGAAGATCCGGCGTTCGATCACTTGGATCACTACGAAGAAGAGGTCAGGCACACCGAGATGCGTCGCGCATCCGGTCAGTGACCTTCTGGGCCGATCTTGTCAGGTCGAAAGTTCGTGTCGGGTGATTCCAACGGGAGTATTCGTTCCTGTTAGAGTTGCCGAGCACCGCTGAGGCGGTGGCACGGGGCTGTGGCGCAGTTGGTAGCGCGCTTCGTTCGCATCGAAGAGGTCAGGGGTTCGATTCCCCTCAGCTCCACCAAGAAGTACCAGCAAAAAGGGTCTTTCAACGAAAGTTGAACGGCCCTTTCCTGCATTTTCAGAGCCTGCCCGAATTGTGAAGATTTAGCTCGAGTGTGCGCCGTTTCATACGATTGCGACCGCTGATCCGGACCGTTGAGCTTCCAAGTGAGGGATGATCCTTGGGCGGATACATGTTTGCCGGAAATGTAACGAGGGTGTGTCCGGTGCGATAGGCACGATGAGTCTGCCGCAGTTTTCCGCAGGTCGGACGTATGTGTCGGGGAGGAATGTCGATGAGCCAGCCACGACGGCTAGCGATGATGCTTGTTGCTGTGATGTGCCTGATGGGTATCGGCGTCCTTGCCGTATCGGTCTTCCCTGCCATCGTCGCCGCCCAACCTGGCGGCAACAGTGGCGGTGGAAACAATGGCAACGGAAACGGCAATTACGGCAACAACGGTGGCAATAACAACGGCAACAACGGCAACGGTGGCGGTAACAACGGCAACGGTGGCGGTAACAACGGCAACGGCAACTATGGCTGGCATTGCCACCATCACAACTGCGGTACAACCGTAATTCCGACGCCGACCACGACGACTGAGCCCACGACCACTGAGCCCACGACGACGACTGAGCCCACGACGACTGAGCCCACGACGAC